>JABFWL010000538.1 GCA_013362315.1 Catenulispora sp. | reverse complement strand
GGCTTGCCGTTCATCAGCGCGGACCTCAAGCCGAGCGCCACCCAGCAGCTGTGGATCATGGACGCCTACGGCTTCGCGCTGGCCGGCCTGCTGATCACCATGGGTGCCATCGGCGACCGCATCGGCCGCCGGCGCCTGCTGCTGCTCGGCGCCACGGCGTTCGGCGCCGCCTCGGTCGTCGCCGCCTATTCCGGCAGCGCCGAGCTGTTGATCGGGACCCGGGCGCTGCTCGGGGTGGCTGGCGCCACCTTGATGCCCTCGACGCTGGCCTTGATCCGCAACATGTTCCCCGACCCCAAGCAGCGCCAGACCGCGATCTCGCTGTGGACCGGCGGACTGATCGGCGGCGTCTCGCTCGGCCCGATCGTCGGCGGCGCGCTGCTCGACCACTTCTGGTGGGGCTCGGTGTTCCTGATCAACCTGCCCGCGATGGCGCTCCTGTTGCTCGTCGGCCCGTTCCTGCTGCCGGAGTACAAGGCGCCGAGGAGTGAGCACCGTTTCGACGTCGCCGGCTCAGTGCTGTCGATGGCCGCGATCTTCCCGACCGTCTACGGCGTCAAGCAGCTGGCGGTCGACGGGTTCAGCATCCCGGCCCTGGCCGCGGTGGCCTTCGGCGCGGCCTTGGCGATCGCCTTCGTCGTCCGGCAGCGCACTGCCCGCGACCCGCTGATCGACATGGAGCTCTTCCGCAAGCCCGCCTTCCGAGCGCCGATGCTCATCAACCTGTGCGGCAACTTCGTCCTGATGGGCTTCTCCTTGTTCAACACGCAGTATCTGCAGTCTGTGATCGGGATGCGGCCGTTCACCGCCGCGCTGTGGTCGCTGGCCGCCATGCCGTTCATCAGCGTCGGCATGGGCGTCACCGGAGCGCTGACCTCGAAGATCAAGCCGGCGAAGATCATCGGTGTGGGGTTCCTGGTCTCCGCGGCCGGCGCCCTGGTGCTGACCACGGTGCACCCCGGCAACCCGGTGGTCGTGGTGCTGATCGGCGCGGGTGTCGCGGCCGGCGGGGTGGTCTCGGCGCAGAGCATCGTCGGCAACATGGTGCTGGCGGCGGCTCCGGCCGAGCGCGCCGGTTCGGCCTCGGCGCTGAACGAGACCGGAGCGGAGTTGGGCAGCTCGCTGGGCATGGCGCTGCTGGGCAGCGTCGGCGCCGGGATCTACCACCACCGGATGGCCGGCGTCGGCGCGGCCGGCGTGCCGGACGCCGCGGTGGCGGCCACCCACGAGACCATCGGCGGGGCCGCGGCGGTCGCCGAGCAGTTCCCCGGGACCGCGACGCACGCCCTGGTGGTCACGGCGCGCGACGCCTACTCCTGCGGTCTGCACTCGGCGGCGCTGGCCGGCGCGGTGATGCTGGTGCTGACGGCACTGTTCGCATTGCGGGCGCTACGCAACGAGCCGGTTCTGCCGGCCGCGCCAAAGGAGAAGAACGGGAAGCAGGGGAAGAATCAGAAGCAGGGGACGACGAAGGGGTCAGTCCCGGCGCCGGCCGAGCCGGTGGGCGACCAAGCCACAACCGCATAGCGCGGCCGCGCCGAGGATGGCGAAGCCGACGAACGACAAGACACCGGGAACAGTGGGATCGACAGGGTTTCCGCCGGTCATCCTCCGAAGCATCGGGGAGACCGGCGGAAGCCCTTTGACGAGCAGGACCGCCAATACCAGGGCGATTCCAGCCAACATGGAGACGCCGGTACGGACGATCACCGGCCGCGCGCACAGCAATCCGACGCCTGTTCCCACGAGAGCGCAGGTGAGTTCCGCGACGGCGCCGATCCCCAGCCCCGAAGCAGTGACTGTGTGACGGCCTGAGTACAGCGGATACAGGAGGCCGATAACGCTTAGGGCCGCTTGATAGAGCAGCGCTGACGCTGCGGTCGCTATTACGACGTCGGCTGGGCGGCGGGCATTGGCGAGCAGCACCCACCGGCTGACGGGGTCTTCGGCGTTGGCGACCGCCACAGTGATCCAAACGCTCGCTGCGAGCAGGGATCCGGATGCGGCGGCGTAGACGGTCACCAGGGGCCCTGAGTCGCTACTCGTGAGAACAGTGAGTAGGACAAGGTAGAGAAAGGTCGGCGGAACGAAGCGCTGGGAGACGAACAGGTTCGCCAACGTATAGCGGATCAGGGCACTCATCGGTGTCCTTGGCGGCGGTAGAGCGACCTGCGTACTCGGCCACCCTCGATCTCGTAGCGAGCGGAGGCTTCTACGCGTGACACCGATTCCCGGTGATCAGTGAACACGACGGCACTGCCGGAAGCGGCGGTCTCGACGATGAGTTCCGTCAGTGTCCCGTGCGCTGAGCTGTCGAGGCCGGACCACGGCTCGTCGAGAATCAGTAAGCCAGGACGCGTTATTAGAGACTGCGCCACAGCGACCTTCTGTGCGTTCCCTTTGGAGAGATCGCGTATAGCGAAGTCCGGACCCGGCTCTAGCTTGAGTCGTTCTAAGAGTTCGTCCGTACGCTCCGACGCTTTGCGGGTAGCGAGCCCGCGGATCCGTCCCATGTGGTGGAGATAGGAACGCGCCGACATGCGCGTGTTCGCGGGAAACCGCTCCGGGACGTAGCCGATGCTGCGAGGCACGTTGGTCCGGATTCCCGTGGTCGGCGCCGTGATCCCGGCCATGATGCGCAGCAACGTCGACTTCCCCGAGCCGTTCCCACCGACCACCGCGACGACGTCACCAGCGCGCACCGACAGGTTGACGTCCATCAGCACCGCTTTTCCGCGGCCGTACTGCTTTCCCACTCCGGCGAGCGTCACCACGCGCCGAGTATGCAACAGCGGTGTCCGCGGACCCAGGGGTCCGCGGACACCGCCATCGGTTCCTTAGTCAGTTCTTAAGCAATCAGTTCTTAAGCGCCTCGGCGATGGCGTCGGCGACCGTGGTGGTCGGGCGGCCGATCAGGGTGCGCAGCGTGTCGGTGGTCTCCTCCAGCGCGCCCTGCGAGATCTGCACGTCCGCGTCGGCCAGGCCCTCGGCGAGGAAGGTCGGCAGGCCGAAGCCCTCGAGCGCGGCCTGGTAATCGGCCGGCGGCAGGTTCACCGCGGCGACCTCCTTGCCGGCCTGCCGCGACACCTCGGCGGCGATCTCGGCGTAGCTGTAGGCGTGGTCGCCGGTGAGCTCGTAGACCTTGCCCTCGTGCCCCTCGCCGGTGGCGACGACCGCGGCCGCGGCGGCGTAGTCGGCCCGGCTGGCGTAGGCGATCCGGCCCTCGCCGACGGAGCCGATGATCGCGCCGTGCTCCACAGACGGCGCCAGGCTGCCGGTCAAGTTCTCCCAGTACCAGTTGTTCCGCAGGAACGTGTAGGGCAGGCCGGTCTCCTTCAGCGCCTCCTCGGTGGTCTTGTGCACCGTGGCGAAGGCGATCGTGTTGGTCTCGGCCTTGGGGATCGAGGTGTAGATCACGTGCCCGACGCCGGCCTCCTTGGCCGCCGCGACCGCGGTCAGGTGGTGGGCCAGCCGGACCTCGTTCGGGCCGGAGCCGGAGATGAAGATCCACTTGTCGGCGCCGCGCAGCGCCTCGGCCAGGCCGGCGGTGTCGGCGTAGTCGCCCTGGACCACCTGTACGCCGCGGTCGGCGAAGTCCTGGACCTTCTCGGGGGTGCGCACGACGGCGCGGATCTGCCCGGCCGGGACGCCGCGGGTCAGCAGGTCCTCGACGACGAGGCGGCCGAGGTGGCCGCTGGCGGCGGTGATGGCGATGGTGGTCATGGCTGCTCCTTGGGGCGCGGGACGTGCTGGGGGCGCTGGGAATGCACTGTGGATCGGTGAGCGCGGTACCCACGATGGCACTAACTTTTGGAAAGCGCAAACTGTGGGGTGGCGCTTTCTTGTGGTAAGCATCTGGGGTACCGTGGACGGCATGAGCACGCGCGCCGAAGAATCGGCACAGGCCGAGGAGCGCGCCCTCGACCTGGCCTACGACGTCCTGCAGAAGCGCTGCCCCTCCCGCTCTGTGCTGGATCACCTGACCGGCCGTTGGGGCACGTTGATCATGCTGTCGCTGCGGGAGGGCCCAGTCCGCTTCAACGAGCTGCGCCGCCGGGTCGACGGCATCAGTGAGAAGATGTTGTCCCAAGGGCTGCAGGCGTTGGAGCGAGACGGGTTCGTTGTCCGCGAAGTGCTCTCGACGATGCCGCCACGGGTCGAGTACCACCTGACCGAGCTGGGGCGCGGAACCTCCGACCGGATCAAGGGCCTCGTGGCGTTCCTGGAGGAGCAGATGCCGCGGGTCGAAGCCGCCCAGGCGGAGTACGACAAGGCCGAGGACGCGTAGTTCCGGCCGGTGATCCACACTGGACGCATGATCCGCCACGTTGCATTCCAGCGCCTGCACAACTTCCGTGACCTCGGCGGCTACCCGGCCGGCGACGGCGCCACGACGAAGTGGGGGGTGCTCTATCGGTCGGACAACCTGGGTAAGCTGCGCGAGCCGGCCGATCTGGAGCGCTTCGCAGGGCTCGGCGTCCACACGGTCATCGATCTGCGATACCCCTGGGAGATCGCTAAGGCGGGCCGGGTTCCGGACGCCCCCGGGCTGCGGTACTTCAACCTGAGCATCGAGCATCAGCCCTACGACCAGGGCTCGTTGGGGGCGGACTTCGATCCGTGGCGCTTCCTCGCTGACCGCTATATGGAAGTCGCGCAGGACGGCGTGAAAGAGATCCGCGAAGTTCTTGAAGTGATCGCCGACGAGGAGTCGCAGACCACGGTCTTCCACTGCGCGTCTGGCAAGGACCGGACTGGCATCATCGCGATGCTGGCGCTCAGCTTGGTCGGCGTTCCGGAAGAGACGGTTCTCGACGACTTCTCGTTGACCGAGCTCGCGACCCAGCGGTTGATCGCCGACTGGAAGGCCTTCTACCCGGACCGGGAGCTCAACTGGCCGGCGTATGCTCGCGCGCCCAAGGAGCCCATGGAGTTGTTCATCGCCGACCTGAAGGACCAGTACGGGTCTGTGCGGGGATACGTAGAGCAGGAACTTGGTGGGGACGACGAGCTTGTGGCGGCTCTCAGGGCTCGGCTGGTTGTGAGCTAGTCGATGTCGAGCGCTAGGTCGATCGACAGCGGCACGAACCCATAGCGTTGATAGAAGCGGATCGCGGAGCTGTTCGCGGCATACGCCGAGACATGCAGCCGGGCCGCCCCGCGATCGCGGCCCCAGGCGATGAAGTCCTCGACCAGGCGTCCGCCGATCCCCTGGCCCCGGTGCGAGGCCGCGACATGCGTGCCCACGACTTCGGCGCGCGCCGCGGTCCACAGGGAGGACGCCGGGCTGAAGGTGCCGACCAGGTGCCCGACCACCGTGCCGGCCTCGACCGCCACCAGCACCAGGGCGTCGGGGGCGGCGATCAGCCCGGTGAGCCGGGCGCGGTCGTTGTCCCGGGGCCACTCCGGATCGCGCAGGCGGTCCCGGGTGACGCCGTCCTCCGCGAACAACTCGGCGCTGTCCTTGGCCAGTCCGTCCAGATCGTCCAGGGTGGCCGGGCGGATCTCGATATCGGTCATGTCCGGGTGATACCCGTCAGCTGTTCTCCACGACCATCCGCGCGGCCAGGCCGAGCATGACGGTTCCGGAGATCTGCTCCATGCGGCGCCGGACTTTGCGGCGGCTGAAGAATGCGCGCATCCGCTGCACCGACCAGACGTACAGCGAGTAGTAGAAGACCTCGTAGACGGCCCACAGGGCGGCCAGCAGGATCATCGCCGGCAGCTTCGGGGCGTGGGCCGGGACGAACTGCGGCAGGAAGGACATCGCGAAGACCGCGGCCTTGGGGTTGGCCAGGTTCGTGAACAGCCCGGCGCGGTACGACCACCACGCCCCCTTGGTGCGGTGGTCCTCGTCGGGCTCGTCGGGCAGCTCGGCGGCCTCTTCCCGCCTCATCTTGCGGGCCGCCCGGAACGACTGGACCCCGAACCAGAGCAGGACGCAAGCCCCGACGATGCGCATGCCGTCGTAGGCGATCTTGGAGGCGGCCAGCAGCGCTGTGAACCCGAACGCCGCCGCACAGCCCCAGACGAAGACGCCGGTCTCGTTGCCCAGGACAGTCGCGACCCCGGCTCGCTTCCCACCGCGTATCGACTGGCGGATGATCAGCGCCGTGCTCTGTCCGGGCACCGCCGCGACTGCGGTGCATGCTATGAGGAAGGGCAACAGAGAAGCCAGCATTTGCTCATCATCCTAGGTGCATCGTTGCCGCGGCAACGGCATTCCACGGCTCGCCGACCGTGAATAGGCCTTCAGCCGGCGGCGTGGAAAGCCTCGATCGCTTGTTGTATACGGAGACCGGTAGCGAAGTCGGCCAGAGTGGAGGGGCGGCCACGGACCGCACCGACGAACTCCGCAAGCCGGGTGGCCTCGCTGCCTCGGGGACCTGGAAGCTCGACCGGATGCCAGCCGTCGCCGTCGCCTATGGAGAGTTCGCCGAATCCGGTAATGCGATAGGAGCGCTGGGATCCGTAGAGAGTCCACAGGTATGTCTCGGGTCCGGCTGCGACATGTCCGCTGAGACGAACCGGGACTCCATTAGCGGAGAACAGCCCTATAGCGGAGTTCTCGCCATCGTCTCCATAAGAGACGTCGGTGTGTACAGGATCAGCGGCCCTAGAACGCGATCAGTGAGGAACACGTAGTGCGAGCCGACTTCTCGGAGGAAGCCACCCTGTTCGCGGCCCGCGACCCACCGCGCGTCCTTCTGAAACGCCCGGGGCCACTCGGGGAACAGGAACTCGATGTCCACACCGAGCACGTCTCCGGCTTCGCCGGCCCGCACGGCGCGCACGACCTCGACGGCGGCGCTGCGATCGGAGAACGTGTAGTTGAGCGCGTTGACTGCTCCGGTCGCCTCGGCGACGGCGGCCATCTCCTCGCCCTCTTGGAGGTCTACCGCGAGAGGTTTCTCACAGAAGACCGCCTTCCCGGACTTCATAGCGGTGGTCGCATAGGCCGCGTGGGTCACTGGCGGGGCAGCCACGTAGACGGCGTCGATGGCGTTGTGAGCCAGGACTTCGGCCGGGTCGTTGGACAGCGCTATACCGGGATGCGCTATACGAGCACGCTCTATAGCGGTCTCGCCCGGATCCGCAGCGAGGACCACGGTGACATCGGGATGAGCCGCGGCCACGGCAAGCATTTCAGAGCCCATGGCACCGAGGCCGATGATGCCGAGGCGGAGCGGGAGGTCGGTCATGATCTCAACTCTTGCACGAACGTCCGGAGTCCGGCTGCCCAGGCCGCCGGGAGGTCGGCGTCAGGGGGAAACCTGCCGTCGATCTCCAAGCTCACCATCCCGTGCGCGAACGCCCACAGCGCTCGAGCCCTATCGCCATCGTGTCCGACTGCTTTAAGCAACGGCATGGCTGCGCGCTCTTCCACACCATCAGGAAGCAGATCTCTGCGAAGCGGCTGGTAGTTCATGAGGCGGTACAAGTGCGGGTGCGCTATTGCGTAGTCACGGTACGCCTTCGCCAGTGCGGCCAACGGATCCGGAGCGCTTACCGTCGCCGCCTCCAGTGCTTCTGCGACCTCGACGAAGCCTTCGGCGACTACTAGTAGCTCCAGCGCGGTCTTGTCAGGGACGTGCTTATAAAGAGACGGCGCCTTGATGCCCAGCGCGTCGGCCACTCGCCGCATCGTCAGCCCTTCGGGGCCTTCGGCGTCCAGCAGCGCGCGAGCGGCCGCGGCGATCTGCCGCTGCCGCTCGGTGAGCGCCGGGGAGGTCCCGGCGGGAGTCTCAGCCACGGATGAAGCCTTCCTTGGTCCGCAGGCTGTAGCCCGCGACGCGGTCGATCGCGATGTGGAGCATCCACGCGAGCAGGAACGTGAACAGCATCGGCGACCAGACGGGCAGCAGCGTGTACGCCACCACGAGACCGAAGGGGATCCAGGTGCGGTGCGCGGTGTTGTAGAAGGGCACCGCCTTACGCGGCAGTTGGCCTTGGCGGACCGGCTCGTGCGCCCCGGCCGCCGCGAAGAAGGAGAGGTCCGGCGCTATCAGGCCGATCACCAGCGCGAGCCAGCTGCCGGCGCCGTGGTTGACGCCTTCGAGGATCGCGAACGCGGCGAGGAAGGCGGCCCAGGCGGCCCACCCGGTGCGCCGCAGCCCGGCGGGAAGGCGGTGGCCGGTGGCCGGGGTGGTGTCGACGCCGATGCCGGTAGTGGTGATGGTGCTCATGGCGGTCCCCAATTCTTTCGCCGCGTCCCTGACTCAGGGTGGCTAACATCGTTAGCTTCACCGTAGGCTAACAACGTTAGCCTGTCAATGCCGCCGCTCGCCCAGCAGCCCGCGCATGCCGCGCTCGACCGTCTCGGGAGTCAGGTCGTCGAGCAGCCGGTGGCTGAGCAGAAAGCCGGGCACCATCGTGAACAGGACCGAGCCCACCGCCGCCGGGTCGGCGTCCGGGGCGAGGCGTCCGGCCTGGCGTTCCCGAACCGCGACCTCGATCCAGAAACCCTGCATCCGGCGCATGTTCGCGGCGACCGCCGGGGTGAGCGCCGGATCGTAGGTCGCCGCCGCCCAGACCTGCGGGCCCACCGACATCGGCCCCTCGGACAGGTCGCGCAGCAGTTCGGCGAACCGGCGCACCACCTCGACCAGCGGCGGCGCCGGCTCCTCGGCCAGCACCGCGTCGAAGAACGGGCTGACCAGGCCCACGGCCCGGTCGGCCATCGCCGCGATGATCTCGTCCTTGCTCTTGAAGTAGCTGTAGACGGCCCCCGCGGACAGGCCGGCCTCGGCGAACACGTCGTTCATCGACGAGGCGTGGAAGCCCTTGCGGGCGAAGCACTTCTGGGCCGCGGTGAGGATCTGCTCGCGGCGGGCGGCGGCGTGTTCCGGGGAGACCTTGGGCATGGAGCAAAAATAAAACGAACGCTCGTTCTTGACAACTGCGGCGGCGGCGGACCATGCTGGATCCCAGTAAACAAAACGAGCGTTCTTTTTAAGGGGTACGTCCATGAAGCTCGCCGCCCGCAGCGGTGCCGTCGCCCTCGCGGCGGTCGGCGTCCAGGCTCTGATGGTCTTCGCCTTCACCGCGCCCGCCGCCCACACCGCCCCGCACCGCGTGCCGCTGGCGCTGTCCGCCCCGGCCTCCGAGCGCGCGGCGATCGAGCAGCGGCTGGCCCAGGCCGCGCCCGGCGCCTTCGCCATCCATGAGGTCGCCGACGAGGCCGCGGCCCGCGCCGCCCTGGCCGATCGCGACGACTACGGCGCCATCGTGGCCACCCCGACCGGCCCGCACTTGCTGGTCGCCTCAGCCGCCAGCCCTGCCGTCGCCGCGATGCTCACCGAGGTGGGCTCGCATCTGGCACCGACGGCCGGCGCTCCTGGTGTCACCGGGGTCGCCGTCACCGACGTCGTCCCGGCGTCCCCCAACGACCCGCACGGCGGCGCCTTCACCTCGATGGTGCTCCCTCTGGTCATGTCCTCCCTGATCGCCGGCGTCCTGATCACCATCAAGCTCCCCCGCCTCCGCGACCGTGCCCTGGCCACCTTGCTGTTCGCCCTTGGCGGCGGCTTGACCGTGGCCGTGCTTGCGAGCCACACCTTGGCCTTCCTTCCCGGCTCCTACCTCCCCGTGGCTGCGGCCATCGGCACCTCGGCTCTGGCCGTCGCCGGCTTCACCACTGCCGCCGCCTCCCTGCTCGGCCGGCGCGGCTTCCCCCTGGCCGGCATCACCATGATGTTTCTGGCCAACCCCCTCTCCGCAGCGGCCACCGCCCCGGAACTGCTCCCCACCCCCTGGGGCGCCATCGGCCAGGACCTTCCCGCCGGCGCCGCGGCAACGCTGATCCGTTCCACAGCCTTCTTCAACGGCCACGGCGCCACCCACGCCGCAGCGGTCCTCACCCTATGGATCGCCCTCGCAGCCGCGATGCTGGCGGCAGCGAGCCGCCGGACCCGCCGGGCGCCTGCCACCGTGACGGAGCTTGGGACTGTGACAGGGCCTGGGACAGGGACAGAGCCTGGGACAGGGACAGGGACAGAGCCTGGGGCAGGGACAGTGACAGAGCCTGGGACGGAGGCTGCGGCGGTGGCGCGGTCTGCCGACTTCGCGGGCTAGGCCGCAGCCGCAGCTGTCTGATATCCGAGCTCCGCGCGGCGAGCCGATCTGCATGACAGACCGGCTCGCGTTCTCGTGCTAGCGGAGCGCGGACACCAGGTCAGCCCTTTACCTGAGACAGGCGTCCTCTGGCGGACGGCATTCCTCGTCAGCGACGGCCCGGGCGGCATCCGGATGGGACGGATTCCAGAGCTGGTCGGCCTCACCGCGGGCGATGCGATCCTCGTAGATCTCCACCTTGTGCCGCATCACGGTCAACGTCTCGCGCAGTTCCTGGATCTGCGCCTCCACGTGGTTCTGGTGCCGGCGCAGCACTTCCAGCCGCTCACGCTCGTTGCCCGGGCCCTGACGGACCAGCTCGATGTACTGCCGGATCTCCGGCAGCGACATGCCGGAGGAGCGCAGCTTCGTGCAGATCGCCAGCCACTCCAGATCTTCCTCCTGGTAGATCCGCCGGCCGTTGGACAGGCGGCGCACCGGGTTGGCGAACAGGCCCTCCCGCTCGTAGAACCGCAGTGTGTGAACGCTCAACCCGCTGAGCGCCGCCACCTCACCGATGCCCAGGTCCATGAGCGCCTCCCATCACACGGCACTTGAGCTAGACCCGACTCTAGCTTCTAGGGTCGGGCTGTCGGTCAATCCGGCGATCGGAACAGGGGAGAACATGGGCGTTTGGTTTGTCACCGGTGCATCGCGCGGTCTCGGCGCGGAGATCACCCGTGAGGCGCTGGATCGAGGGCATAGCGTGATCGCCACGGCGAGGGACGCCTTGGCGGTGCTTCAGGCGTATCCGGAAAAGCCGGACGGATTGCTGGCCGTGAACGCCGACGTGACCGAACCAGCGCAGTTGACGGCCGCGGTGGCGGCCGGCCTGGCGGCGTTCGGCCGGATCGACACCGTGGTCAACAACGCCGGCTACGGCCTCGTCGGCGCGATCGAGGAGGCCTCTGACAAAGCTGTGCGGGAACTGTTCGAGGTCAACGTGTTCGGCGTTCTCAACACCTTGCGAGCGACCCTGCCGACGCTGCGCGCGCAGCGATCCGGGCATGTGGTGAACATCGGTTCCGTGGGCGGCTTCGCCACCGCCGCGGCCATCGGCCTGTACGGTGCGTCGAAATTCGCGGTCGAGGCCATCTCCGAGGCATTGCGCGGCGAACTGGCACCCTTGGGCGTCCGCGTCACGATCGTTGAGCCGGGCGGATTCCGCACCGACTTCCTCAACGACTCGAGCCTGCAGGTCGAGCCGGCCTCCATCGCCGACTACGCCGCCGCCACGCGACCGGTGCGCGAGGCGCTGGCCGGAGTCGCCGGCCGTCAGGCAGGGGATCCGGTGAAGGCGGCCAAAGCCATCGTCGGCATCACCGAAGTCCCCGAGCCCCCGCTGCGCCTGCAACTGGGCGCCGACGCGATCGAGCGCGTCGAGGCGAAGCTGGACCTGGTGCGACGCGAACTCGACGAATGGCGGCACGTAGCGCTCTCCACCGCCCTCTGAGCGACCGATCCCCACCACCGAGCGGCCCGGTGAAGCGCCACCAGCGGCGTTTCAGCGGGCCGACGTCATCTGCGAAAATGACTAAGGCCCGATTCTCAGTGACTTCCGTCACTGGAATCGGGCCTGTCCTACCTACAACAAGTGCGCGAGGGGGGAGTTGAACCCCCACGCCCTTTCGGGCACACGGACCTGAACCGTGCGCGTCTGCCTATTCCGCCACTCGCGCTCGCTCTTGCTGCACAAACATTAGCACGCGGTGGAGGGCGCTCTCGCCAATATCCGGGGCGGGGGCGGGGTAGGACATGTCACACGGCGGGTGCGCGGGCGGGTGCGGGAAAGCTCTTCATCTCGAACGGGTATGCCTGGAACCGGGCGGGGGGTTCGCACGTCCTTGTGACGTGAGGACGTTCGCCTCGGCTTGCCGGTGCGCGGGTCGCTGAGCTGCGTGGAGGCCGCCGAGCGGCTGATCTCGCGGCGATGTGGGTACGCAGCGGGGGATGGGGTGGTTACGATCTCATCGGTAACAGGCGCGCGGGCCGGACGTCGCAGGCGGCGGAGGGCGTGCGCGGCCGTGGGTCCGACGACGCCGGTGCGCCGCTGTGGTGTGCTGGACGACAGAATGGTCTGCGAGGCCGGTCAACGCTAGGCTGGCGCGCCGGAAGGGGGTGTCCGTGGGAGTCCTGCAACGGTTCGAGCGACGTATCGAAGGGTTGGTCAACGGCGCCTTCGCCAAAGCATTCAAGTCCGAGGTGCAGCCGGTGGAGATCGCCTCCGCGCTGCAGCGGGAATGCGACGATCGGGCGGCCATAGTCAGCCAGGGTCGGACCATGGTGCCCAACGACTTCACGGTCGAGCTGGGCGGTGTGGACTACGAGCGGTTGGCGACCTACGCCGGCCCCCTGGGCGCGGAGCTCGCCGAACTCGTCCGCGAGTACGGCGCCGAGCAACGCTATATGTTCGTCGGACCGGTCGAGGTGAAGTTCGCGCGTGCGGCGGATCTCGACACGGGGATGTTCCGGATCCAGAGTCAGGCGTTGGCAGGAGTGGTGCCCGTGTCCTCGATGCAAGGCGAGCCCCAGGGCTACGACCCCTACGGTCAGCCTCCTCCCTACCAGGGCGGCCCGCAGGGCCCCGGCCCCGGCGGACCGCAGGGTCCCGGCGGGCCCGGTGGTCTGCAGCCCGTCCCCCCGAACCAGGTGCCGCAGCCCACGCCGTGGGGCGCCCCGCCACCGCCGCCGCCGCAGGCCCAGGGCGGCCAGCCCGGCTGGGGTGCGCCGCAGGGCCAGGGCGGCTACGACCCGTACGGCCAGCCTCCGCCTCCGCAGCCCGGCTGGGGCGCGCCTCCGCCTCCGCAGCCCGGATACGGCCAGCCGCCGCAGCAGCCCTCGCCGCAGACCCAGTGCTGGGTGGAGATCAACGGTGCCCGCCACATGCTCACCCGGCCGGTGACCACGATGGGCCGGGGCACGGACGTGGACCTGCGGGTGGACGACCCGTCGGTGTCGCGCCGGCACGCCGAGATCCGCATCGGCACCCCGTCCTACGTCTCGGACCTGGGCTCCACCAACGGCATCGTGGTG
>JABFWL010000084.1 GCA_013362315.1 Catenulispora sp. | reverse complement strand
CTCAGCCCACCGCGCTGGAACCTCAGCCCACCGCGCTGGACGATCTGACGCCGCCGCCGGGCGGTCCGGAGCCGATCGCCGTCATCGGCATGAGCGCCCGGTTCCCGGGATCGGCGGACCGGCTCCGCTACTGGGAGAACCTGCGGGACTGCCGCAACCTCGTGACCGAGGTCCCGGCCGACCGGTGGGACTGGCGCGAGCAGGCAGGCGTGCTGCCGCCGGATCAGCAGTCGGCGCTGCGCTGGGGCGGCTTCATCGACGATGTGGACGCCTTCGACGCGGCCTTCTTCGGGATCACCGCCGCCGAGGCCGCGATGATGGATCCGCAGCAGCGGATCCTGCTGCAACTGGTGTGGGCGGCGCTGGAGGACGCCGGACACCGACCCTCGCACCTGGCCGGACGCCGGGTCGGGCTGTTCGCCGGCATCCAGTTCAGCGACTACCAGCACCTCCTGCACGAGGCTGGCGTCTACGACACCTATGCCGGCCTCGGCAATGAGCACGCGATCGCCCTCAACCGGATCTCCTATCTGCTCGACCTGCGGGGGCCCAGCGAGCCGGTCAACACCGCCTGCTCCAGTTCGCTGGTCGCCGTACACCGGGCGATCCGCTCGCTGCGCGAGGGCGAGAGCGAAGTGGCCGTGGCCGGCGGCATCGGGCTGAACCTGGCGCCGTACTCGGCGGTGGCCGATGCGCTGCTCGGCGTCATGTCGGCGGACGGGGCGACCCGCACCCTGGACCGCGACGCGAACGGGTTCGTCAAGGGCGAGGGGGCCGGCGTGCTGGTGCTCAAGCCCCTGAACAAGGCGCGCTCTGACGGGGACCATGTGTATGCCGTGCTCCGGGGTAGCGCGGTGAACCACGGCGGCCGTGCCGCTTCGCTGACGGCACCGCGGGCGGAGGCGCAAGCCGACGTCATCGTGGACGCGGTCCGCGACGCCGCCGTCGACCCGGGAACCATCGGCTACCTCGAGATGCACGGCACCGCCACTGAGCTCGGCGATCCGGTCGAGGTGAGCGGCATCAAGCAGGCGTTCCGCCGGCTGTATCGCGAACGGGGCGCCGCCGTGCCGACCGAGCCGCGCACCGGTCTGGGCTCGGCCAAGACCAACGTAGGGCATCTGGAACCGGCCTCGGGTATGGCCGGTCTGATCAAGCTGGTGCTCTCGCTCGGCCACCGGACCATCCCCGGGATGGCGCATTTCCAAGCCCTCAATCCCTATGTGGACCTGGAGGGCGGGCCCTTCTTCATCGCCGACCGGACAGTGCCCTGGCCGGAGCCGGCCGGAGCCGACGGCAGGCCCGCGCCGCGTCGTGGCGGCGTGAGCGCATTCGGATTCGGCGGTGTGAACGCGCACGTGGTCGTCGAGGAGAGCCCACGCTCTGTCGTGCGGGAGGACGAGGCGCCTGGAGACCGGGTGTTCCTGTTCTCCGCCAAGACCGCGACCGCGTTGGATCGCACCGTCCGGAACTTCCTGGCGTGGCTCGAGGACCGCGAGCGCGGGTCCGCGGCCCCCCTCCGCGCCGACGATGTCGCGTTCACCCTGCGCGAGGGCCGAGAGGAGTTCGCCGAGCGGCTGGCCGTCGTGGCGCCGAGCCTGGAGGTGCTGCGCGAGCGGTTGCGGTCGGCGTGCGACAGCGGCGTCTACGAGGAACCCGTGTTCCGCGGCAGTCCCCGGCCCGGGCCGGCCCGCACGGCGCCGTCCGAGGGCGAAGACGACCCACGGGTGTTGGCCGCGGCTTGGGTCGGCGGATTCGGCGTCGACCAGTGGCCGGCGGCCGAGGGCAGCCCGGCTCGGGTGCCGCTGCCCACCTATCCCTTCGCCCTCGACCGATTCTGGTTCCAGGCGCCGACCCGGAAGCAGACCCCGGTGCACACCGCGCGCCCGTTCGCCGCCGGACTCACCGAGCTCGTCGAACCTGCCGCGGCTGTCGCACCCGTCGCACCCGTCGTGGAGGCAGCGCCGTCGGACGACTCGGACGAGTACTACCGGATCCTGGAGCTGTTCAGCGAGCGGCTGAGGATCCCCGAGGAGGACATCGACCCCGACCGCCCCTTCCGGGAACTCGGAGTCGACTCGCTGCTCAGCGTCGGCATCACCCAGGCGCTTCAGCAGATCTACGGCAGCCGGGTGCCGTTCGCGGCACTCGCCGACCACCCCACGGTCCGTCGCCTCGCGGCTTACATTGGGACGCTGGTCTCCGGCGGCGTTCCCGTACCTGAGCCGGCGCGTCCCCGAACGGAACGCCCGGCCGTGGTCCCGCCGCCGAGCACGCGGACGCATCGCCCGGC
This sequence comes from Catenulispora sp., assembly GCA_013362315.1. Lineage (GTDB taxonomy): Bacteria > Actinomycetota > Actinomycetes > Streptomycetales > Catenulisporaceae > Catenulispora. Next base: position 37,856 of record JABFWL010000084.1, on the reverse strand, counting down.
CCGGCCGAAGCAGCGGGAGCTGCCGGACCGGTTGCCGCCGGAGATCGTGCCGCTCAACGGCGTCGGTTCCAAGCAGACCTCGTTCTGGGTGCCGGGAGCGGACGGCTACGCGGCGTCGCTGGCCAACCTGAGTGTCGGGCTCGGGCCCGACTATCCCGTCTACGCGTTCCAGACGCGGGGGACCGACGGCGTCTCGATGCCGCAGCGGATGGACGACATGCTCGACACCTACCTGTCCTGCATCCGCGCGGTACAGCCGCATGGGCCCTACGTCATCGGCGGGTACTCCTTCGGCGGGCTCACCGCGATCGAGCTGGCCCGCCGGCTCCACGAAGCCGGCGAGACCATCAAACACCTGGTTCTGTTCGACACCTACCCGGCTACGCAGAAGGTCTTCGATCTGCACAAGGAGACCTACGACTACGACTTCATCCCCTTCTACATGGCGAACGTCTTCCTCGACCTGGAAGCCAACCCCCAGCTGGCGATCCGCCAGGAGGAACTCGAGCACCTGCCGCGTGAGCTGCTGCTCCTTGAACTGGCCTGGATCGCCAAGGAGCGCGGGAACAAGCGCATCGCGGTCGAGGACATCTACCACTTCCTCCGTGGCGGAACGGTCTGCGCGGACCACTCGGCCGGCCTGTACCAGATGTACAAGATGCGCTACTTCGACGCCTCGGACGTCCTGTTCTTCAAGGCGCTCGACGGCTTCACCGGCAAGTCGAGCGCGATCTACTGGCCGCCGTCGAACATCATGAAGGACTACGACTACGTCACTCCCTGGCACGAGTACTTCGGCACCGAGATGCAGCTGGTGGAGCTGGACAACGACCACCTCAACATGCTGCAGGAGCCGACGCTGAGCCAAGTGGTCAAGGCGCTGCTGCCGGTTCTGGACGCCTAGCATGCCCAGGCGAGCCGACATCTCGTCCGTCCTGGTCACCGGGTCCGGTCCGGTCCAGGCCGGGCGGGGCCGGGAGTTCGACCAGGCCGGTGTCCAGGCGTGCCGGGCGCTGCGACGCCAGGGAGTCCGGGTCGTCCTGGTCAACCCCGACCCGGCGACGGTGATGGCCGATTCCGCCGACGCGACCTACCCCGAGCCGGTCACGCCTGAGGCCGTCGCGCGGGTGATCGAGATCGAGCGGCCCGATGCCTGGCTGGCCACCGTGGGCGGACCGGCCGGGCTCGGCGCGGCCGTCACGCTGGACGAGGCGGGCCTGCTGGACGAGCACGGGGTCGAGCTGATCGGCGCCACGATCGCCACCATCGGGGTCGCGGCGGACGGCGAGCGGATCCGGCGGATCGTCGGCGGGCTCGGGCTCGGGCTGAGTGTCGAACTCGGGCTCGAACTCGGCGACGACCACGGCCGGGGCCGCGGCGTCGGCGCCGGCTGGCGGGAGTTCGATCTGCGCGTGCTCCGCGACCGCGTGGACGAGGTCATGGTGTGCTCGATCGAGAGATTCGAATCCGCCGACGGTGACGGCCTGGACGGTGTCGAGATCGCGCCCGCGCTGACCCTCAGCGGCCGGCAATACCGGCTTATGCGCCTCGCCGCCGTGCAGATCGCGCGCGCGGCCGGGGTGAACGACGGCGGTTGCACCGTCCGGTTCGCGATCGAACCGGGCACCGGGCGGATGGCGGTGGTCGGGATGAATCCGGCCGAGGACGGCTCCTCGGCCATCGCCTCCATGGCCCTCGGCGTTCCGCTCGCGCGGATCGCCGCCGAGCTGGCCCTGGGGTACACCCTGGCCGAGTTGACCGGCTGCGGCGCGGACCGGGCCCACGTGTTCCACGAGCCGTCGCCCGGTCATGTCGTGGTACGGGTGCGGCCCCTGACTCCCTACGGATCCGGCGCGGACGGGGGCATCGCTGTCGGGCGGTCGTTCCAGGAGGCGCTGCGGAGGGCACGGCGTTCTCGCGACTCAGACCCCTGGTTCCCGACACCGATCTGGGAATCGGAGATCCGGTCCGGACGGCCCGCCGGTGTCCGGTCCCTGGATCCCCGCACGCTGAGGGACCTCAAGGCCGCCGGATTCTCCGACGCCCGGATCGCCCGGGTGCGCGCCGGCAGCGAGCGGGAGATCCGCGAGCTGCGCCGGCAGCTGGGTGTTCGGCCCGCATTCCATCGGGTGGACGCCTGCGCATCTCGGCTCCGGGGGTACCCCCCGTACCTGTACGCGACCTACGGCCCGGCACCGCGCGAACCGGGGCCCGATACGGCGGCCGACCCGCGGCCGACCGTGTTCAACGTGGGCTCCGGGGCGGACGGCGGCGATCGGGGGCAACATTTCGACCACGCCTGCGCGCAGGCCGCGTCCGCACTGGCCGGGGCGGGCTACCGGACCGTGGCAGTGGGCTGCGATCCGCATCTGGTTTCGGCCGACCGCTGCTACCTCGGGGCACTGACCGCGGAGCACGTGCTCGATGTCGTCGACGCCGAGCGGCGTGCCGGATCGGTGGCGGGTGCGATCGTCCAGCTGGGCGGGCGGGAGGCGCTCGGCATGGCCGGGCTGTTGGAGGAGTTCGGCGTCCCGATCGCGGGCGCCTCGTTCGCGGCCTTGCAGACCGCTGTGGACCGGACCGAGATCGAAACCGTTCTCACCGCCGCGGGGTACGCCGTGGCGAGGTATGGCACGGCCCGCTCCCGGCCCGAGGCGGCGCGGATCGCTGCGCGGTTCGGCTACCCGGTGTCGGTACGGCCGCCGGACGTGTTCGGCGTCGACGATGCCGAGATCGTCCTTGACGTGGAGGCGCTCGCACCGTGCCTGGCAGACCGGGAACGCGGACAGGTGCTGATCGAACCATTCCTGGAGAACTCGGTCGAGTTCGACGTCGACGCGCTGTACGACGGCCGCGAACTGTTCGTCGGCGGAGTGACGGAGCACATCGGCCCGGTCGGTGATCGCTTCGGCCGGCCCGTGTGCACCGCACCACCGGTGACCGTGGGCCGCGACGATATGGACCGGGCCCGAGCCGCCGTCGAGGTGATCGCCGAGAAGAGTGGTCTACGAGGCCTGTTCAACGTACGTTTCGCCCTCCGCGCCGGAACGCTCTATGTCCTCGAGGTGAACCCGGGCGCATCCCGGACCCTGCCGTTTCTTTCCAACGCCACTCGGACGCCGCTGGCCGGCGCCGCGGCAAGGATCATGCTGGGGGAGGAGATCGAGAGCCTGCGGGCCGCCGGACTGTTACCGGCCGCCGGCGACCACGGGCAGCCTCGCTCGGACGCCCCGGTGGCGGTGCGCGAGACGGTGTTCCCGCTCGACGGCTTTCCCGGCCCAGGCGGCTGGGGAACCGACACCGCCTTCGGGCCGCGAGTGCGGTTCGCGGGCGAGGTCATGGGCGTCGGTGCGAGCTTCGCCGCGGCATACGCCAGGGCGCGGGCGGCGGCGCACGGGCCGCTGCCGCTCGGCGGGCGGGTGCTTGCCTCGATCGCGGACCGGGACAAGCGGGCCGCGGTCTTCCCGCTCAAGAAGCTGGCCAACCTGGGCTTCGAGATCCGGGCGACCGCGGAGACCGCCTCGGTCCTGCGGCGCCACGGTGTCGGCGTCGAGACCGACCGGGAACCCGGTGTCGTGGACCGGATCCGGGACGGCGAGGTGGACCTGATCGTGAACACCGTGTCCGCCGGACGGGGCGGCCGGGAGTCGACGTGGGACGGCCCGACGCTGCACGCCGCAGCTGTCAAGCGCGGTGTGCCGTACCTGGCGACGATCGATGCTCTGGCCGCGGCGGTACAGGGGATCGAGGCCGCGATCCGCGGCGAGGTGGACGTCCAGCCCGTGGAACTGTGCGTGTCGGCCGGTGGTGAAGGCGGAGATAGATATAGAAGGGACTCGAGGCCGCCGTGAGCCGCTGTGAGGGCGTTGTGATAAGAGCTTCAGAGGGTTGAAATAAAAGAGATCCAATACGACACCGCGCCCCGCGACATCCGAAATGTTCGGTACCTATGCTGGGAAATGCCGCACCTTGCACGCTTTGTGCGGGTGGAGTAGGCTCAGGCAGTGAATCAATACTCTGATCCAATAGGAAAGGCTCTGATCTAGTAGGAAAGGCTCTGATTCGGTAGGAAAGAGGGGGGATGTGTCCTATGCCTACTGATGTTCCGGCACTGAGAAGCGCGGCCTGTACCGGCGGCCAATGCGATGGTCGCCAACCGGTCATCGGCGGGGCGGACCGGTACATCCGGCTCTGCCACCCCTGCTATGTCCGGGTCGGGTCCGGGCTGAGAGCTCTTCCCAAGATCCACCACGGCTTGATGGAGGCGATGCTTCCCTCGCGCCGGGTCCCGTTCCAGCAGATAGGGGGCCGGTGCAACCGCGAGGGGATAAAGATCGACGAAGACGCCAGTGCGGGGCGGTCCAAGATCATGGAGTTCCTTTCGTCCTGGTCGGCGCTGGTGATCGACGAGAGGCCGGCGCGCAAGCCGGCGAAATGCGACTGCCGCGCCCTGACCTCGTTTCTGCTGCGGCACCTGGACTGGCTCCTGGCCCATGCCGCGGCCGGGGACTTCGCGGATGAAGTGTGCGGACTGGTCTTCCAGGTGCAGCGGATCGCTGATCTCGGTCCGCAGCGGTCCGAGATCGGTCCCTGCGTCGAGCCCGGGTGCGACTCCCGGCTTTTCGCCGGGCAATCCCCTAGGGGCGGGGGGTTTGAAGTGCGCTGTACCGCCGGACATGTCTGGCACGCAAATCAATGGCTACATCTTTATGGACGGCTGCAGGCCGCCCGATGACCGTCCGGATTTTTCGTTCACCGCGAATCGCCGGATAGGCGGACACCTTTAGCCGGGGGGGATTGGTATGGACAGGACCGCGGAAATGAAACGACGACTCGTCTCCACCGAACTCGCGGCCATGGCGGCCGGAGTGTCCGACGGGACCATCAGGAAGTGGGCGAGCCGAGGCAAGATCAACCGTTTCGGCTCGCCGCAGAAGGCTTTGTACGACCTCGATGAGCTGATGCGGCTCGTCGTCGGCGCAAGTGTTCGCCCGCACAGCTCTGACCGGGCGTGATCGATCGTTGATTGACGGTACCCGGCGCACGCTCCAGGCGTGACGGACCGGCACCCCCACCGCCGAACGAGCCCATTGCCGTGGGCTCGTTCGGCGGTTGGTGCTGGCGCGAAGTGACGAATCCCGGGCCGGGTCCGGGGCGGACCTGACGAGGAGCGGGGGAGAACCATGAGCACTTACGACTTCCGGGACAAGGTCGCCATCGTGACCGGCGGGTCCCGCGGCATCGGCCGGGCGACCGCGCTGCGGCTGGCCGCGTGCGGGGCCGATGTGGCCATCACGTATCTGCGGCGGCAGGGCGCCGCTGAGGAGGTGGCCAGAAGCATCGAGGAGCTGGGGCGCAAGTGCCTGACCGTCCGGGCCGACCTCGGTGCCCCGGATGACATCAGACGGATCTTCGACACCGTCGGCAGCCGGTGGGGCTACCTGGACTTCTACGTCAACAACGCGGCCGCCGCCTTCTTCAAGCCGCTGGCCGACCTGCAGCCCTTCCACTGGGACCACGTGGTCGGCGCGAACCTGACCGCCACCCTGCTGGCCTGCAACGAGGCGCACCGCGCGATGGCCGGCGACGAGGGCTCGATCGTCCTGGTGTCCAGCCTGGGCAGCCGTTACCACCTGGACGGATACGGTGCGCTGGGCGCGTGCAAGGCGGCCATCGAGTCCCTGGGCCGCTCTCTGGCCGTCGAGCTGGCGCCGCTGGTCAACGTCAATGTCGTCTGCGGCGGCCTGGTGGAGACCGAGTCCGCCGAGACGGTCCGCAAGGCGCAGGTGCCCGAGGCGAGGGAGGCGCTGGACCGTCAGCTCGCGGGGCGCACCGGGCGGCCCGACGACCTGGCCAAGGTCATCGCCTTCCTGTGCTCGCAGGACGCGCGGTGGATCCGTGGCCAGACGATCGTCGTGGACGGCGGGCAGACGCTCACCCTGTGACCCCGCTCAGTTACCCTCCGGTACTCAGCGAATGAGCTATGGGTTCGGGGCCTGAGATGCGAAAGGTGCCTTTGGCTTGCGATCCTGCGCATCCCCGCCGACTGGCCCTGGACCAATGCCTTCAGCACCTGCTTCACCTCGCGACCCTGCCGGACCTGGGCTGACCAGCGGCGATCACGAGGTTAGCCAGCATTCCTACATTCGCCCTCGGAGTAAGGGGAATCCGGCATGACAGGTCATCTCTTCGCGCCCGGATCCGTGCCGGATGGGAGCGTGACATGCCCCGTGTGATGGTGTGCGGATCCATCGCGACGGATCACCTCATGGTCTTCGCCAAGAGCTTCACCGACTACCTGGTCCCCGAGAGCCTCGATCGGATCTCGCTGTCGTTCCTGGCGGACGACCTCCAGATCCGCCGCGGCGGCGTCGGGGCGAACATCTGCTACGGCCTCGGCAGCCTCGGCGCGGACTCGATCCTGGTGGGCGCGGTGGGTGCCGACTTCGCCGAGTACCGGCGCCTGCTCGAGGAGCGGGGCGTGGACACCACGGCTGTGCGGGTGTCGGCCGAACGGCACACGGCCAGGTTCGTGTGCACGACCGATTGCCGCGAGAACCAGATAGCCACGTTCTACGCCGGGGCCATGACCGAGGCCGCGGACATCGACCTGGGTCTGGTGGTCGCCGACTGCGGCGCGCCGGACCTGGTCGTCGTGGCCGCGGACGACCCGGCGGCGATGGTGCGGCACACCCGGGCCTGCCGGTCGCTCGGAGTGCCGGTCGCGGCCGATCCCTCGCAACAACTGGCGCGTATGGCGGGGGCGGATATCCGGGAACTCGTCGACGGCGCGGCGTACCTGTTCGGCAACGAATATGAGAAGGAGCTGCTGTGCCGCAGCACCGGCTGGTCGCGGGACGAGGTTCTGGAGCGGGTCGGCACCTGGGTGACCACGCTCGGGGCGGGGGGTGTCCGCATCGAGCAGGCGGGCCGCGAGACGCTGGAGATCCCGGCGGTCCCGGCCACGGTCGTCGACCCGACGGGCGGGGGAGACGCGTTCCGCGCCGGCTTCCTGGCGGCCTGGTCCTGGGGCTTCGACCTGGCCGACGCGGCCCGGGTCGGCTGCGCGCTGGCCGCCGAGGCCATCGAGGCCCTCGGCGGTCAGGGGTACGAACTGCGGCCCGAGCAGTTCGTGGAGAGGTTCGCTGGGAGCTACGGCGCCGACATCGCTCGCCGCCTGGCCGGCCACCTGGCCCCCGGCGCTGTGCCCGCCGCGACCGCGGAGTGGTGATCGCATGAACAACCAGCAGACCTACACGCTCCTGTTCGACATAGCCCTGATCCTCACCGCGGCCTACACGTTGGGCCAGCTCGCGCGCCGGCTCGGCCAGCCGGCGGTCATCGGCGAGATCCTGCTCGGGATCCTGCTCGGCCCCACGGCGGTGCCGGCCTCGGTGGGTCGGCACCTGATCCCGATGGACGTCCGGCCCTTGCTCAGCGCCCTGGCCGGCCTCGGGGTCGCGCTGTTCATGTTCCTGGTCGGGCTCGAGACGGACCACCGGGCCCTGCGCGGTGACAGCCGCAAGGCCGCCGGGGCCGCGGCGGGCGCGATGGCACTGCCGCTGGGCTTGGGCTGTCTGCTGGCCACCGTGCTGTACAAGACCGGCCACGCGCAGATCGGTCGGACCGGCTTCATCCTGTTCTTCGGCGTGGCGATGTCCATGACCGCGTTCCCGGTGTTGGCGCGGATTCTGGCCGAGGACAAGATGCGCGACACCGCGGTGGCCGGCGTCGCGCTGACCGCCGCGGCGATCGGGGACGTGGCCGTGTGGACGGTCCTGGCGCTCGTCCTGGCCGGCACCGACCATCAGAGCGGCTGGCGCCTGCTCGTGGCGGTTCCCTATGTCGCGGTCCTGCTGCTCGGTGTGCGGCCCGCACTTGCCCGGCTGGCCGGGCGCCACCGCGGCCAGGAGACGCCGACCGGCATCCTGGTCGCGGTGTTCGTGCTCGTCCTGGTGTCGGGCGCGGTGACACAGTGGTGCGGGCTGGACTTCATCTTCGGCGCGTTCCTCGCCGGCGTCGTCTTCCCGCGCACGGTCGCCGAACCGCTGCGCGAGCGGATCGCGGAGCGCACGGGTGTGGTCGGCAACACCCTGCTGATGCCGATCTATTTCGTGATGGCGGGCCTGAATGTCAACCTGCGGACGGTCGGCTGGTCCGGCATGGCCGACCTCGGCCTGATCCTGGTGGTGGCGATCGGCGGCAAGATCCTCGGCGGCTACCTCGGCGCCCGCTTCGCGCGCCTGCCCGCGCGGCAGTCCGCGACCGTCGGGATCCTGATGAACACGCGCGGCCTGACCGAGCTGATCATCCTCGGCATCGGCCTGCAGCTGCACTACCTGGATGGCCGTTTGTACTCCCTCATGGTCGCCATGGCCGTGGTGACCACCGCCATGACCGGCCCGCTCCTGCAAGTCGCGTACCCGGTGCGCTCCCGCGTGCGGCGTACGGTCCCCCCGGCTCCCCGCGTCAAGTCCGCATCAAACCTCTGACCCGCGCCGCGGCGCGGGCGAACGAAAGGAAGACCGGTCCGATACAGAAGAGGTTGTCAACGGATCCTGCAGGTCGGACACGACTCGTCCGCAACCTCGGCCTGCCCGGCTGACCGGCCGCACCGCAGGCCCGCCGCTACAGCGGGAGGCCGGCCGCCAGCAGCGCGAGGGACTCGTCGAGCCGCTGGAACCAATCGGAGTCCGCCACCCCGATTGGGCACCTGAGCTACAGGAACGCGCTTCGGTAGGTCTCGGCCAGCTCGCCCGCGAGGCGGCGGCGCTGTGCAAGCTCCTCCTGCGACAGCTGCGGCGGTGGCGCGTCCTTGCCTGCGACGACATCACCGATGCGCAGGAAGTACTCGTCCTGGCCGGCGGGGGTGCACATGCAGAGCATGCGGGCCGGGGCGCCGGAGACGTTGCGGAAGTTGTGTGGCGCGTTGGCCGGGACGTTGATCGTGGATCCGGCGTGGACGGTGTGCTTCTCGCCGCGGAAGGTGAACTCGATCTCGCCTTCGAGGATCGTGAACATCTCCTCGAAGTCGTGCCGGTGGGGCGGCGGACCGCCGCCGTCGGGGACGCGCATGTCGATCAGGCAGTACCGGCCGTCGGTCTGCTCGCCGGTGATCAGCATGGCGTAGGTGTTGCCCACCAGGGAGATGTACGTCGTACTCGGGTCGTCGGGGTTCGCCACGGTCAGCGAACGGGACGGATCGTCATTGGGGATCATCGCGGGTTCTCCTCGCGTCGGTCAGGATGTCATCAGGCGTCGGGCGCGAGGACGACGACTTTGCCGCTGGGCAGGTTGCCGGCGGCGGCGTCGGCGTGCAGGGCCGGCAGGTCGGCCAGCGGGACCCGCCGGGCGACCTCGACGCGCAGTTCGTCGCGGTCGATCAGCTCCACCAGGTGCGCCAGCTGCTGCGCGTCGCTGCGGACGAACAGGTCGATGCCGCGCACGCCACGCTGCTCGTCGCTGGGCGCGGGCATCCACACGGTGGTGTTCACCAGGACGCCACCGGGCTGGATCAGGTTGAGCAGTGCGGCCAGCTGCGCCGGTTCGATCGGCGCGAGGTTGAGCACCACGTCGACCGGGGTCGTCACCGCGATCACCGCGGTGGTGGTGTGGTCGATGACCTCGTCCGCGCCGGCGGCCTTGACCCGGTCGCCGCTGCGCGGGCTTGCCGTCGCGATGACATGCGCACCGGCGTTCTTAGCCAGCTGCACGGCGTAGCCGCCGACCGCCCCGCCCGCGCCGTTGATCAGCACGCGCTGGCCGGTGGTGAGCTTCGCGTGGTCGAACAGCGCCTGCCATGCGGTGAGTCCGACGGCCGGCAGCGCCGCGGCGTCGGCCAGGGCGACCTTCGTGGGCGCCGACGCGAGGATGTCGGCCGGGGCCACGACGTACTCCGCAGCCGCGCCGTCCTCTGCCATCGGCAGGAACCCGACGACTCGGTCACCGACCTCGAAACCCTTGACGCCCTCGACGCCCTCGACGCCCTCGACGCCCTCGACGCCCTCGACGCCCGCGCCGAGCGCGGCGATCGTGCCGGACACGTCGATGCCCGGGGTGTGCGGGAGCGTCACCGGGATCGGGTCCTGCATGAAGCCGGCGCGGATGTTGCCGTCGACCCCGTTGAACGACGTCGCGGCCACCCGGATCAGCACCTGGCCGGCGCCGGGGACGGGCTGCTCGACGTCCTCGTACCGCAGGACGTCCGGATCGCCGTACTCGTGGAAACGCACTGCCTTCATCACGAACCCTCTTCTCTTCTCCTCCATGTGCTTCGATTTCGAAGCACATGGGAACCATAGCATGCTTCGAACCTGAAGCAAACTGTCGCGCCGGTGGCCTGCGGGCGCCGCGAGCTGGTCGCCTGCGGCGGCCCTTGTCCGACGGATCAAGCGTGGCGCGCGCCGGGAACCGGATGAAGGGTCACCTTGTCCACGGACAACTTGTCCGTGGACAACCGACCCGGAAGGCGGGCGGCCAGCCGTACCGGTGGGGGAAGACCGCCGAGACGGACGCTCAGATCATCGCCCCGGCATCGCCGCCGTCCGCGACGGTCAGGCGCTGAAGCTTCTCCTCGGACGGGGAACCGGACGCGGCCATGAAGACCAGCAAGTCCTGGTTCTCATCGGGATCCATCAGCCGCCAGCTGTACATCTCCAACTCGCCGAGCTCCGGATGCAGGTAGCGCTTGAGCTCGCGGTGGTGGGTCACGTCCACCTCGTGCCGCCGCCAGACCTCGGCGAACTCGGGACTGACCGCCAGCAGCGCTTCGACGATCTCGCCGGCCGTGCCCGCGGGATCGGCCGTGTACACCGCCCGCAGGTCTACGGTGAAGACCCGGCCGCGCAGCTCATGATCTTCGGGCGGATAGATGGCTCGTTGCGCGGGGTCGGTGAACCAGCGGTAGACCAAGTAGCGGGACATCCCGCTGAAACGGGTGTAGTCGCCGAAGAGCGCGACCGCTCCGCGGGTCTGCAGCAACGCCTCGCCGAACTGGGAGAACACGATCGCCGGCGTGTCCTGCAGGCGCTCGACGATGCGCTGCATGGCGGGACTGACGCGCTCGTCGCGCAGGACACGTCGCGGCGCCGAATGCCCGCCGAGGGCGAACAGGTGCTCGCGTTCACTCGGGCTGAGTTTCAACCCCCGCGCGAGTGCGGTGAGCATCTGCTCGGAGGGGATCGGACCGCGCTGCTGCTCGATCCGGCTGTAGTAGTCGGCCGACATGCCGGCCAGCATCGCGACCTCCTCGCGGCGCAGCCCGCCGGCACGACGCCGGGTGCCGCGGGGCAGGCCGACGTCCTCCGGTTGCAGCGCCGCGCGGCGGGCCCGCAGGAAATCCGCCATCAGCGCCCGATCCATCGCCTCGTCCGCCCCTTCAGTCGGTGCGGTTGCGGCCGGCGCGAGGCTTGGCAGAGCGCGGCGGCGCGGCGCGCATATGGGTGCGGACCCGGCCGAGAACGGCGCTGAGGGCGGCGAGGTCTGCCCCGGACATGGGATCGAACAGCAGCTGCCGGACGCGATCGGCGTGCTCGGGAAGCACGCGGGCGACCAGGGCCCGGCCGGCATCCGTGACAGCCACGATGACGCTCCGCTCGTCATCCCGCGAGGGCGAGCGGGTGATCAGGCCGCGCTTGTCCAACAGCCCCGCCTGGTAGGTGAGACCGCTGCGGCTGTAGACGACGCCGTCGGCCAGATCGGTCATCCGCAGCCGGCCCTCCGGGGAGTCCACCAGGCGGGCCAGGATCTGGAACTGCACGTAGCTGAGATCGCCCTCGGCGCGCAGATGCTCGTCCACCGCGTATTGGAGAAGGCTGCTGACCTCCATCAGGGCGAAGTACGCACCGAGTTGCTCCGAGTTCAGGCCGGGCGTCGCGTCATCCACCCCATGATCCTACTTGCTTTGAATTCGAAGTGCCCCCAATCGTGGATATCCGCCTCATCGCCTTCGAAGCGGGCGCGGGCGCGTTGAGTGCCGAACAAGATATCTACGGCTGTGAGGAAGGTCGCGGCTGCCCGGATGTCACCCCGGCGGAGCGCGAATGGTTCGAGGCCATCATCGCCGCCCGGGCTGGAAGAACTGGAACTCTGAAGACGAGGGAGGATGCCTACTGCTATGGTCCACCAGCCCCATCTCACGCTGCCATCGCTACTAGGACGTGTCTTAGAACCCTGTTGCGTTGATCGTGCCGCAACGGGATGATCTCGGTGTGGCGCTCGTTCTTCTACGCGTCGCGCCGGTTGATCAGCAGGAAGCCGCCCAGAAGCGCGGCGACGGCATAAAGACAGAACGCTGCAAAGCCGGTCCACGGTGCCAGCGCCGCCGCCTCGTGAGAGACGGCCACGAAGATCTGCTCGCCCGCCTGCATGGGGATGTAGGGGCCGACGTCGGTCTTCCAACTTCCCGGGAGGAGGTCCAGCAGCAGCGGTGGCACGAACAGCAGCCCGAACAGCGTCGCGATCGCCCCTGCCGAGGAGCGCAGGACCACGCCGAGGCCGAACCCGATCAGGCCGAGAACTGTCAGATACAGGCCACCGCCGAGTACCGCTCGCAAGACGCCCGAACTCGAAAATGACGTCCCGGACAGAGTGTTTGCAGGCAAGGAGGCTAGGAACGTCAGGTAGGCGAGGAGCGTGGAGACCGTGGACGTGATGAGCGCGACCGCGGCGAACACCAGGGCTTTGGCGGCGAGCAGGGTGCGGCGGCGCGGGACGACGGCGAACGTCGTGCGGATCATGCCGCTGCCGTACTCGCCGGTGATGATCAGCGCGCCGAGGACGCCGTAGGCGATCTGGGACAGGTGGATGCCGGCCAGGGCGAGTTGGACGACGTCGACCTGCGCGCGATCGTGCGTGCTGAGCTTCGGCGCTATGACAGCGGCGGCCAGGGCCGCGAAGCCGATGTTGGAGGCGAAGGCGATCAGCAGCGTCCAGTAGGTGGAGCGTACGGTGCGCAGCTTGGCGAACTCCGCACACACGACGTCGGTGAACTCGCCGCGGGAGCGCTCGGCGGGGGAGGGGATCGTCGTGGTGGACAGGACGGTCATGGCCGGGCCCTCACTTACCGGTCAGCGCTGCGAGCGGCGCGGTGTCGGTGGCGTATTCGGTGGCGTCGGCGGTGAGCTCCATGTAACGCTCCTCCAGCGACATCTGGTGTGCGGCCAGCTCCAGCAGTCCGAGGCCTCGGTCGCGGGCGATGCCGCCGACGACGTCCAGCGTGGTTCCGGTCACGCGCAGGGCGCCGTCGGCTTCTGTCTCGACCTTCGCGCCACGAGCCAAGAGCAGGCTTTTGAGCTCGTCGGGCGCCTCGGAGCGCACCCGAATGTAGTTCCCTGTGCCCTCGGCGATCAGTGCGGCGACCGTGGTCTCGGCGATGAGCGTGCCGCGCCCGATGATGACCAGCCGGTCAGCTGTGAGCGCCATCTCGCTCATCAGATGGCTGGACAGGAGGACGGTGCGGCCTTCGGCAGCCAGCGCCTTCAGCAGCGAGCGGATCCAGGCGATGCCTTCGGGATCCAGGCCGTTGACCGGTTCGTCGAACATCAGCACCGGTGGGTCGCCGAGCAGTGCGGCGGCGATCCCGAGGCGCTGGGCCATGCCGAGCGAGAAGCCGCCGACCAGCTTGTTCGCAGCCGAGGCCAAGCCGACCTGGCGGAGGACATCGTCCACACGCGATGTCGGGATGCCGTTGGACAGGGCCAGCCAGCGCAGGTGGTTGCGGGAGCTGCGGCCGCCGGCCACCGCCTTGGCGTCCAGCAGCGCCCCGACCTCGCGCAGCGGCCGGCGATAGCCGGTGTAGGGGCGACCGTTGACGGTGACCGAGCCGGCGCTCGGCGCATCCAAGCCGAGGATCATCCGCATCGTGGTGGATTTGCCGGCTCCGTTAGGGCCGAGGAAGCCGGTCACCTGGCCGGATGGGACGGTGAACGACAGGCCGTCGACCGCCTTGACCGACCCGTAGCGCTTGGAAAGTGCGACCGCCTCGATCATCAGTGGCTCTCCCCGCCGACCACGCCGGTCAGGTGCAGGACCACGAACAGCACGAGCAGGCCGACGACCACGGCCGTGACCGTCAGCCGGCGGCGCCGCGAACCGGGGACGATCGCCGGTTCGGACGACTCCGTGCCGGAGTCGGTGTGAGAGGGCAACTGGGACATGAGCGCTCCATGGGGTCTCGAAGGAGGAGAGGTCTCCAGTTTTTCGAGACATAGTGTCGCTGTCAACTCGACATGTATCAGTCAAGGTCACAGCGTATATCATGGATACATGCCGAAGATCTGGAACGAGACGATCGCCGCGCACCGGGATGCGGTCCGCGAGGCCACCCTCGATGCCACCGCGGCGCTGGTCGCCGAGCACGGTCTGACCGGCGTGACGATGTCGCAGATCGCCAAGGAGAGCGGCATCGGCCGGGCCACGCTGTACAAGTACTTTCCGGACATCGAGTCGATCCTGGCCGCCTGGCACGAGCGGCAGATCGGCGAGCACCTGCACCGATTGGCCGAGATCGGCGAACGCACTCAAGGTCCACGGGAGCGCCTGGCCGCGGTGCTGCGCGCGTACGCCGAGCTGTCCGGGAACCGCTCAGGTCACGCGGAGATGGCGTCGGCGATGCACCGCGGTGGCCACCTGGCCAAGGCCGAGGCACACCTGACCGGCTTCGTCGCCGAACTGGTGCGAGACGCAGCAGCCTCCGGCGACGTCCGGGATGACGTGGTGCCGGAAGAGCTCGCCGCGTACTGCCTGGCCGCGCTGACCGCGGCGGGATCGTTGCGATCGAAGGCGGCGGTCGCCCGGCTGGTGGCGGTGACGCTGGACGGGCTACGGCCGCCCGGCGCATGAGAACAACCGTTCAGGCCGAGATTCGCTGCGGGTCTCGCGATCGTCACCGAGCAGTGCCGGCTGCCGCGGTTCGACTTCCTGTCACCCAACGTCGGCGACGCCGACCTGGTCGTCGGCGCACCGGCCGACCATCCCGAGTGGTTCGTCATGGTGGAGTCCCACAACCACTGGTACCTCAAGGACTTCAACGAGTTCGTCCTCTTCGACGACCACCACGGTCGATGTCGCCAGGCGCAGCCGGAGATGCCGATCATTCGGTGCTGCGATCCGCGACAGCGGGGTGTTGCCGACCAGGCGGCGCGTAGTTGAAGAAACGATCGTCACGGCAACGCTTCCAGCACCGGTGCCCGAGCGGGAACCGGTGGTCGTCAGGTCCTCAGCCACTGCGAGGTCCACGCGAACGGCCGGACCGGGCCCTGGAGCCAGGTGGTGACAGCGCTCAGACTCCACGCGGGACGTGGCGCTGCCGAGGGAGTCCGGTGACGTGAGGCCGCTTTGCCCGGTGATCACGAGCACGGTGAGCAGGTGCGATTCACCGCCGTGAGTTGCCGATTCCTGGTGACAGGTGGGCATCATGACCGCCAGGAGCGCGGTCGCGACCACCGCCGGAGGCCGCCATCACCCGTCCGGGCCGATGGATCATCACATCCACGGCAATAAGACAGGAAAATAGCCGACATGATCCATCCAGCGTGAGTGCGACACGCGCACAGGCATAGTCGTCTCCTGCAGATGAAAGGTGGGCCGCCATGGGCGAGGACCTTGCGAGGTTCCAGCACCCGCGGTTCGCGCGCTTCTATATCGACGTCTCCACCACGGCGGAGCGACGCGGAGCCGCCGAACATCGCGGGCGCCTGCTGGCCGGGCTCTCGGGGCGCGTCGCGGAGATCGGTGCCGGCAACGGCCTCAACTTCGCGCACTATCCGCGCGAAGTCACTGAGGTGGTCGCGATCGAGCCTGACGCGGTCCTGCGCGCGGCTGCTGAGCGAGCCGCAGCCGACGCGCCGGTGCCGATCACCGTCATGGCCGGACACGCCGACGCCCCGCCGCTGGGGGAGGCGTCGGTCGACGCCGTGGTTCTGTCGCTGGTGCTGTGCTCGGTTCCGCACCCGATGCACGCCTTGGCCGAGGTGCGGCGGGTCTTGCGCGCCGGCGGGCAGGTCCGCTTCTACGAGCACGTACGTTCCAGGTTCAGGATCGTCGGGCTGCTGCAGGACGTGGTCACCCCGGTGTGGAGGCGCCAGGCCGCGGGTTGCCACCCGAACCGGGACACGCTGTCGACACTCCGGTCCGCCGGCTTCGTCGTCGAGAAGGCCGAGGACTTCGGATTCGCGCCGACTGCGTGGTCACCGCCGTTGCGCCACATTCTGGGCACCGCGACCAAGCAGGGGCCGGTCACCGGCGATCAGGGTGACTCTGATCAGGCGGCACCCTATGATCCACGAGGCCGAAAAGATCCATAACGGAGCTCGCCTGCGATGGCCTTCGAGATCGGCTTCACGAACCTGGTGATCGAGCTCGGCATCATCCTGTGGCTGCTGCTGGGCTGGCAGTTCACTCTCGCCGAGTTCATCGGCGGCCCGATCATGATCGTGGTGCCGGCGGTGCTGTTCCGCCGCTTCCTGAAGTCACATCTGCTGCACGAAGCCCGTGAACAGGCCGACCGCGGCGTCGCCGGCTCCATGGAAGGCCACGCCGCCATGGACATGGCAGTCACCGGTGAAGGCCCGTTCGGCAAGCGCTCACATCCAAGCCATCACCACCCCCTGAAGCAGCGGACTCGCCGACCAGCAGGACGTACGCCAGAGTCTGATAAAGCAGAGTACTGACATACGGCCAGTGTTTGCGCTAACGTCTGTGACGCAGCTCGCTTCGAAGAAGCTTCGATCGCTGTTCACGGGGGCACGGATGTTGATGCTGGGGACTGCGGCCGCGAAGCGTCCAGCAGCCACTCGCCTAGTCATTGCTGGGCTGCTTGGCGCATGCGCCGGGCTGCTATGCGCGGCTGTGTGGTCTAAGGCGGCTACGGCGGACCACCACTGTTATACCTACGGACAGCGGCTTCTCGCGGACGCCTCGAGTGATCAGGGATGGTGTTATCCGTTCAGGGCACGAGCCACACGCGAAACCTTCTTGGCACTTGCAGCGGCGACCCTCCTCGCCGCTGTCGGGGCGTGGTTCCTGGCGCGGCGGCTCACCGCTCGCGATCGTCGAATCTCAGTCTCGACGGCTGCGACTGTCGCACTGTTGGCGACCTTCACCGTTGTGTTGCTTCAGCCCTTCGAGTTCAGGCTCATACCGGTCACGCCGCCGATATGGCTGCTGGTGGTGCTCATGGCCACCGCGTATGTGCTGAGCATGCTTGCCGCGACTGAGAAGACACGGCGGATCGCGATCCTGTCGGTCGTGGTACTCGTGGTAGCCGCAGTTGTCGCGATGGTGCCATTGAGCAATGCATGGCAGCGCAGTGAGGATCGGAGCAGCTTTGCCGAACTCCGGGTAGAGCTACTCACTCCGCGCTTAACCGGATGGCATATCGATAGGGTCGCCTTCGACCCGCTGTCACCCCGCGACCGCTTGAATATCCGTGTGGTTCCAGACGGTCAGCAAGGTGAACCCGGCGGACCGTCACCAGCGACGGCGCCCGCGTCCGCGAGTCCGCCCCCCTCATCTGGCGACGTTACCGGTCTCCCCCCGTCATCAGCGTCGCGATTGCGATGGATAGACGTCCACCTTTCCAGCGACGGTTTCTCTCGATCCGGGGCGATAGCGAAACCGACTGCGCAGTGTGAGAATATCGATCATGTGTGCTGGCCTCAGGCCGTTCTGCGGGTCGACAGGACTCTCGTGACCTTGGACGCGGCTGGCAGTTCCACTGATCTGGCCACACTCCTGCTTGCCGGTGATTCGTTACGCGTGAGCAAACCATCTGACCTCACAAAAGATGTGTGCTCATGTCCGTGAGTGACAATTTCTTGCCGCCCGGCTTTCGGTGGCTGGAGTTGGCGCGCACGCGCGTCCCGTTGCTTAGCGAGCAACAGCGAGCTGTGTTCGTATGCCTCGCCCAAGGGATGAGCAACGCCGCCATCGCGCGAGAGACCGGCCGATCGTTGCGCACCGTAAAACTGCACGTATCGGCCCTGATGGCCAGGCTGGGAGTCGAGTCGCGCCTCCAGGTCGGGATAGTGGCTTTCAGTGTTCTTTTCGGCTCAGCCGAAATGGAACCGGGGCTGCCCTTTAGGGCAATGCCCCAAAGTCCATCTACCTGACTGCCGCACGCGCCGGAAGAATGGCACCACAGACACTGGCGCAACGATGCGGAGGCAGCCATGTCATTCTCCATACGTCACGTTGCAGGGGCCGTCCTGATGGCAGCGGGCGTAACTATTCTGATCGGTTCCGCAACCTATGCGGTGGCGCAGACGACGGATCAGCCGTCCGCGCCGGCGACTGCGAGTGCGCTCACCAAGCCGCAGGGTCTCGGGACTGCACCACTGACGGTGGCGCAGCAGAACAGCGCGGTCAGCGTCGCGCTTAACGATGCGTTCGTCTCCGGGCTCATGACCGGTCAGCACGTGACGGTATCCAACGCGACAGCAGTGCCGTGGCAGCACGGCAACGGCGTCGGCATCGGCATCGCCGTGCGGTTGACGATGAGCGCACCCATCACGATCCCGGCCAATCATCCATCCATAGTGTTCGGGGCCGCGGAGATTGCTTCGGCGAAGGGCTATCGCGCCGAAGTGTCACCGGTGCGAGTGGACAACGCTCCCGGGGTTGTGGTGTTCATCGAAGAAGGGTCGGGAACCGTCGTCGGCCTCCAGCCTCTCTTCACGCCCGGGTCCCACGCAAAATTCATTGCTCCTCCTGGATATGTGTGGCCGTCGCCGGCGGAAGACTGATTCGGCGACGTTCGATCAGCGTTTCCCTATTCCAGGATCACCCTAAGAAGGAGATCACGACGGTGAAAACAAACGTGAACGCGTCGAAGCCGGGGTTCCGAGCCGCGCTCTTCCTCTCTCTGGCTGCGCTCGTTTCGTCCATGCTGGTCACCACCACCGCCGCTCCCGCGAACGCCGCGCCACGCGACAACTGGACCGCGGTGAACCTCGGGGGAGGCGGCGACTATTTCGACAACTACGACTACCACACGAGCTCGCGCACGCTCGGCCTCAACGGCGACGGATGGGCGACGAACGTCGACTGGGCCATCAATCTCTTCTTCACCGGGAACGCGAGCATAAGCGCTCTGATTTACCTCGGGCCCAGAGTCGGGTTCGCCGCGGGCGGGGGGATCGAACACGGCTACGTCAGTGGAACCATGTACCAGACCGGCGGGCTCAAACAGGCGAGTGGCTGTTCGATACCCGACAGCATGCACTTTCGGCCGTACGCCAAGTCCAACGACCGAAGCTATGACATGAACGTCGGGTACTTCGTCGTCGCGAGCGCGCATGACGACCATTACGAGGGCTGCGGCTACACCGACCAGGAGCCGAACTCAAAGCACTTCATTTCACAAGCATTCGCCAACTACGGCTATCGCGTCGACCAGGACAGCGGCGCGTACTACTTCTACAACTACGAGAACGGTTACATCGACGGGAAGTGGTGGTGGAACACCGGCAATCCGGATGTAATCCACATGTAGCGAGACGGGGGACGCCGCATGCGGCGTCCCCCCTTGCCGCCCGGGAGGGGATATATGAAAGTTTTTATTGCGCGCTTGCTGGTACTCCTCGTCGGAGCTGCGCTATCCAGCGGTTGGGTTCAGGACGTATCCGTCAGCGCCGAATCGGGCGGTGGGGTAGGCGGCTGTATATCCCTGCAGGATATGGGTGTCCCCGGCTTTGACGTGACAAGGGAGATCACGAAGTCGTCGCAGATCGGCAGCGCCGAGTTCAGCCTGCCGAGCGATGCCGCGCAAGGCCCGAAAGCGTGGTACGTCCTCCATTTTCACGTGGCAGTCATTGATACGCCAGGGTCCGCCGGCACCGCCGATGTCTCGGCATCGACGAACGGGGCGACCGCCGCACACGTGGTCTTGAACCCAGGAGTGGCCGGCGGGGTCGACTGGTCCACCGGCGGGATCGCCGAACCCGATCAGCGAGGTCATTCCGCCGATGGCGCCGTCGAGGTACACATGGCCAACTACCTTCAATTTTCTGGAGTGAAGGCAGGCCGCAACACGATCGAGTTCCAAGCCGAGGCGTTCGGTAGCTCGAAACTTGGACGAGTGCACGTGTTTCCCGATACGTGTCTCGAGAAGACAGACAAGTCTCCCGACCAAGTGCAACTGAGTACCCACGTTACTGCGCAGCACGTTACGGTGGGTACGAATTTCTCAGTTCAGGTGAAGCTTCATAACCAAGGTAGTGGCGCGATCCTCGGTGCGCGGGTACTGATGCAAGTCGATGGCGGAGGAATTGCTCCAGCCTCAAACAGCCAGGTGCAAGTGCCAGAACTGACCACCGACTGGTCCGGTCAGCTCGATTTCAAGGCTCTGGCTGCGGGGAACCACACGCTGCAGATCACGGTATCCACTGCCGCCCGGCCGAACCTCGGCGGGACGACGCTATTGATTCCGGTCGCAAAGCACACTCGACTCAACGTGTTGCCATGGATAGCGGCGGTGATTGCTGTGCTCTTCTTCGCGCTCGGGTACCGGTTGTTGCGTTCAGCTCGATCTTGAGCTGCCCGAAGATGAACGCCTTCGCCGAACGCTGGGTGAAGACTCTCCGCGCCGAATGCACCGACCGGATGCTCATCACCGGCGAAGGTGCTGCGCGGCCTGCCATGGGGTGAGGTCCCGGTGGTCCACCGGCAGTACGACGTCGGCCACGGTCGCGAGGAACTGCGCGAGCTGCAGGTCGTCGGCGTCAGCGACCTGCTGTTCCCACACGCCCGACAGGTCCTGCGGATCACCCGGCGCCGCCGCGTCCTCGGAGCCCGCCAGTGGTCCACCAAAACGGTCTACGCCATGACCGATCTCGCCTTCGAACAGGCCACCGCCGCCGAACTCGCCGCCTGAGCCGCAGGCCTCCGGCCTTGAGGAGATCCTCCTGCAGCACCTTCGCGCGGTATTAGACCAGGTCGGGTACCTGGTCGACACCGACGACGGAGAGGATGACCACATGGCCGGTGCCGGCGGTCTTCGCGGCGTCCAGCAGGTTGCCCATCGTGGTCTGGAAGAACGCGGGCGAGGCGTCGTCGAAGGTGGGTGAGTTGGTCAGGTTGACCACGACCTCGGCCCCGGTGACCGCCTCTGGCAGGCCGCGGCCGCTCAACAGGTCCAGGCCGGTGGAGGTGGCGTGCGGCGCGGCGTCGTGCCCCTGCGCCCTCAAGAGCTCGACAACCTGCGAGCCGATCAGGCCGGTGCCGCCGATGACTGCCATCTTCATGTCTGGAGCGACTGTCGCGACACCGGGCTGGACGATGTGGCTCAGTACCTGCCAGGGGATATACAGGCGCGCCGTCGTCGAGAAGTTGGGGCGTTCTCGGCGACGGCGATGCCGGGAGCGGATCAGACGGCCGGCCGGTCAGACGGGGATGGAGACCTCCGCGTTCTTCTCCGGGTTGACCATCCACAGCACCTTCGCGATGCCGTCGTCCGAGGCGTCGATCGCGAGCAGGCCGTACACGGTGCCGCCCGCCACCAGGACGGCGCAGGTCTGCCCGTTCATGGTCGTGAGCCGCGTCTCGACGCCCTCCCAGAACCAGGACATCGCCGTCAGGAACTTCGCGACCGCCTGCGCGCCGACCACTGCCCGGCGGGCGACCTGGTGTCGGCCGTTGCCATCGGACAGGCTGGTGACGTCGGCCGCGAAGAGCTGTTCCAACGCGGCCATATCGCCGGTGCGGGCGGCGTTGAGGAACGCGGTCAGCAGCTCCTGCTGGGCGGCGGCGGTCACTGGGGTGTGCCGTTCGCTGGTCATGTGCTTGCGGGCCCTGCTCACCAGCTGCCGCACCGCGGGCTCGGTCGACTGCACGATGTCCGCGATTTCGGCGTAGGAGTAGTCGAAGGCTTCCCGCAGCACATATGCGGCGCGTTCGTTCGGGGTCAGCTTCTCCATCAGCAGCAGCGCCGCGAACTCCAGCGCCTCGCCCCGCTCGGCGCCGAGGTAGGGATCCGCGCTGGTGTCGACCGGCTCGGGCAGCCACGGCCCGACGTACGTCTCGCGCCGCACCCGTGCGGACTGCAGTTCGTTGATGGCCAGCCGGGTCGTGGCCGTGGCCAGGAACGCCGCCGGGTTGACCACCTTGCTGCGATCGGTGGTCTGCCAGCGCAGCCAGACTTCCTGAACGAGGTCTTCGGCTTCGGTGGCGCTGCTGAGCATGCGGTACGCGATCCCGAACAGGCGCGGCCGCACGCTGGTGAACACCGCCGCGGCCTGCTCCAGTTCCTCGGGGCTGCCCGGCTCGGCGTCCAGGCCGGAATCAGTCACCGAAGGCCTGCTGTCTGATCGCTTGCGGTGTGCACCATCTCATCCTGAGCCAAGCGCGCTGTTCCCACCAACTTCGGGCCGCTGTGTGACTACGTGATGTGGCTCTCGCGGTGGTCACCGCAGTGCCACCGGGGCAGCTTGGCCGGGTTGAGCACGATCCACAGCGTTCCGATCCGTGCGCCCTCCGTCGGTGCGGCCAGCACCGCGACGGCCTTTCCGGCACGGCGCAGCACCAGACCCGGTCGGCCGTTAACGTTCGCGATGGCCAGCTCGGTGTCCGGCCGGCCGCCGATCAGGGCCAGCAGGAGCATGGCGACGTCGTCCACCCCGCATACGGGCTCGGCCAGCTCCGGGATCAGCCCGCCGCTGTCACAGATCGCGACGACGTCCGGGGTCAGGACCCGCCGCAGGGCGGCAGCATCCGAGGTCCGGCCCGCTTCAGCGAGCCGGAGGAACACATCCTCATCCCCGGGGCGCACACGGCCGCGGCCGCGCGTCAGTTCCTGGCCTCGGCGGGCACGTATTCGAACGTCGGGCCGGCGGAGGTATGACCGTCGCCGGTGGGCATGGCCATGAGAGCCGTGGCCTGTGCTCGCAGCTGGAACATGGCGCGCACGGCCTGCTTCATCTCGCCGGGGCTGCCGTTGAAGGCCTGTTCCAGCTGGTATAGCAGGAGGCTGTAGGTCTGGTTGAACTCCTCTTGGGCGATCCGGATGGCGCTGCCTTCCGGATAGTCGGCGGTGCGCGGATTCGGCCGCATCGGCTGTACGCCGTCGAGGTCGACCGCGATCGGCTCGCCGGTCGGCCCGGACTGCGGGGTGTCGCCAGCCTGGTAGCGGCGGCCGAGCCGCAGTTCTTGGAAACGGTAGAAGTGGGCGACTTCCTCGCGCTCGGGGTGGAACACGTCCACGTCGCCGTCCCAAACAGCGGTCCGTGCCGCGCCCTCGCCCTGTTCCACGATCTCTGCCAGTGCGGCCAATGCAGTCTTCAAGTCGTGGACCGGGATGACAGTGCCGCCTCCGCCATGCAGGTGCATCTCGCCGATCTGCCGATCTGGAGCGCCGCAGAACACCGCGGGTTCGCCCAGCTCGTCACACAGCCAACGCAGACCGGCTTCGATCGCGGCGTAGAACTGCCCGATGGTCTGGTAGCCGTCGGCCTGCGGCGGTGCGTCAGCGCTGGCCGGCTGCTCGATGCGCAGGAACAGGTCGAGAGCCTGCGGGCCGAAGGGGACCAGGTCGATCTCGATGGAACGGTCGCCGTGGGGGAGCGGATGCGGGTAGGGCGGCAGCAGCTTCGGGGCGTCGAGCTTCGGCGCGCCGCCGACGGCGTTCAGCAGGTTCGCAGCCAGCGCGAGGTGCAGCATCTCCTCGGCCAGCACGGTCCCGACCACCTGCGCGGCTTCGGGGTTGCGGTCTTTGTCCAGCGAGTACAGCGCGCACATATAAGGGGGAATGGTGGCGTGCTCCAGCTCGATGGCCCATTGCAGGTGCTGACGCAGGTCTTCGAGCGTGGTGATGGCGGGCTTGTCGTGCGCGTCCATGGCGGCCTCCTGGTCTTCGTTGGCGGGTGTCGTCAGCTCAGACCGGGCAGGGCCGCCGTTTGTGACGCTATTCGGCGAGCTTGCCCTCGGTGGAGACCTCCTCCATGAGGGAGGCGATCTCCTCTGGGATGGCGGCGACCGGCTCCCGGGTGACGCCCGCGGTCGGCGACCACACCAGGTTGACCTGGAATGCGGGGTCGAGGGCCGGGTAGTCGGCGCGGTTGTGGCAGCCGCGGGTCTCCCGGCGTTCGAGCGCCGCCTCCAGCGTCGCGCGGGCGGCCAGCGCCGCCGACTTCAGGTCGAAGGCGTGCGCGAGGTCCTGGTAGCCGGCGATGTCGGGGTGGATCCCGACGTGCTCCATCCGCTTCTCGATCTGCTCCAGGTCCGCCAGCCCCTGGCGTAGTCCGTTTTCGTCGCGGACGACGCCGGCGTGTTCGGTCATGGTGTCGCGGACGGCGCGTTGCAGCGCCCGGACGTTCTCGGGTCCGTCCGCGGCCAGGAGCCCGTCGATCTCGGCCCGGGCCTGGGCCGGCGCCACTGCCGAGCGCGGCTGCGCGGTCAGCGACCGGGAGTAGGCGGCGGCCGCCTGGCCGGTGAGCCGGCCGTAGACCAGCAGCTCGATCAGGCTGTTGCCGCCGAGGCGGTTCGCCCCGTGCAGGCCGCTGGAGGCCTCGCCGATCGCGTACAGGCCACGCACATCGGTGCTGTGGTCCTCGGGACGTACCCAGACCCCGCCCATGGAGTAGTGCGCGGTGGGCGCGACCTCGATCGGCTCCCGGGTGATGTCCAGCATCTGCAGGTCCATCAGGGTCTGGTAGACCCGCGGCAGCCTGCTCATGATGGTCTGCCGGGGAAGGTGGGAGACGTCGAGCCACACCCCGCCGTGCGGCGTGCCGCGGCCCTGCTTGATCTCCGTATATGAGGCCAGGGCGACCCGGTCACGGGTGGACAGCTCCATGCGCTGCGGGTCATAGCGCTGCATGAACCGCTCTCCCAGCCCGTTGAGCAGGATGCCACCCTCGCCGCGTGCCGCCTCGCTGACCAACGTGCCAGCCGCATTCTCCGGCTCGATGATGCCGGAAGGGTGGAACTGCACCAGCTCCGGATCCCGGAGCCGGGCCCCGGCTTCCACCGCCAGGCGGAAGGAGTCGCCGGTGTTCTCATCGCGCCGCGACGACGTGCGCCGCCAGATCCGGGTGTGGCCGCCGGCGGCGAGGATCACGGCGTCGGCATGGATCAGGTACCGGGTGCCGTCCGTCAGGCCGAATCCGTACGCGCCGAAGACGGCGCCGTCGTGGGTCAGCAGGCGGGTGACGTACACGTCGTCGAGCGTCGGAATGTGCAACTGCTCGGTGCGCCGCAGCAGGGCCCGCTGGATCTCCAGCCCTGTGTAGTCGCCGGCGAAGGCGGTGCGCCGGTACTTGTGCGCGCCGAAGAAACGCTGGGAGATGCGTCCGTCCGCCTCGCGGGCGAAGGCCATGCCGTAGCGTTCCAGGTCTTCGATGCCGCGGGCGGCCCCCCGGGCGACGATCTCGGCGGTGCGCGGATCGCCGAGCAGGTAGCTCTCCTTGAGCGTGTCGGCGGCGTGCTGCTGCCAGCTGTCCTCGGGATCCATCGTCGCCAGGGCGGCGTTGATGCCGCCGGCGGCGAGGGAGGTGTGGGCGTCGGCCTTGGCGCGTTTGCCGACCGCGAGGACGTCCACGCCCGCCTCAGCCAGCTCGATCGCGGCGCGCAAGCCGGCGCCGCCAGTGCCGATGACCAGCACGGTGGTGGAGATTTGACGTTCGATGGCGGCCATGGTTACTCCGATCGTTCGGTGTGTCACCCATGAAGACCGGGTTCGCGGGCGGTCTGTGACGCGTCGCGAGTGCGCCGCGCGTCACATCACCTGAGGCGATCGGCCTGAAGCATGTAGAGGAGGCCGTGGCCATCCGCGACCGGCTGATGACCGCCTTCGACCAGGCGGCATCTTTACCGCCGGGCCTCGCACGGCAGCGGCTGATGACGGTGACGTTCGTGGGTGGCGGATTCGCCGGGGTCGAGGGATTCGCAGAACTGCTATCGCTGGCGAACGCGATGCTGAAGCGATATCCGGAGCTGAGCCGCGACGAACTGTCCTTCCACCTGGTGCAGGCCCGCGGCCGCATCCTGCCCGAGGTCCGCGACAAACCAGGGAGGTGGGTCGTGCGCTTCCTGGAACGCCACGGCGGGCGCGTGCATCTGGACACGCAGCTCCTGTCCGCCGTGGACGGCCACGTGGTGCTCTCCGACGGGGAGGAGTTCGACTCGGCACTGATCGTCTGGACCGCCGGCAACGCCGCCACCCCGGTCGTGGACAACCACACCGACCTACCGCAGTACTTCTCAGATACGCCCTAAGCGCCCGCTAGATAATCATAGTAATCGGCCGAACTGGTCACGCTGGTATCGACGTCCGTGGTGACCTGCACGTCGACGACGCCGACCGATCCCGGCGGCGTCGTCCCCGACGCGGGTGTCATGAGCGAGGACCACGCCGGGGCGACGACGGTGATCTGCGAATCAGAGTTCAGCGTGTACGGCACCGCCACGCCGCCGAACATCACGCGGAACGTGCCGGTGAACCGGATGCCGGTGATCGTGACCGTGGTGCCTCCGGCGGAGGTGCCCGAGGACGGGGAGAGTCCGGTCACCGCCGGCACGGGCGAGAAGAACGTGAAGTCCTGGACGGCCGTGCTGACTCCGGCGGAGTTGGTGACCGTCACGGGCACGGTGCCGTTGTGCTGGGCCCTGGTCACCGCTGTGATCTGGGTGTCGGAGTCGACGGTGAACGAGGAGGCTGCCGTCCCCCCGAAGTACACCGACTTGGCCGTGGCGAAATCGGTGCCGGTGATGACGACCGTGGTGCCGCCGCTGGACACGCCGCTGTTCGGAGACAGAGAGCTGATGGTCGGCGGGGGCAGGACGTAGGTGTACCGGTCGGACGGTGCGACTGCGCTGGTGCCGTTATCGTCGGTGACGGTGACGTCGACGGTGCGGACGCTCTGCGCCGGAACGGTGGCCGTGATCTGGGTTTCGGAGTCGACGGTGAATTCGGCGGCCGGGACGCCGCCGAACGTGACAGCGGTGACACTGCCGCCGCCGATGAACGGGCCGCCGGTGATGACGACCTTGGCGCCGCCGATCCCCTGCGCGGGGCTGACCGCGGCCACCGTCGGGGCGAGCGCGGTCTGGACGAACGCGATTGACCCCGTCGGGGCCTCGAGCGTGCTTCCGAGCCTGGTGGTGGCGGTGACCGTCCCGGTGCGGATGTCGACCACCGACAGGCCCTGGTATGAGACGACGTACAGCGTGTTCTGGTCGGGGGCGAACGTCGGCGAACCCTGACAGGGTGTCGTCATCGTCCTGACGATCGACCTGCTGGCCAGGTCCACGACGGCGAGATGAGTCTCGTCGACGCAGTAGTAGGCGGCGGTGCCGGCCGGGTTGAGAACTCCCTCGCGAGGGCCTCCGCCCATGGGGATCGTGGAGGTGACGGTGTCGCTGGCGGTGTCGATCACTTCGAGCGTTTGGGAATTCCAGTGTGAGACGAGGATGGTGGACGCGTCCGGGCTGAGAAGTAGCTCTGTGTCGAGTGTGTTGTCGACGACGACGACGGTGGTGGCCGCGCCGGTAGTGGTGTTGATGGCCACGACGCCGTTGGAATAGTGGTAGACGTCGGCATCGAACGTCGAGTAGGCGATGGAGCCGTCGGCGTTGAACAACAGGCGGATGCCCAGGTCCGGCACTCCCGTGTCGATCGTCCTGGTGACCGTCTCGGTCACGGTGTCGAACACCGAGATGTCACCGGAGTAACAGCTGATCCAGAGTTCGGTGCTGTTCGGCTTCATCGTCGCGGCCATGGGTCGGCGGCAGACTCCGACGGTGCGCGTGACCGTGTCGGTGGCTGTGTCGATGACCAAGATCGCGTCGTCGTTGTTGGCGACGAGGCTTTCGCGAAGTGCGTAAACGCTGCGCTTGTCCGGGCTCGCCACGACCAGTCTTGGTCTGTCTCCCAGCGGAATCGAGCCGACGATCACGCCGGTGGCCATGTCCAGCACACGCACGTCGTTGGAGTAATCCGCCACATAGGCCAGATCCATCGAGGTCGCCGCATGCGCGGGTGCCGCCGTCACGCCGACCAGCCCGGTAGCCGTCACCGCGAACGCGGACGCTGCGACCGCCCATCTCCGCAGGGCTTTCTTGAGCCTGGACCGCACCCTCGGATCCCTTCGGCGAAAACTTAATCAGAGTTCGAATAATCGTGGCTCGGTAGGCCGTCACGCTGTAGGTGGCATTCCCCTATTGCCGGTGATGTCCACCTATGTCAGTAGCATCGACTTCTGGGCGCACGCCTAGCTCACGTGTGGACTTCTCTGGGAGTCCCGTGCTTCTCGTGCTGTTCCGCTTCGGCGACGGCATGGTTTGACTCGTCGGCCGGAAACTGCTGGTTCCGCACGTTGGTCTGCGCCGTGGCTCGTTGTGTTATGGCGTCCGATAGCGTTCGGTGGGCGGCTCGGAGTTCGTTGATCCGGGCCAGCACCGTGTCGCGCCGATCGGCTAGCGCCTGCGCCTTGTTGTCGGCTCCTGCGGCTATCGCCTTCTTGCCTTCGGCCTCCAGCCGGTCAGCGAGCCGCTGTTCGCGAGCCAGATCGCTTTCTACAACGGAGCGACTGTCGGCGAGTCTGTCCAGCTGCTGGTGAAGGTTCAGCTCGCTGTGCTCGTCAGGGTGTGGGGTCCTGTGCCCGAAGCGCAGTACATCGGCGATTCGTTGAATGAGGGGCATGGCACAACTCCGTTCGCTGAGATTCCGGCCACCCGCTGCGGCGGGATCCTTTACCCGTTTTTCGTCAGGCATCCCTGTCGGAATCTCGCGCGGCTGCGGCGCCTGCGGACCCGTCAAGCGGTCGTCGACGAGCGGGTCCGCATCGTCCGCGGCGATGCAGACGGTGATGCTCGCCGACCGTCTCGGGCAGCGGGCCCGGTCCGGCGAGTTCGTCGTGTTCGGCGGCTCGGTGCTGGGTGGCGATGCCTTCGGCGTGAGCGGTGGTCAGAGTCGGACGACGACCACGGCGATGTCGTCCCGGCCGCCGCTGGCTACGTCGAGGCGCGCAAGGATCGCGTCGGCCAGTTGCTCTGCGCCTAGTTGGGCGCACGAGCTGAGGACACCGGTCAGGCGGCGTAGGCCGACGTCGATGTCCTCACCCCGGCGCTCGATCAGGCCGTCGGTATAGAACACGAGAGCGCCTCCCGGCTTGTAGAGCAAGCTGGCCTGGGGACGGGGAACGTGCTGCTCGCGGGCTCCTAGCGGCGGGTCGGTGGCCTGGTCCAGCAGCTCACAGGCGCCGTCGGGGTGGACCAGCACCGGCGGCGGGTGGCCGGCACTGCTGTAGGTGATCAGGTGGCTGCGGGTGTCGATGGCCGCCGTGACGGCGGTGGTCCCCAAAGCGCCCTCGACGGATCGGGCGTACAAGCCGAGGACCCCCAAGGCCTGCGCCGGATGCTCCAGCGCGCGGGTCGCCGCCGACAGGGCGCTGCGGAGCATGCCCATCACGGCCGCGGCTTCAAGGCCGTGGCCGATGACGTCGCCGACCGCGACGGCGAGCCGGTCGGGCAGGAGGTCGACGACGTCGTACCAGTCGCCGCAGACGTTGAGCGAGCCGATCGCGGGCAGGTAGCGCACCGCGACATCGCGGTGATGGGCCAGGTCGGGGGCGTGAAGCATGGCTTCTTGCAAGGCGAGAGCGACCTTGCGCTCGCGGGTGTGCGCCTGCCGTAGCTCCTCGTTCAGCCGTTGCAGCTCCCGCGCCCGCGCATACAGTTCCGCCTCCAGCGCCTCGGCCTCATCCACAGTCCCGTCGGCCTGGATGCCGGCGGAGTGAGCGGCTCGGTGGGCTTTGACGAACGCCGTGACGTCCTCGACCCGGTGAATGATGTACGCGACGTGCCCGTCCGCGCCCAAGACCGGGGTGTTCACCGGAGACCACCAGCGCTCCTCGAACTCTCCAGGCCTGGTCACCACCGGGATGTCGTACTTCTGCACCGCCATGGTGTCCGGGCAGCGGCCGGTCAGGACGCGGTGCAGCGAAGCCTCGAGATTGCGGACACCGTCGGCCTGCGGATCGGTGGGGTTGTCCGGGAACGCCTCGAAGATGTACCTGCCGAGCAGGTCTTCCCGGGTGCGACCGGTGGCCTGGAGATATGCCTGATTCACATCGACGATCACCAGGTCCGGACCCAGTACCAGATAGGGGCTGGGTGTGGCGGCGAACAGAGCCGCATGATCAACCCGCGATGCCACCGCCGCTCCTGTCACGCCGCTGAGGAATGCGCCCCTCAACCCAGGATCCGGCCTCCGGCAGCGTCCGCCATTCCACCCCTCTGGCATTCGCCCAAACGGGTCAACCGCGAACCGGGCAGACCCGACGCGACCCCGCGCCACACAGAGACGGCTGGCCGCCCTCTCCGCACGATCAAGCCCTTGAGGTCGTCTTCGCGCGCGGGCTGTCCTGGCCATGCTGTTGGTACGGGGGAGGCGAAAGTTCAAGATGGTGCTGCGTGGGGCGTCAGTTCGCTCAGTCTGTCTTCTTATCGCGCTGGTGTGTGTCGCTCGTGGGGTTGGTGCCGGGCACTCCGGCGCGCGCGAACGGGGGGTATGGGACTCCTCGAGAGGAGGAGTGGTGGTTCACCACCTGGGATGTTCAGGCCCAGGTGTGGCCGGACATCGCATTCCGTCAGGCCGCCGCTTGCCCATACAGTGCGTCTGCTTGGAAAGCGGCATTTCGTGGATCAACCGCGGTACCTGCGCCTAGGATGACCGAGGTGATCGTCAAGGAATCCTTCACCGTACGCAGGACGCTGCCATTCGTCTGGTTCGACCTCCTGCTCGCCGCCGGGAGCAGCCTGGCGGCCTACCTCCTGATCGACCGTGCCGGCGTCCACTGGCTCGCGCTGCCCTCGCTGCTCGCGACCGTCCTGGGCACCGCCCTTGCCATCTTGCTCGCCTTCCGCGCCAACACCGCCTATCAGCGCTGGTGGGAGGCGAGCACCATCTGGGCCAACCTCACCGGCCAGTCCCGCACCCTGATCCGCGTCGCCCGGACCATCACCGACGCCAAGCTCGCCGATCCGGCCGTCGACGCTGACACCGTCCACGACTGGCAGCGCGACCTCGCCAACCGTCAGGCCGCCTGGGCGCACAGCCTCGCCCGCGAGCTGCGCGGCCAGGACCCGTCGGCCGAACTCGAGCGCCTGCTGCCGGCCGATGAGGCGGCCGTGGTGCTCGAGGCGGACAACCGGCCGACCGCCCTGGCCCGCCTGCAGAGCCAGGCCATCTTCCGCGGCTATTCCGCCGGCATCCTGAGTGGCCTGGACAACTTCCAGATGGAGACCGCCCTGGCCGGGCTGTCCACCCAGCAGGCCCTGGCCGAAAGGATGAGCATCACGCCGATCCCGCGCCCGCACGACTTCGTCAGCCGCCTGTTCGTGCACTGCTACATCGCCGTGTTCCCCTTCGCCGTGATCAGCGCCCTGCCCGCCTACCGGTGGCTCATCATCCCCTCCGCGCTGCTGATCGCGCTGTTCTTCCGGATGGTCGAACGCACCGGTGCCTCCATTGAGGAACCGTTCGCCAACCGCACCCAGGACGTGCCGATCACCGCCTTGGCCACCAACCTCGAACGCGATCTCCTCGAGCTGGTCGGGATCTCGCAGCGCCCTGCGAAGCCCGAGCCGGTCGACGGATACCTCTGGTAAGGCCGGTCGACGAACGGTTCCACGAGCCCTGTCGATCCGGCGCACGGCGCGCAGGCCTGGCGGGCGCGGATCGGCATTGTGCTGCAATCGTGGCGCGACCACAGTAAATGGCGGGTTCGCGAGCTGCTCGCGAACCTCGGCCGCTACTACGCGCCGTACTCCAGCCCCGGGGCCAGTCGTCCGTGGGATGTCGAGGAGCTGATCGCGATGATCGGCCTGACTGAGCATGCGGACAAACGGATCCGGCAGCTTTCCGGCGGGCAGCGGCGCCGGCAACCCTCGATCGGCTTGCGCTCGTACAATATCGGCTCAGACGCCTGATACGACGCGCCGGGGGATACGCATGACCGAGCCCGAACGCTTGGCTGATGATCAGGAAGCGGTCCAAGGCGGGGTTGGTGACGGTGCCCGGAAGGACATCCTCGAGCTCCTTGCTCTCTTCTTCGGCCTGGTGCCCATCACGATCGGCGCGATGCGGATCTACCTGATGAGCCAAGGTGACTCCGGGACGATGCTGCTGCTTGTGCGGACCCTGGACGTACAGGCGTTGTTCCTGGGCACGTTCATTCGGTTCATCGGCGTGTTCGGCACCGCCTCGGCGGCGTATCTCTTCTGTCGCGTCTTCTGGCCGCGACTGGCAGCTGCGTTCCATCCGGCCGTTGACGGTCCGGGTTCCGGATCCGCCGCTACGTCGTCGCGGCGGGTGGGGCCGGGGCGCTGGCGTTGGGGCGCGTTCAGCATCCTGGTGGTGGTGTTCGCCATCTCCGTCGGGACGCTGTATCCCGAGCAGATCCTCGACGGGTCGAACAACAGCTGGGGGCCGGTCGACATCGTGCGATCGCTGGCCTGGTCGCTGGTGATCTATGGGGCTTTGCGCTACGCCGCCTTCAATCTCCTGTACCTCCTCAGCGACCGCATCTTTCGGCGAGGCCGGGCGTCGGGATCGCCGGAGGCGTCGTGGCGCCGGCGGCAGCTGCTGTTCAAGGTGCCGGGCGACGCGGTCGACGGCCTGTCGCGCTTCAAACCGGAAGTCTTCATACTCATGCCGGCCGTGTTGCTGCTGTTCTGGTCGTACCTGGTCACCAACGACCGTATGTGGCTGCCTGCCGAGGTGGTCACCGTGCGTTCCGCGCCGGCGGGACTGTCCCCCGCCAAGGCCCCCAACCTTCGGGGCGGGGACACCCCGGTGGTGCACAGCGACGGATCTGCGTCGTTCATCGGCTTCGTGCTGGAAAGCGACGAGCTCGAGACGACGATCCTGCGTCCTGGGGGCGGCGCGATCGTCGTGCCCCGCGAATCGGTCGTGGGTCAGCAGCCGTGCCAGTTCGAGCCGGACTTCGACCCCGGGGACGATCGACCCCTGATCGCCCATCTGCCGGGCTTCCAAAAGACCACCGACGCGCGGATAGTACCGACCTGCCTGACCGTGCTCGCTGCACAGTAGCGCCACGCCTGGTCCGACAACCTTCGCCGGGGCGACACCACCGCCGACCTGATGGTGTTTTCACCTGAATGTCAGGATTTCGCCCGGGAGTCTGAGGGTAGCGCCCAGGGTGTTGGCATCTGATGGAAGGAGGCGGGCTGGTGGCTGCCCTGCACGAGGTCGACACCGACGGCGCGGACGTCGTCCAAGACTGCTACAGCACGGCGCTGGCCAGTCACGATCTTCCCAAGAAGCGGATGCCGAAGCACCAGTCGCCGTCGGACTCGGTGCGCGATCTCATCCTGGACGAGCTCGCGCTGGACGGGAACGCGTCGCAGAATCTGGCGACATTCTGTTCGACGTTCCTGGACTACCAGGCGCATGAGCTGATGGCCGTGTGCATCGACAAGAACATGGTCGACAAGGATGAGTACCCGCAGACCGCGGAGATCGAGAACCGGTGTGTGCACATCCTGGCCGACCTGTGGAACGCGCCGCCCGGTCCGACCGCCGGCACCTCGACGACCGGGTCCTCAGAGGCCGCGATGCTCGCCGGGCTGGCGTTGAAGTGGCGCTGGCGGGCGGCGCGCAAGGCCGCCGGCAAGCCCGCGGACCGGCCGAACCTGGTGTGCGGGCCGGTGCAGGTGTGCTGGGAGAAGTTCGGCCGGTACTTCGACGTCGAGCTGCGCCAGGTTCCGGTGCTGCCCGATGCCACCGGGCTGCGGCCGGAGCAGTTGCGGGCGGTGGTCGACGAGAACACGATCGGCGTCGTCGGTATCCTGGGGGTCACCTACACCTGCGACTACGAGCCGATCAAGGAGCTCGCCGCCGAGCTCGACGCGATCCAGAAGGACACCGGCCTGGACATCCCGCTGCACGTGGACGCGGCCAGTGGCGGGTTCGTCGCGCCCTTCCTGCAGCCGTACCTGGAGTGGGACTTCCGGGTGCCGCGGGTGGCCTCGATCAACGCCTCGGGCCACAAGTACGGCATGGCGCCCCTGGGCGTGGGGTGGGTGGTGTGGCGGACCCCGGATCTGCTGCCGGAGGACCTGGTGTTCCGGGTGAGCTACCTCGGCGGCGACATGCCCACGCTCGCGCTGAACTTCTCGCGGCCCGGCGGCCAGGTCATCGCGCAGTACTTCAATTTTCTGCGGTACGGCAGGGAGGGTTACACGAAGATCTACGAAGTCGCGTCGCAGGCCGGGCAGGCCCTCGGGCGCAGAATCGCGCAGATGGGGCCGTTCGAGCTCGTGTACGACGGCGAGGGGGCCCTGCCGGCGGTGAGCTGGAAGCTGAAGGACCCGGACAACGCCGGGTTCACGCTGTACGACCTGACTGACCGGCTGCGCACGCGCGGCTGGCAGGTTCCGGCGTACCCGCTGCCGGCGGACCGCCAGGAAACGGTGATCCAGCGTGTCCTGGTCCGGCACGGGATTGGATACGACAAGCTGGCGCTCCTCGGCGACGACATCGAGCGCGAGGTCAAGCGGCTCCAGGCGGCGGGGGAGCAGGGGGCGTCGGTGGCGCCGCAGCAAGACGGTTTCCATCACTGAGGTCGCGGCGGTCCGCCCTCGGCGTCGTTCCGCTCGACCAGGAGCAGGACGGCGCCGAGGAGGAACAGCACCGCGCCGATCAGCGTCCCGAGGTTGGTGGCCGGGGCGCTGAGCAGGTCGGCCGTTCCGGGCCGCACGAACGCCGCGACGGCGGACACGCCGAAGGCGACCGAGCCCGCCAGGTTCGCCAGCGTGATCCACCACGCGACCGACCGGGGCCGCCACGCGACCCAGCCGTGGCAGGCCTCGTGCCAGGCCAGCGTGCTGGCGACGAGGAAGCAGGCAGAGCCCACTGCGTCCGGCCGCCAGACGTGGTGCCGATACGTCTGCGAGCCGATGGTGGCGCCGACGGCCACCCCCGTGCTGACGTTGAAGGCCAGCGTCCCGACCGACTGCCAGGCCGTCGCCTGCCAGTCGGCGCGGCCCGGCAGGAAGACCAGGACGCGGCGGCCGTGGCGCAGGCGGGTCGGGACCGCGTCGACCGCTTCCCGGTACTGCAGGAACCCGGCCGAGGTGAAGAAGACCGACCCGGCGAAGAAGGTGAGACTGTCGGCCTGGAACCCCACCGCGGTCGCGTAGGCGGGCACGACGCCGAGCGTGAACAGCGCGGATCCGATCGCGAACAGGACCCCGATCCACCAGCTTCGGTCGCGGGGTGCCCACCAGGTCTCCCGGCCGGTCGGGGCCGGGCGCCGGTGTTTGCGGTGCCAGCGGGAATCCCGGGCTGCGCGGCAGGTCTGGCCATCACTGTTCATCAGCATGAATCACACCCTTTATCCGGGCCGGTCGCATGCCCCGTCCGTGCGGTCGACGACGCCTTCACCCGGTCGGAGCAGTGAGGCGCTCGGGTGGTTTGTCCGCCGGCCGAACCGTGGAAGACGATCACCGTGCTCTGGGAGGCGATCCCTTCGGCGCTGGCCGCCGCCTTCTCGCCGTCGACGCTGCTGATCGTCGCCGGCTTGCTCGGCATGAAGCACCCCCTGCGCAACGCCACGGTGTTCCTGATCACGGCGGCCACGATCACCTTGGGCGTGGGCTTCGCCGTGGTGGAGGTCCTGAAGACCACCAGCGTGGACGACAGCAGCAAGCACCCGACGGTGCCGCCGGCCATCGACCTGGTCATCGGACTGGTCATCCTCGGGTTCGGGCTGTACGTCGCCCGGCGCCCGCCCCGTGCGCCGAAACTGAAGAAGAAGCCCGAAGAGCGTGAGATGCGCCTGCTCGTCGTCGTGGGCTTGGGCATCGTCCTGGGATCACCGTCGCCTTTCTACCTGGCCTCTTTGCACTCGATCGCCAAGGGCCACCCCGATCAGGCCGCTGTGGTGTTCGACGTGATCGTGCTCGCGGCGATCGTGCTGCTGATGGCCGAGCTGCCGATCGTGTACTTCGCGATCGCCCCGGAGCGGGCCGCCGCGGCTTTGCGGGCGGTCAACGAGTGGCTGGCGCGGCACGGTCGTGTCATCAGCCTGAGCGCGGCCGCGATCGTGGGCACGTACTTCGTCATCAACGGAATCGTCGGGCTGGTATAACCATCGATGCGGGTATATGGCCACTAACATGCGCCTATGACCGAATCGGCTGCCTCTGGACGCTCGTCCGCCCCGAACTCCGCCGACCTGCTGAAGTCCCGCGTCTACGTGGCGCTGCTGGTGATGGCCGCCGCTGTCGGGGTGGTGGTGTCCATCGTGGCCTACTTCTACCTCAAGGCGGTCGCCTCGGCTCAGACTTCCATCTTCACGACACTCCCGGGCGACCTGTGGTCCAAGACGCCGGTGTGGTGGCCGCTGATCCCGCTGTTCGTCGGCGGGGTGGTGGTCGCCTGCAGCATCAGGTTCCTGCCGGGGACCTCCGGACACCAACCGGCTGAGGGGTTCAAGCCGGCGGGCACGGTTCGGCCGGTCGACCTGTTCGGCATCGCCGTGGCATCGTTCGTCACGCTCGCGGTCGGCGCGGTGCTCGGCCCGGAGGCGCCCTTGATCGCCGTCGGCAGCGGGCTGGGCGCGCTGGCGGTGCGGCTGGTCAAGCGCGGTGCCCCGGACCGTGCGGTCGCCGCGGTCGCCGCCGCCGGGGCCTTCGCCGCGATCGCCACGCTGCTGGGCTCGCCGGTCGTCGGGGCGTTCCTGATCATGGAGACCGCCGGGCTCGGCGGCCCCATGCTGGGCGTGATCCTGGTGCCGGGCCTGCTGGCGGCCGGCGTCGGCGCGCTGATCTTCGTGGGCTTGGACGACTGGACCGGGTACGGCACCTTCTCCCTGAGCATCCCCGGCGCCCCGGCGTTCACCACACCCACCGGCTACGAGCTGCTGTGGGCGCTGGTCATCGGCCTCGGAGCCGCACTGGCCGGCACCATCGTGCGCCGCGTGTCCCTGGCGCTGCAACCGCTGGTCGAGCGGCGCATGCTCATCCTGACACCGCTGGTCGGCCTGGCCGTGGCCGGCTGCGCGATCGCCTTCGCCGAGAGCACGGGCCGCGGTACCTCCGAGGTGCTGTTCTCCGGACAGACGGGATTGCCCTCGCTGATCGACGACGCGGCCGGCTGGACGGCCGGCGCGCTGGTGCTGGTGGTGCTGTTCAAGTCCGCGGCCTATACGCTCTCGCTCAGCTGCTTCCGCGGCGGCCCGGTGTTCCCCAGCCTCTACATCGGCGCAGCCGGCGGGATCGCGATGTCCCACCTGCCCGGACTGCCGATGATCGCCGGTGCCGCGATGGGCATCGGGGCGATGGCCGTGGCGATGCTGGGGCTGCCGATGACCTCCGTGCTGCTGCCCGCACTGCTGTTCCCTTCCGACGCCTTGGCGCTGACGCCGCTGGTGATCGTGGCGGTAGTGGTCTCGTACGTGATCAGCGCGCGGATCGGCCCGGCTGCGGTCGCCGAGCCGCGGGCGGTCAGCGCGCGGGAACAGTGAGCTCTCGCTCACGGCCCACAGCGGCGTCGGCATGCGGGCACATCGTCGTTAGCTCATCGGCGGCCAGGGGGTGGCTCACTGAGGGCTCGGGCCACGGCTTCGCCGCTGGGCAGCCCAGTGCTTGCGCCGCGCAGCAACCGCCGGATCTCGGCGACCGACCCGACCGGCGCCAGCGCCATAAGCTATGACGCCGGTCAGCCCGGCAGCAGCGACTCCAGTGCCACGCCGGGATCGGCGAGGCCGTCCGGGTCGACGACGGCCCGCGACCTGATCAGAGCCTTGATCGGGTCAGTCACGTCCCAAACGTTCACGTTCATCCCAGCGAGCACGCAGCCCTCGGAGAGCCAGAAGGCGATGAACTCCCGCGTGCTG
>JABFWL010000153.1 GCA_013362315.1 Catenulispora sp. | reverse complement strand
GGCAGGGACCTACTGGCATGGACCTACTGGCACTGTCTGCGCCGCATCGGGCGGCAGCGACGTCAGCCTCGGCCAAAGGAGTGAAGCGAAGTGCCGGTGCAGCCTCACTTGAGACGCTTCACCAGTTCCTCGGCCAGCGGCGCGGACGACATCGGGTTCTGCCCGGTGATCAGGTTCCGGTCCACGACCACGTGCGGGGTCCACGGCTCGGCGGCCTCCACCACGACACCGTCGGCCGCCAGCCGGTCCTGCAGCAGCCAGGGCGCCCGGTCGGCCAATCCCGCCTGCGTCTCCTCGGCGTTGGTGAACGCCGCGACGCGATAGCCGGCGAAGGCCGAGGTGCCGTCCGGCTTGCGGGCCGCCAGCAGGGCGGCCGGACCGTGGCAGACCACGGCCAGCGGCTTGCCGGAGGCCAGGGCGGCGCCGAGCAGCCGGCCCGAGTCCGCGTCGACGGCCAGATCCTCCATCGGGCCGTGGCCGCCGGGATAGAGCACCGCGTCATAGTCGTCGACCGTCACCTCGGCGAGGGAAAGCGGCTCCTTGAGCTCCGCGATCCCGGCGACCGCCTCGGCACCGAACTCCCCGGTGAGGCTGCCGGCGTCCGGAGTCGGGACCACTCCGCCCGGCGTGGCCACTACCACCTCGTGTCCAGCCGCCTTCAACGCCTGGTAAGGCACGACGGCCTCCTCGGCCCAGAAGCCGGTCGGGTGCTTGGTGCCGTCCTTCAGAGTCCAGGAGTCGGCCGCGGTCAGGACCATCAGAATCTTCGCCATACCCAGAAACTAAACCTCATGAACTTATCGGCACCAATGAGGGCTCCGATGGGAGGTATCGGCATACCGATGGGTGCGGCTAGCGTGGAGGCGTGGCCGAACCGCTGGACCTGAACCAGCTCCGCACCTTCCTCGCAGTGCACCGCGCCGGCTCCTTCACCGCCGCCGCACACGTGCTCGGCGTCTCGCAGTCGACCGTCACCGCGCAGATCCGGGCCCTGGAGACCCGGCTGGGCCGCGAGCTGTTCGACCGGCGCGCCCGCGGCGTCGCGCCGCTGCCCTACGCCGACGACCTCGCCGCTCAAGTCGCCCCGGCCCTGGACCAGCTGTCTGGAGTCGCCGACGGCGGCCGGACCGCCGGCGCCGAGCCGGTCCACCTGGCCGGGCCGGCGGAATTCCTCGGCGCGATCGGCATGCGGCTGCTCGCGCCGCTGATCGCGCAGGGAGTGCAGCTGCGCGTCACCACCGGCCTGACCGAGCCGCTGCTGGCCGAGCTGCGCGCCGGACGCCACGACCTGGTGCTGGCCACCCGGCGG
Source organism: Catenulispora sp. (assembly GCA_013362315.1). Classification (GTDB taxonomy): domain Bacteria; phylum Actinomycetota; class Actinomycetes; order Streptomycetales; family Catenulisporaceae; genus Catenulispora. The sequence continues at coordinate 11,884 of JABFWL010000153.1, read as the reverse complement.
CCGACCGACCGGGCGCTGGTCGCCGAGCCGTTCTCCGACGAGGAGTTCGTGCTGGTGGCCGCGCCGGCGTGGGCCGAGCGGCTCGCCGGAGCCGAGCTGCCGGCGGCCCTGGCCGAGGTCCCGGCCGTGGCCTACGACACCGAACTGCCGATCATCCGCCGCTATTGGCGCTACGTCTTCAACGACCGGGTCCCGGCGCCGGCGCGCCTGACCACGATCCCTGATCTGCGCGGCGTCCGGGCCGCGGTGGCGGCCGGCGCCGGGTGGTCGGTGCTGCCGGAGTACCTGTGCCAGGCCGAGCTGGCCGGCGGCGCGCTGCGTCTGTTGCACCGGCCTGAAGAAGCGCCGCTGAACACTGCTTTCCTTGTCCACCGGCCCGGCGGCTCGGCCAACCCGCACGCGGCGCTGGTGCGCCGGCGGCTGCTCGCGGCCCGCCGAGGCCTGTTGACACCACCCCCGCCGGGAGAATACTGAGCGGACAATCACCGCCCCGGTTGGAGAGCAAGGGTGCCACCATTGACCGCCCAGCACGTGACCACCCAGCACGACCTCGAGAACCAGATCCGCGACTTCCTCGCCGCCCACGACCCCAGCACCGTTGACCGCACCGACTTCCTGCGGGCCCGCTTCGACGCGGGCCTGGCGTGGCTCCACTATCCGCCGGGCCTCGGCGGCCAGTCCCTGTCCCGCGATCTGCAACCGGTCGTCGAGCAGGCGTTCGCCGCGGCCGGCGCGCCCGACAACGATCCCCGCCGCATCGGCATCGGCCTGGGCATGGCCGCTCCGACCATCCTCGCCTACGGCACCGAGGCGCAGCAGGAGCGCTGGCTGCGGCCGCTGTGGTGCGGCGAGGAGGTGTGGTGCCAGCTGTTCTCCGAGCCGGGCGCCGGATCCGACCTCGCCGCGCTGGCCACCCGCGCCGTGCCGGACGGCGACGACTGGATCGTCACCGGGCAGAAGGTCTGGACGTCCATGGCGCACGAGGCGCGCTGGGCGATCCTGGTCGCGCGCACCGACCCGGACGCCCCGAAGCACAGCGGCCTGAGCTACTTCGTGCTCGACATGACCGCCCCCGGCGTCGAGGTCCGGCCGCTGCGCCAGATCACCGGCGAGGCCGAGTTCAACGAGGTGTTCCTCACCGACGTCCGGGTGCCGGACGCGCACCGCCTCGGCGCGGTCGGCGACGGCTGGCGGGTCGCGCAGACCACGCTGATGAACGAGCGGGTGGCGATCGGCGGCGGCTCCGCGCCCCGCGAGACCGGGATGATCGGCGTGCTGGCCGACACCTGGCGCACCCGGCCGGAGGTCCGGGAGCCGGCACTGCACGACCGCCTGATGACGCTGTGGGTGGCGGCCGAGGCCGCCCGCCTGACCGCGATGCGCTTGTCCGCGCAGCTGGCCGCCGGCCAGCCCGGTCCGGAGGGCTCGGCGGCGAAGTACGCGTTCGCCACCTTGAACCAGCAGCTGTCCGGGCTCGAACTCGAGCTGCTCGGCGAGGAGGGGCTGCGCTACGACGACTGGACCATGCGCCGCCCCGACGTCGTCGACTTCGTCGGCCGCTCCCCCGGCTACCGCTATCTGCGCGCCAAGGGCAACTCCATCGAGGGCGGCACCTCGGAGATCCTGCTGAACATCATCGCCGAACGCGTCCTCGGCCTGCCCGGCGAGATCCGGACCGACAAGGACGTCGCGTGGAAGGACCTGCCCCGGTGAGCGACGAACTCCTCTACTCAGAACCCGAAGAAGAGCTGCGCGCCGCGGTCGCCGACCTGTTGTCCGCCCGCGCGCCGTGGTCGGCGGTGTTGGCACGCACCGAGTCGGCCGAGCCGTACGACGCCGACCTGTGGAAGGCGCTCGGCACCGGCATCGGCGCCGCCGGGCTGCTCGTGCCGGAGGAGCTCGGCGGCGCGGGAGCATCGCTGCGCGAGGCCGCTGTGGTCGCCGAGGAGCTGGGCAAGGCTGTCGCGCCGGTGCCGTTCCTCGGCAGTCTCACCGCCACCGCGCTGCTGCTCGCCCTGCCGGGGTGTGACGCCCAGCTGCGCCGGATCGCCACCGGCGAGCAGACCGCGGCGGTGGCGGTGCCGTTCTCGACGCTGCCGGGCAACGGCCGCCGGAACACGGTGTCGGTGACGCCGTGGCCGCCGAAGGACGGCGTCACCGATGCCCGGCTGACCGGCCGGGTCACCGGGGTCGCCGACGCGCTGCCGGCGGACGTGCTGATCGTGCCCGCGGACGGGTCGCTGTACGCGGTCCAGGCCGTGGACGTCACGCGGAAGGCGGTCACGTCGCTCGATATGACCCGCGTGTTGTGCGATATCGAGCTCGAAGACACTCCGGGCGAGCTGCTGGCGATCGGTTACTCAGCACTCGATGAAGCGCTGACGTCGGCTGCGGCGGTGCTGGCCTCGGAGCAGCTGGGTTTGGCCGAGCGGTGCCTCGCGACCACCGTCGAATATGTGAAGACGCGGCACCAGTTCGGGCGCGCGGTGGGTTCGTATCAAGGACTCAAGCACCGGCTGGCACAGCTGTGGGTGCAGATCGCGCAGGCGCGTGCGGTCGCCCGGCACGCCGTCTCGGCGACCGGCGACGAGCGGGCGATCGCGGTCGCGGTGGCGCAGGCGCACTGTTCGGCGGTCGCGGTGCTGGCGGCTGAGGAGTGCGTGCAGATGCACGGCGGGATCGGGTTCACCTGGGAGCACCCGGCGCACCTGTATCTGAAGCGGGCCAAGAGCGCGTCGCTCGCGCTCGGGACTGCCGCCCGGCACCGGGCGCGGCTCGCCGAGCTGGTGGGCCTGCCGGCGAGCTGACCTGCTGAGCTGCTGAGCTCCTGAGCTACAGCCCCAGCGCGTTGATCCAGATCCGGTTCAGGGTGGCGACGAGGCGTTCGAACGGCATGGGCGCCTTCTGCACGAACGCCACGTACGCCATCCGCGACACCATGCCCGACAGGGCATGCGCCGTCAGCACCGGATCCAGTTCGGCGTCCGCCTTGCCCTGCTTCTGCAAGGTGCGGATCATCTTCGCGTTGCGCTGGACGAAGGCGTCGGCGCGCTCGATCCGCACCTTCCGGAAGTCCTCGTCGATCTGGGAGACCTGCTCGAACAAAGCCATCAGCTTGGCGTTCTTCTTGTAGGACCGCAGGTATTCGCGGTTCGCCAGGTCGATCAGCTCGCGCGGATCGCTGACCCCGGTCCGGACTCGCAGGTGCGGATGCAGCATCTCCTCGGTGACCTGCTCGGCGACGGCCTGGAAGATCGCCTCTTTGCCCTCGAAGTAGGTGTAGAGCGACCCGGAAGCCACCCCGGCCTCAGCCGAGATATCGCTGAGGCGGGCTTCCAGGTACCCGTCCCGTTCGAAAACGACCCGCGCGGCATCGACCAGCGCGCTCCGCGTCCGGATGCCCCGCGCGCTCCGCGGTGTGACGCGGACCTCGGGCTTGACCATCAGGAAACCTCTGCCATCAGGAAACGCCGCTCCCCTACTTGAACTTGACGCCGACCTCAACTATACCGGAAGCATGTTCAGCGTCTCCGACCGCGCCCAGCGCTACCAGGACGACCTCCTCGCCTTCATGGACGAGCACGTCTACCCCGCCGAAGCGGTCTACGAGGAGCAGATGCGCGCCTCCGGGGACCCGCACCACCAGCCGCCGGTGATCGAGGAGCTGAAGACCGAGGCTCGCAAGCGGGGATTGTGGAACCTGTTCCACCCGCATGAGAAATGGGGGCCCGGTCTCAGCAACCTGGAGTACGCCCCGCTGGCCGAGATCATGGGCCGCAGCCATCTGGCCCCGGAAGCGACGAACTGCGCCGCGCCGGACACCGGCAACATGGAGGTGCTGACTCTGTTCGGCACCGAGGCGCACCACGAGAAGTGGCTCAAGCCGCTGCTCGAAGGCGAGATCCGCTCCGGATTCGCGATGACCGAGCCGGCGGTCGCTTCGTCGGACGCCACGAACATCGAGATGAGCATGGTGCGCGACGAGGCGCGCGGCGGCTATCTGCTCAACGGCCGCAAGTGGTTCACCTCCAACGCGATGCACCAGAACTGCCGCGTGCTGATCGTCATGGGCAAGACCGATCCCCAGGCGGCGCCGCACCGTCAGCAGTCGATGACGGTCGTGCCGTTGGACGCGCCGGGCGTCACCGTCGTGCGCTCGCTGCCGGTGTTCGGCTACCAGGACCGCGAAGGGCACGCCGAGATCACGTTCGAGGACGTCTTCGTGCCGTTCGAGGATCTGCTGAAGGGGGAAGGCGAAGGCTTCGCCATCAGCCAGGCGCGGCTGGGGCCGGGCCGCATCCACCACTGCATGCGCACCATCGGCATGGCCGAGCGGGCGCTGGAGCTGATGTGCCGGCGCGCCGTGGACCGCGTCGCCTTCGGCCGGCCGCTGGCCGACCGCGCGAACATCCAGGACTGGATCGCCGAGGCGCGCATCGACATCGAGCGGACCCGGCTGCTGACGCTGAAGGCGGCCTGGATGATGGACACCGTCGGCAACAAGGCGGCGCGCACCGAGATCGCGGCCATCAAGGTGGCGGCGCCGGAGATGGCGCTGCGGATCATCGACCGGGCGATCCAGGTGCACGGCGGCGCCGGGGTCACCGACGACTTCCCGCTGGCCTGGGCGTGGGCGCATCTGCGCACGTTGCGCCTGGCGGACGGTCCAGACGAGGTCCACAAGCGGGCCATCGCGAAGATCGAACTGGCGAAGTACAAGCACTGACCTCCCAAGAGCGAACCAGGAGCACTTCCCCTCATGACCGAACCGCTCATCCCCTCGCTGTCCGGCCGCACGGCAATCGTCACCGGCGCCTCGCGCGGCATCGGCCTGGCCATCGCGCAGGCGCTGGCCGCCGGTGGTGCGAACGTCGTGCTGACCTCGCGCACTCAGGAGCACGCCGACGAGGCCGCCAAGCAGGTAGAAGGACCCGGCGTCGCGGTCGGCTACGAGGCCCACGCCACCGACGAGGAGGCGGCGCGAGCCTGCGTCGCCTTCACCGTGGAGCGCTTCGGCAGCCTGGACATCCTGGTGAACAACGCCGGCACCAACCCGGCGTACGGACCGCTGATCGACATCGAGAAGAGCCGGTTCGCCAAGACGCTGGACACGAACCTGTGGGGTCCGATCCTGTGGACGTCGCTGGCTGTGAAGGCGTGGATGGGCGAACACGGCGGCGCGGTGGTCAACACCGCCTCGATCGGCGGTATTCACGTCGCCGCCAACCTCGGCGTCTACAACGCGAGCAAGGCGGCGCTGATCCACGTGACCAAGCAGCTGGCGCTGGAGCTGGCGCCGAAGGTGCGGGTCAACGCGGTCGCGCCGGCGGTGGTGCGGACCCGGCTGGCCGAGAGCCTGTTCGCGGACAACGAGGAGGCGGTCGCCGGCGCGTATCCGCTCGGCCGGATCGGCGAGCCCCGGGACGTCTCCTCGGCGGTCGCGTTCCTCGCCTCGGACGCGGCGGCGTGGATCACCGGGGAGACGCTGACCATCGATGGTGGGGCGCTGCTGGGTCAGGCCGGTGTCTGAATCCTCTGGGCTGACCGAGCTGTCCGCGCAGGTCGGTATCCGGCTCGGCGAATCAGGGATCGAGTACGAGAGTCCGCTCACCCTGACCCGGGTCGGCGTCGGCCAGTCGAACCTGACCTACGCGGTCACCGACGCCAGTGGGCAACCAGACCGGCGCTGGGTACTGCGGCGTCCTCCCCTGGGGCACCTGCTGGCGTCGGCGCACGACGTGGCACGCGAGGCACGGATCATGACGGCGTTGCGGGACTCCGCGGTGCCCGTGCCGGAGGTGCTGGGCGTCTGGACCGCCGACGACGTGCCGATGGTGCTGATGGAGTTCGTCGATGGCCTGGTCCTGGATCGCCGGGAGGTCGTCGAGACCGTGCCGGAGCCGACGCGGCATGAGATCGGGCTGTCCATCGCCCGCGCGCTGGCCCTGGTTCACACCGTCGACCTGGAGAAGACGGGCCTGATCGATCTGGCGAGCCACAAGCCTTATGCGGAGCGCCAGCTCAAGCGCTGGACCACGCAGTGGCAGCACTCGAAGACCCGGGAGTCGGCCGACCTGGAGACGCTGACCGCCCGGCTCGCGGCAGCGGTGCCCGAACAGCGGGAGCTGACGCTCGTGCACGGCGACTTCCACCTGCGCAACGTGATCGTGCGGCCGCGGGACGGCTCCGTGGCGACGGTGCTGGACTGGGAGCTGTGCACGCTCGGCGATCCGCTGGCCGACCTCGGCACGCTGCTGGCGTACTGGCCGGAGGCCGGCGAGCCGGGAGCGGGACTGCTCAGCTTCTCGACGCTGCCGGGCTTCCCCAAGCGCGACGAGATGGCCACCGCCTATCTGGAAGCCAGCGGCCGGGACGGCTCCGCGCTGGCCTTCTGGCATGCGCTAGGGCTGTGGAAGATCGCCATCATCGCCGAGGGAGTGCTGCGGCGGATCCAGGACGAGCCGCGCAATCGGGCCGCGGCGTATGCCCCGACAACTGACCAGATCGATTCACTGATCGCCAAGGCTTTGAGGATCCTGACATGAGCGATACCGCTGAGCACGCCACCGCCTCGCACACCGGCATGAACATCGACACGCACCGGGACACCCCGCGCATCGCCATCGTCACCGGCGCCGCCCGCGGCATCGGCGCCGCTGTCGCCACCCGGCTGGCCGCCGACGGCCACAGCGTCGCGGCGATCGACCTCGACGAAGAGTCTTGTGCGCAGACCGTGGACGCGATCAAGGCCAAGGGCGGGAGCGCCTTGGCAGTGGGTTGCGACGTCTCGGACGAGGCCGCGGTCGCGGCGGCCGTCGAGCGGGTCGCCGCGGATCTGGGTGCGCCGACGATCCTGGTCAACAACGCCGGGATCCTGCGGGACAACCTGCTGTTCAAGATGAGCGTCGACGACTGGGACATGGTGATGAACGTCCACCTGCGCGGGGCGTTCCTGATGTCCCGGGCGGTGCAGTCGCACATGGTCGACGCCCGGTTCGGACGGATCGTGAACCTGTCGAGCACGTCGGCGCTGGGCAACCGGGGCCAGTCCAACTACGCCGCGGCGAAGGCCGGGATGCAGGGCTTCACCAAGACGCTGGCTATCGAGCTGGGGAAGTTCGGCGTCACGGCGAACGCGATCGCGCCCGGATTCATCGAGACCGCCATGACCCGGGCCACCGCCGAGCGCATCGGCGTGGACTTCGACGCCTTCCGCCAGGCGCTCATCAGCCAGATCCCGGTCGGCCGCAGCGGTCAGCCGGAGGACATCGCGGCGATCGCGTCGTTCCTGGCGCGCGAGGAGGCCGGGTTCGTGTCGGGGCAGGTCATCTATGCGGCCGGTGGCCCGAAGGACTAGACGATTGATTCCTGGGGGTTCCGGCATCCAGAACCGCAGCCTGACAAGCAGTCTTGCGAAACGGCTCAGCAGCAAGCCTGGGCGTCACGGACGGCCGCCCTCATCCTGGTTGGCTGTGGGTGGCCGGCCGGGGCGGCCAGGCGCCGCTGATCAGACGTTTCGCGCCGGTACCCCCAGGAATCAATCGTCTAGGAGGCCGTCATGACCCAAAGCCCTGATCCGTCGGACTTGGTCCTCGCGGAACGGCACGGCGCGGTCCTGCTGCTCACGTTGAATCGGCCGGACCGGCTCAACGCGTGGAACATCGCGCTGCAGGAGCGGTACTTCGCCCTCCTGGACCGGGCCGAGGCGGACGAGGAGGTGCGGGCCGTGGTGGTCACCGGCGCCGGCCGGGGCTTCTGCGCAGGCGCCGACATGGAGGACTTGTCGCAGCTCGGCACCGTCGATCCGGACACGCTGGCCCGGGTCCGCCGGCGGCCGCGAGAGCGTCCGCTGGCTTTTCCGAAGCCGCTGATCGCGGCGGTCAACGGCCCGGTCGCCGGGCTGGGGCTGGTGCAGGCGCTGTACTGCGATCTGCGCTTCACGACGCCGGTGGCGAAGTTCACGACCGCCTTCGCGCGGCGCGGGCTGATCGCCGAGTACGGGATCGCGTGGCTGCTGCCCCGGCTGATCGGGCAGAGCCGGGCGCTGGACCTGCTGTTGTCCGGGCGCGTGGTGCTGGGGGCCGAGGCGTTGGCGATGGGCTTGGCGGACCGGGTGCTGCCGGAACCGGAACTGGTGCCGGCCGCGCTCGCGTATGCCGCGGACCTTGCCGAGAACTGCTCGCCGCAGTCGCTGGCGGTGATCAAGCGGCAGGTGTTCGAGGCGCAGGATTCGGACTTGGCGAGCGCTGTCGCTTCGGCGGACAAGCTGATGGAGGAGTCGTTCCGGCATCCCGATGCGGCCGAGGGTGTGCACAGCTATCTGGAGCGGCGGGCGCCGCGGTTCGCGCCGTTGGGGGCGGCGTGAGTGGTGGCACTACGGCGCCACCGCCGCGGGCGGTGTTGACCGACTTCGGCGGGGTGCTGACGTCGAGCGTGTTCGAGGCGTTCGGAAGGTATTCGGCGTCGGTGTCCGGCGATCCGGAGCTGTTCGCGAAGCTGTTCCGCTCGGACGCGGCGGCTGGGGAGCTGCTGGTCGAGCACGAGTGCGGGCGGATCGACCAGGCCGCGTTCGAGCGCGGGATCGCGGAAGTGCTCGCGCGGCGCGGGATCAGCCTGAGCGTGCCCGGGTTCGTCGACTCGTTTCAGGCGCTGCTCGCGCCGGATGAGGTGATGATCGGCGCGATCAAGGCGCTGCGGGAAGTGGGTGTGCCGGTGGCGATCGTGTCGAACTCGCTGGGCGATGACTGCTATCGCGGGTACGACTTGAGTTCGTTGGCGGATGTTTGTGTCATCTCCGCTGAGGTGGGGGTGCGTAAGCCGTCTCGTGCTATCTATGAGCTGGCTTGCAGTCGGCTCGGAGTGCCGCCTGCGGAGTGCATCATGATCGATGATCTGGAGCACAATCTTCGGGGTGCGGAGCGGCTCGGTATCAGGGGGCTGCATCATACGGATGCGGTGCGGACGGTCGGCGCGTTGGCGGAGTGGTTCGGGATTCCTGTTTGATCGTCGTTGCACGACGACTTAGCGTCGTCCCATGCACTCCGAACCGCTTCGCGACCGCCTCCGCGCCGCTCTTACGGTCGCTCTGAAGAATCGCGACCGTACGCAAGCTTCGACGATCCGCGCCGTGCTCAGTGCGATCGATAACGCTGAGGCGGTGGAGGCGGGAGCGGGAGTGCGGGCGGGCGCTGTCGAGGCTAGTCCGGTGGGGGCTGGTGCGGCTGAAGTCGCACGTCGGGAGCTGAGCGAGGCGGACGTGGTGGAGATCGTGCGCCGAGAGATCGAGGAGCAGCGGCGCGCGGCGGCGGTGTTCGAGAAGTCGGGGCGGGGGGATCGGGCTGGTGAGCTGCGGGCTGCGGCGGAGATGGTGAGTCGGTTTTTGGAGTAGGGACCGCTGGGCTTGCGCTTGTGGCTGTGGCTGCGGCTAGCCCAACGCCGCTACCAGCCGCCGGCTTACCGTCAGGGCCCGTGTCAGGCCCTGCTCTGGGGTCGTGCCCGGCCCTGCTCTGGGGTCGTGCCCGCGTTCTGGTGCAGCACCACGCCTAGTACCAGCCGCTCCTGGCCGTCGATCGTGCGTCGCGCCGCCCACATCAGGGCGCCGCCGGCCGGGGTGCTCGAGCCGGTCTTGCCGCCGACGACACCGTCCACGCCGAGCAGGGAATCGGTGTTGGGCAGGTTCGTGGGATCGTCCGGGACTCGGGTATCGCGCTGGGCGGTCAGCTCTAGGAGGGTGCTGTCGGTGAGGGCTGCTTCGGCGAGCTTTATCTGGTCCGCTGCGGTGCTGCGGGTCTGCGCGTTGATGCCGGCCGCGTCGGTGTAGCTGGTGTCCCGCATGCCGAGCTGCGCTGCGGCGGCGTTCATCTTCGCCACGAAGGCAGCCTCGGTGCTGGCGTCCCAGCGGGCTAGCAGGCGGGCCACGTTGCCGGCTGAGGGGACGAGCATGAGCTCCAACAGTCTGCGTTCACTGATGCGCTGTCCGGCGCGCACTGGGGCGGAGCTTTCGTCACGGGACAGGGACTCGGAGGCGGCTTGGGTGTCGATCGTTAGGTCAGGACCCTGATCCGAAGGAGAGTTCAGTGGGTGGTCCTGGAGGATGACATAGGCGGTCATCACCTTCGTCACGCTGGCTATCGGCACCGGGGTCTGCTTGCCGCAGGTGCCGAGGGTGCCGACGCCTTCTGCCCAGAGCGCCGTCTGGCCGTCGGCGGGCCATGGGAGGGAGCTTGCGAGGGCGCGGACGGCAGGCGCCACGTGGGAGAGCTCCGGCTTCGCCGGGGACGCCGCGCCGTTGCTGGCCAGGATGGAGAAGGCCGCCGCCCCGGCCAACACGAGCCAGCTGCCGAGGAGCGCGGCGGCCTTGCGCAGTCTGCGGTGGCGCTTGGGGGTGGTGCGGCGGGGTGAATCAGGGGTCTCGGAGGTCGGGGGTTCTTCCTCGTCGGGGTTGGGCACGGCATGACGGTAGCGGATGACGGTGACCGAGAAGCGGGAAGGGGATCCGGGTAGTCGCCCTGCGGGGAGGGGTGGGGTGGGGTGGCGTGGGGGTAGGCGGTGGGGATGCCGTAGCGGAGGTGCTGTTGCGGAGAGGCTGTCGCGGAGAGGCTGTCGCGGAGAGGCTGTCGGGGGGGCGCGTGCGAAAGCGGGGGAAAAGCGATGGGACCGGCGCCAGTGGGGGGAAGTCCAGCGGCCGGTCCCGGGCATCGCATCACACGTCCGCCTGTGGGGGGTGGCGGTCGGAGGAGAGGCCACTTCGACCTTAATCAGAGGCGATTGCGCTCCGATTGCGCCGGCGTTGCACGGCACCAGAGGTGGTGGGCGCCGCAGGTCAGCGGTATTCGAACAGGGTTGCTACGCGGCCGCGGGGGCCGGGTCAGGGGGCGAGGACCCGGTCGAGGAAGGCGTTCAGGTTGCCGATCGCGCGGACAATGCGGGTCGGCCGGTCGATCGACTCGTCCAGATCGCCGCCGACCGCCGAGGTCTTGATGCCGCGTACGAACAGCGAGCATGCGAGGTCGGTGCAGAGGTATTGGCCGATGGAGTTGCCCTGCCGGCCGGACTCGCCGGTGCGCCGGGCGGTCATCAGCGCGACACCGCCGCCGGTGCGGGTGGTGAGGCAGATGGAGCACATGCTGCGGGCCGCGAAGCCGCGGGCGCTGCCGCCGGAGGCGCGGAGGGACAGGCCGACGGGGCGGCTGTCGCGCTCGGCGACCAGGTAGGCGCGCTCCGGCGCGCCCGGGTCGCGCCAGCCGAGGAAGTCGAGGTCGGGCCAGGGGAGGTCGGCGAAGTCGGCGGGGAGCCCGAGTCGGGAGGCTTCGCCTTTGGAGCAGTTGACAAAGCTGGCGCGGAGGTCGCGCTCGGTGATCGGGTTCATGGGGGGACGGTAGGCGGGGGTGGGGATGTTGGGCAAGTTCTTATATGGGGTTATGGGGGGGTGGGTGCGGGGCTTTGGGGTGGGGGGTGGGTGGCGCTGGGGCGGTGGCAGGGTTGGGGGCTTTGGAGTGGGGCTGGGGTGCTGGCAGAGTGGGGTGCTGGCAGGGTGCCGGCTCGGCTGCGGTTGGTCTGTGGTTAGGCGATTTTTACGAAGCGCGGGTGTATGCGGCCTCGGGGTTCGTGGCGAGGGTCGGTCCTTCGGCTGGCGGTCGTGATGTTCACGGTCCCGGCACCGGTGGGTCCTCTTTTGCTGGTGGTTGGTGGGGTGGGCGGCTCTCAATCAAGATCAAGGGCAAGAGCATGGTGAAGGGCCGGTGCCTCCGGCGGGCCTCGATTCCCTCGGGGAACTGGCGCGAGTCCATCGGGCGGTGCTGCTAGGTGGGGCGCCTGCGGTTTGTGGGGTGGGCGGTTCGGTCCCCTCGGTCCCGACGGCAGCCGCAAGCGGTACAGCACCGGC
>JABFWL010000102.1 GCA_013362315.1 Catenulispora sp. | reverse complement strand
CGCTACGCGTCGCAGTTCCAATGGCGGCCCGCCCCGGCTCCGCACCGTTCGAGTGCGTCGGGTCGGTCTGTGTCGGGTCGGTCTGTGCCGGGTCGGTCTGTGCCGGGCGCGCGGTCTCCGGGTCCGTCCGGTGTGCGGTGACCAGCGCCGCGACGTCGCCGACGGTGAGCGCGATGATCTCGTCCACGCCCAGCCCCGCCACGTGTGCGGCCAGGTCCACCCCGGCGCCGTAGCGCTCCCGCAGCGCGTCGCTCAGCGCGGCCAGCTCGAAGCTCTCCAGCTCCAGGTCGCCGTCCAGGGTGGTGGCCGCGGTGATGCCCACGCTCCAGGCGTCATCCTGGTCCAGCACCCCTCGTAGCGCCTCCACCACTTCGGCCAGTACGTGCGCAGTCCCGGCGGCCGGCTTCACGGCGCGCACCGCGCCGTAGGTCATGACGCCGGTGTCGAAGCCCTTCTTCATCAGCGGCCCGGCGTAGAAGAACCCGAGCACGTCCGCGCCGCGCTCGCGCGCCAGCTCCACCATCGTGGTCCGGCCCTGCTCGGGCTTCTTGACCAGGGCGAACTCCGGATCCCAGGAGTTGGCCACGGCGCGGCTCCAGTCCCTCGATGCCACCTCGGCGAACCCGGCGGCGCGCGCCATCGCCTCGTGCTCCTCCAGCGAGGAGAAGCTGGGCATCACCTGGTGCTTCAGGATCTGGTCCACCAGGTTCCGCTCGTCGGCGTCCAGCGCGCCGTCCCGGACCGACCAGGTGGCGATCGCCAGCCGGCCGCCGGGCCGCAGCAGCCGCAGCGCCTCGGCGAAGAACGCCTCCCGGTCCGCGATGTGCATCAGGCTCTCGACCGCCCAGACCACGTCGAACGAGGCGTCGGCGAACCCGGTGCTCAGGGCGTCCAGCCGGTGGAACGCCGCCCGGTCGCCGAGCCCCGCCTCCTGGGCCTTCTCGGCGGCCCGGGCCGCCTGCTGCGCGCTGAGTGTGACGCCGATGACCGTGCAGCCCAGCGGCCCGGCCAGATACAGCGCCGGCCCGCCGATGCCGCAGCCGACGTCCAGCACCCGTGCGCCGGGCGGCACCGCGGCGTAGGCGACGAGTTCGCGCACCAGCCGGTCGGTGGCCTCGTGCCGGTCCGCGCCGTCCGCTCCCGGGCGCTCGCCCTCGTCCCAGAAGCCGTGGTGGACGTGTTCGCCCCACAGCTCCTCGTACAGGTCGAGCGTCGTGTCGTAATAGCGCTCGACCGCCGTGTTCATGTCAGCTTTCACCAATGCTCCAAGCTCCACGGAATGCACGCGAGAATGGGTGTGCCAATGCCGGGCCGGACGATCGGCAAAGACGCTAGCCGCGCTGCTCGACGGCGGTCAATCCTGAAATTTTGCAGGCCGCAAAGCCTTGATTTCAGCGCTCTGGCCTGGTTCTTTCACTGGATCTTGGCTTGCTGCTTGACGATCGGTCACGCCAGCGCCAAAGCTTGCGCCAACGCCCTGCGACGCGTCGGCAATGTGGTGTCGGAAGTGGCGTCAAAAAACCTCTTCGGTAGGGGCTTCGTTCAGAGGTTTCGTTCAGTGCTTCGCACTGGCGCGCACTGGTTCACACTTTTCTCTTTTCTTTTCTCCTGCGCGGAGGTGATCGGCGATGGCGGCGGGGATCCAGATTCCGACCGACCCCGGCTGGGTCGACGAGGTGCTGCTGGCCGGCCCCGCCGACCAGATCTGCCTGGTGCTCTCCGAGCCGGTCGACCGCGCCACGCTGCGCGCCCTGGTCACCGAGCGGCAGACGGCCCTGGCCGGGGCCGGGTTGCGCGCGGGCGGCTCGGTGGCGCTGTGCCTGCCGCCGTCCCTGGCGTTCATCACGAACCTGCTGGCGGCCTGGCGGATCGGTGCCCGGGCCACGCTGCTGGACCACCGGCTCACCGCCTTCGAGGTCGGCCAGGCCCTGGACCGGCTGGCCCCGCAGTTCGTGGTCACCGCCGCCGAGTCCAGCGGCGGAGCGCTACGGGCGTTCCAGGAGGTGCGCGAGCGGATCGCCGCGCACCCCGGCGGCCGCCCGGCCGACACCCCGCACGCGCTGATCCAGCTCAGCTCCGGCTCGACCGGCCCGTCGAAGGCCATCGGCCGCTGCGCCTCGGACCTGATCGCCGAGATCGACCGCTACCTGAAGATCGACGGGGTGCCGCGCGGCGGCGAGCGGATCGTCTCGATGGCCTCGATGGTGCACGTCCTGGGCCTGGTCGGCGGCCTGCTCCACGGCCTGCACGCGGGCGTGCAGCTGGTGCTGCCGCAGCGGATGACCGCCGAGGCGATCCTGGCCGCGGTCGCCGCCGGGACCGAGCCGACCACGCTGCTCGGCGTGCCGTTCCACATCGAGCTGCTGGCCGCGGTCGCCGAACCGCCCCGGCTGCCGCAGCTGACCGGCATGACCACCGGCGGCGAGCTGGTCCGGGCCCAGGTCCACGACGCGTTCGTGGACCGCTACGGCATCCGGCTCGGCAACATGTACGGGATGACCGAGCTGGGGGTCATCGGCACCGACCTGTTCGGTGTGCACCGCCCGGCCGTCGCCCCGGCCCCCGGCGTCACGCTGCGGGAGCAGGACGGCGAGCTGCACATCGCGATGGAGCACTCGCCGTACGTCGGCCTCGTGGATCCGGCGCGCTGGTCCGACGGCTGGCTGCACACCAAGGACGCCGGCACCGTCGACCCCGACACCGGTCTGGTCCGCATCCGTGGCCGCCGCGACTCCCAGGTCTCGATCGGCGGCCTGAAGGTCGACCTGAGCGAGGTCGAGCACACCCTGGCCGGCCTGCCCGGGGTGACCGGCGCGGTGGTCGTGTTCGGCAAGGCCATCGAGGCCTACGTGGTCCTGGAGGAGCCCGCGGACCTGGACCGGATCCAGGAGCAGCTGACCGAGCGGGTGGCCGCCTACAAGCGGCCGCGCGCCTGGCATGTCGTCGACACGCTGCCCCGCACCGCCACCGGAAAGCTCGTGCGGGACCAGGGCGTGCTCGCCGCTGTGCCCGCCGCCCCCGCAGTGACCGGCAACGAAAGGAACTGAGGAGTCCATGACGTCGCATGACGAGATCAGCACCGTGGATGGGATCAAGGCGTTCGCGTTCGAGGCGCTGAAGGAGATGAACTACGACACCTCCGGCTTCGACGGCGACACCCTGCTGGGCCCGGCGGGCGTGGACCTGGAGTCGCTGGCCCTGGCCGAGCTGGGCGTGCGGCTGGAGGAGCGGTTCGGCATCCGGTTCAGCGACGACGAGCTCGACGAGATCGCCGCGCTGACCATCGACGAGTTCTGCGCCACTGTCGCCGAGCGCCTCGCCACCGCCACCACGTCGGGCTGAGCGGTGGGCGAGCAGTCCGGGGCGCAGGGGTCCGAGCCCCATCGCGAGGAGGTGCTGGCGATGCTGGCGACCTACGGCGAGCGCCGCCCCGAGGAGGTCCCGGAGACCGTGGACTCCCTGGAGCTGGCCTGGCTCATCCACCAGATCGAGGAGCGCTACGGCAAGCCGTTCGACGTGGACGACGACACGCTGGCCCGGATGACCACGGTCGGCGGCGCCTGCGCGGTGCTGCGGGAGCTCGGGTACGCCGGCGGCGTGCCGGGGGCGGCGCCGTGACGGCGCAGCAGCCCCCGG
>JABFWL010000501.1 GCA_013362315.1 Catenulispora sp. | reverse complement strand
TCCGCCGGTCGACGGGATGTCCGCCTGGCGAATCGGATGTCATCGCGGAGGTGAAGGTGCCAAGCCGACCGTGAGACCGCAAGGGCGCGCCTTTGGCGTGCCACCGCCTCCGCCAGCCGGGTCGAACCGATTCGCGCAGTTCAGGATGCTGATACCGGACGGCGCGATATCCAGTGCCGGGCTGTGCGCTCGGCTCCATCGTCGGAAGTTTCACAGGATCTTGTCATGGCGGTCGCGCAGCCTCAGCCCTGGTGCCGGCGCCCGAACCGCAGATACAGCGACGGCACAACGAACAACGTCAGCAGCGTCGAGGTGACCAGACCGCCGAGGATCACCACCGCGAGCGGGTACTCGATCTCGTGTCCGGGCAGGTTGCCCCGCAGGACCAGCGGCACCAGGGCCAGGCCGGTGGCCAGCGACGTCATCAGGATCGGCGAGAGCCGCTCCCGGGCCCCGCGGACCACCAGCGCCGGCCCGAACTCCATCCCCTCGTGGCGTTGCAGGTGCTGGCAGTGGTTGATCAGCAGGATGCCGTTGCGGGCGGCGATGCCGAACACGGTGAAGAAGCCCACCAGCGCGCCGATGGTGATGACGCCGCCGCCGATGCTGATCGCGATGACGCCGCCCACCAGGGCCATCGGCAGCGTCACGAAGAGCAGTCCGGCCAGGCGCCATGAGCCGAACGACAGCTGGAGCAGCAGCAGGATCGCGACCGCGGCCGCGATCGCCGTGGTCAGCAGGGTCCGCTGCGCGGCCTGGCGTTCCTTGTACTCGCCGAGCATCGAGTAGTGCATCCCGGCCGGCATGGGCATGGCGCGCAGCCGGGCGCGGATGTCGCCGGCCACAGCCCCGAGAGCGCGCCCCTTCACGTTGGTGCTCACGTCCAGGTAGCGGGAGTTGCCGTCGCGCGTCACCCGGTACGGGTCGCTGCGCGTGGCGACCACCGCTATGTCGCCGAGCCGGACCTGGCCGCCGCCCGGGGTGTCGAGGCGCATGTTCGAGATCGCGCTTGTGCTCTCGCGCGCGCTCGGGACGCTCCACACGAAGACACCGTAGATCTCACCGCCCATGAAGATGTTGCCCATCTCCTGCCCCGCGACCATCGCGGCGGCCTGGCGTCGCACGTCGCCGGGCTTCAGTCCGACCGCGGCCGCTTTGGCCAGGTCCACCTCGATCTGGATCTGCGGGGTGTCCACCGAGATGTCCATGTGCGGGTCCTCGACCCCGCGCACCTGCGACACCTGGTTCAGGACGTCGGTCGCGGTGCTGCGCATCTGATTGAGGTCCTGCCCGTAGACGCGGACGGTCACCGCCTGCCGGGACCCGGACAGGACCTCCTCGACACGTTCGTTGAGATAGGTCTCGACGTCCCGGTACATCCCCGGGTAGGTGTTCACGACGTCCCGCACCCGGGCCACCAGCTTGTCGTAGTCGGCCTTGGGATCAGTGCTGATCCAGGCCTCCGCGGCGTCGATGCCGACCACCTCCTCGCCGCCACGCGCCCGGCCGATGTGGGCGCCGAAGCTCCGGACGCCCGGGATCGCCTGCAGGCGCTGGGACAGCATCGTGGTGGCCCGCACCATCTCCGCGTCCGAGGTGCCGGGGATGGCGTCGAAGTGGATGAGCAGGTCGCGCTGTTTGAAGGTGGGGAACAGGGACTGACCGAGCTGCGGCACGATCAGCGCGCCGGCCACGACCGCCGCGGCGAACACCCCGTAGGCGGCCGCCGGGCGCCGCAGGATGCGCCCCAACGACGCCGAGTAGCCGCGCTGGAGCCGCCGCACCAGCGGCGGGGGGCCGTGCCGGAGCGGGGCGCGGCGCAGCATGATCAGGGTCAGGGCCGGGGTGACGGTCAGCGCGACGCACAGCGAGGCGACGATCGCCAGCGTGTAGGCCAGAGCCAGCGGTCGGAAGAAGGCGGCGGTCAGGCCGTGCAGCAGGAACACCGGGACCGCGGCCGCCACGATGATCAGCGTCGCGTAGACGATCGGCGCGCGGACCTCCAACGAGGCTTCCAGGATGATGCGCCCGGTCGGCCGTTCACTGCCGGCGGACCGAGCCTCGCGCAGCCGGCGCAGGATGTTCTCGACGTCGATGATCGCGTCGTCGACGACCGCGCCGAGGGCGATGATCAGGCCGGCCAGGATCATCGTGTTGATCGTGCCACCGGTGTAGTGCAGCACCAGCAGGGCCGCGATCAGCGACATCGGGATCGTCAGCAGACTGATCAGCGCGACCCGCCACTCGAACAGGAACAGCACCAGGATCGCCGTGACCAGCGCGAAGCCGATCAGCAGCGAGGTGCGCAGCCCGGCGATCGATTCGTCGATGAACGTCGCGGGTCGGAAGATGGTGCTGTCGAAGGTGACGCCCGGCAGCCCCGGTCGCAGCTGGGCCAGCGCCTTCTGGACCTCGGAGGTGACCTTCAGCGTGTCGCCCGAGGGCGTCTTCTCGACCACGAGCAGCAGCCCGGGCTGTCCGTTGATGACGGCGTCGCCGATGATCGGCAGGTGATCCTGAACGACCGACCCGACGGCGCTCAGCGGCACCACAGACCCCTTGGCCGCGTGGTCTTCCAGCGGCACCCTGGCCAGTTCCGCCGGGCTGCTCACCGACAGCCGGTGCGCGATCTGCAACCGCCGGCTGTCGGTGTCCAGGAATCCGCCGGCCCCGACGACACTGCCGGTGGAGAAGCTCAGCGCCCCCGAGTCCAGCGCGTCGGACGTGGTGCGCTCGACCTCGTCCAAGGTGGCGTGCGCGGCGGCCAGCCGGCCCGGGTCCACCTGCACCTGGAAGGTCGGCTGGCGCTCGTTCCACAGGGACACGTCCGCCACGCCGTCGATGGCCATCAGTCGCGTCCGCACCCGCCACAGCGCCAGCCGCGACAGCTCCTCGGGCGAATACCGGGGCCCCACCATGCCGATCTGCACCACGCGTGCGGTCGCCGACACCGGTGGCAGCATCACCGGCGGCGAGGCCCACTTCGGCAGCGTCGGACGGACCGTGGCCAGCCGTTCCTGCACCAGCTGCCGGGCGTGCAGCAGGTCGGATCCGGGTTTGAAGACCATGACGATCGACGACAGCGTCGGCACCGAGGTCGAACGCAGCTGGCCCAGCCCGGGCATGCCGTTCATCGCCAGTTCGAGCGGGACGGTCACCAGCGACTCCACGTCGGAGGTGGACAGGCCCAGGCTCTCGGTCTGGATCTCCACCTGTGGCGGCGCGAACTCCGGGAAGACGTCCACCGCGCCGGTGCTGATCGTGGCCGCGCCGAACCCCATCAGCGCGACCGCTGCCGCGACGACCAGGAACCGGTAGGTCAGGCTCCAGGAGACGATCACGCGCATGACCGTGGGACGAGTCAAGGTCCTCACTCCTGTCCGACGCCGTACTCGGCGCCGAGCAGTTCGGGCGCGCCGATGGTGACCACCGTGGTACCGGCTGCCGGGCCGGAGCGCAGGAACGCCTCGCTCCCGCTGACGTGGTCCACGGCTATCGGGTGCCGGAGATAGGACCCGGGCCCGACCACCACGTAGGTCCAGGGCGCGCCGTCCGGGCTGTAGATGACGGCCGCCGTCGGGATCATCAGTCCGCTGGGCGCGCTCTGGACAGCCGCGGTCCGCACTCCCACCGCCTCCAACGCCGACTGGCTCAATCTCACTGTCGGGAGCACCGTCCCGTTCGCCTGTTCCAGTACCGCCGGGGGCGGCGGAGGGCTTTCGGCGGACTGGCGCGAGCAGCCGGCGGACGCCGTCACCGTGGCGAACACGGCGCCGAAACGCGCCACCTGCGCGACCGCCCGGCGCGCGGCGCGGCCGACGCTCACGGGCTCGCCGGCTTCTGTGCGGGCCCGTCGCCGTCAGTAACACCATCTGTGCCGCCGCCAGTAACACCGCCTGTGTCGCCGTCTCTGTCTCCAGCGCCGACGAACCACCGCAGGCACACCGCGGGAAGCAGGACCAGGGTCACCAGGACCGTGGTCGCCATGCCGCCCAGCACGGCCAGCGCCAGTGGCCGGACCACCTCCATCCCGGCGATGTCCCCGGCAACCGCGAACGGCGACACCGCCAGCGCCAGGCCCGCGGCACTGACCAGGGTCGGGAAGGCGGACCGGCGCAGCGCCCGGGTCGCGGCCTCGGAGCCGAGGGTGCCAGCTCCCTGATTCTCCGCGGCGAACCGAAGATCCCGCAGCACCACGATCCCGGCCCGGACCGCGACACCGAACACCGCAAGGAAACCGGCCAGGGCGCCGACCGTCACCGGTCCGCCCGCGATCGGCGCGGTCACGGCGCCGCCGGACAGGGCGAGGGGCAGCGCGCAGAACAGCAGCGCGGCACGGCGCCAGCTGCGAAGCGCCGCCTGAAGCAGCAGGAAGACGCCCACCACGACGACAGCCACAGCGATCAGGGTGTTGCGGTCGTCGTTGCGGCGCGTCACCACGTCGCTGGACACCTCGACGTGATAGCCGGCCGGCAGCGCCATGTTCTCCACCGCCTTCCGGACCCGGTCCACGGTCCCGCGCACATCCCCGGAGGGCACGTCCGCGGTGACGTCGAGGAAGCGGGAGGCCTGGTCGTGGTCGACCTCGGCGGGGGCGGGCGCCATGGACACCGTCGCGACGTCCTTCAGCGGCACCTTGTCGCCGGCGGGCGTGTCCAGCAGCAGGTTCTCGATGCCCGCCAGGTCAGAGCGCATTCCCGGCTCACTCCACACCGAGACGTCGAAGATCTGCTGCTGCTCGTAGTAGCTGCCGACCGGGATCCCGGCGATCAGGACGGCCGTGGCGCGCCGGACGTCGCCGGGCTTGAGGCCGTGCGCGGCGGCGGCGGGGACGTTGGTCTCGATCTGGATCGCCGGTTCCAGCACCTGATGGTGGACCGTCGCGTCCGCCGCGCCGTGCACCCCGGACACCGCCTGGCGCAGCTGCTCGGCCGTCGCCGCCAGCTCCGCCGGGTCGGTCCCGTACAGCCGGACCCGGACCGGCGGGCCGTTGCGCGTGGGATGGTCGGCGAGCGCGGCCTCTGTGTAGGTGAGCAGCGTGTGCCGCATACCGGGATAGTCGTTCAGAACCCGGCCGACGGCCTGTCTCGCCGCCCGGTAATCAGCTTTCGCGGACAGCGTGATCCACGTCTGCGCGCAGTCCACGTTGACCGCGCGGTCGCCGAGCAGGGCCTGTCCGATGTCGCTGGCCACGTCGGTCACGCCCGGCACCGCGCGCAGCGCCCGGCCCGCCGAGGACGTCGTCTGCTCCATCGCGGTCAGCGAGGTCCCGGTCGGCGCCTGCCAGCGCACCAGCAGACTGCGCTCGCGCATCGTCGGGATCAGCGACCGGTCCCCGAACTGCGGCACGACGGCCACGCAGCCCACGAGCAGGACCGCGGCCGTGCCGGCCAGGACTGCGGCGTTCTTGCTGAACCCGGCCAGCAGGCGGTCGTGGACACGCCCCGCCCAGCGCACGGGACGGCGCGGAACCGGGTGCCGAAGGAGCAGGTGGGCGAGCGCCGGGACGAAGGTGATCGCGACCAGGGCGGCGGCCACCACCGCCGGCAGGTAGGCGCCCATCATCGCCCGGGCCAGGGCGCCGGACCGGTCCTGCAGGGTCAGGATCGGAATCGTGGCGAGCACGATCACGGCGAGCGCGAAGCCCAGCGGACGCCGCACACCGACCACGGCGTCGACCGCGCCGTCGGGGTCGGCGCCGCGGACGGCCTCGGCGGTGCGGACCGCGTCGTCCACCACCACGCCGAGTGCGGCCGCCAGACCGGCGAGCGTCATGACCGTGAACGTCGTACCCAGCAGGAAAAGCACTGACGCCGCGGCCACCAGCGGCAGGACCGTGCCGGCCAGCGCGATGAGCAGCACCCGCCAGGAGCGCCAGCACAGGCCGAACCACACGGTGAGCAGCACCAGCGCGATCAGCGCCGTCCAGCCGAGGTGGACCAGAGCACTGTGGACGTACGCCGCCGGCTGGAAGACGCCGGTGTCCACGGTGACGTCCCGCAGCCCCGGCGCGAGTTCCGCCATCGCCGCCTTGATCCCGCTCGCGACCTTGGCCGGGTCCGCCCCGGGCAGCTTCTCCACGACCAGTAGGAACCCCGGACCGTCGCGCAGCACCGCGTCTCCGCGCAGCGGCGGGTGATCGGCGACCACCGTCGCCACGTCCCCGAGGCGCACCGGGTGGGCCGTACTGTCCTCGACCGGGACCGCGGCGAGGTCCGCGGGCGTCTTGATGGGCAGCAGATGCTGGACGGTCAGACGCTGGTTGGGGTTGTCGATGAAACCGTCCGCGCCCGGCGCGGCGGCCTCGACGAAGGACAACGGCGAGGTCCACATGGCGTTGCCGGCGGTGTTGATCACCTGGTTCAGCGTCACGCCGTGGCCGGCCATCCGCGCCGGATCGACCAGCACCTGGAGCTGGAGGTCCCGCTGCCCCCACAGCACCACGTCGGCCACCCCGGGCACGGCCAGCAGCCGTGGCCGGATCCGCCAGCGGGCCAGCGTCGACAGGTCGGTGGCCGACATCGTGGCCGAGGACAGCGCCACCGCGGCGGCCCGGGACTGCACCGACAGCGGCTGGATCATCACCGGCGGGGTGCCGACCGCGACCAGGGCCGGCCCCTGGGCCACGCGCTCGGCGAGCAGTTGGCGCGCCTTGTAGACGTCCGTCCCCTTCTTGAAGAAGAGGTCGACGACGCTCAGGCCGGGCAGGGAGGCCGACTGCAGGCGGTCCAGGAACACCAGTCCGTTGAACTCGTCCTCCAACGGCACGGTGATCAGCTGCTCGACCTCGCCGGCGGACAGGCCCAGCGCCTCGGTCTGGACTTGGACGTGCGGCGACGCGAACTCCGGCAGCACGTCCACGGGTGCGTGCCGGAGTCCGGCGACGGCGACCACGAGCAGCACGGCCGCGGCGGTCGTCAGGACCGCCGCGAGCCGGATGCTTGAGGCGATGATCCAGCGCATCACAGACTCGAATCAGTGTTTGGACACAGTGTCGGATTTCCTCCCGCCCGCGGCCGTCACCGCGGCTTGTGGCCCCAGATGTAGACGGCGTCACCGATGCCCAGCGTCGGGAACAGCCGCTTGGAGTCGGCGATCGTCAGGTTCACGCACCCGTTGGAGCCGCCCTTGCGGACGTCCTGGTAGGTGCCGTGCAGCGCGTAGTCGCCGTGGAAGAAGAGACTGAACGGCATCGGCTCGTGGAACAGATACGAATACTGATGCGCATTCCGCAGCCAGATGTGGAACAGGCCGTCCGGGGTCCGGCGCCCGGGCATGCCGGTCCGGACCCGCACCACCGGGAACACGACCTTCTTACCCTGCTGGACCCACATCCGCTGGTGGTCCTGGTCGACGCAGACGACCTTGCGGGCCAGGTGCGGGCAGTGCGGCGAGACGCTCTTGCCGGACGCGGCCTCGGCGCTCGGCACCGCGACGGCGAACGGCGCGGCGCACGCCGACAGCAGAGCCGCCACGCGGCAGATCCGGGACCGGTGCCGTCTGGCCGGAAGCAAGGAGACGAAATCTGAAGATCTGACCATGGGTGATTGATCGGCAGCACGGAGGCTGATGTACCAGCCTTGACGGCAGGGCCACCCGTTTGCCGAGGTCTATCACCTGTTTGTCGTAGTGGCGGGCGAGCGCATCAGCGCGCAGGTAGGGCGGCCGGGTGATGGGGCTACGCCGACTGAGTGACTCTGTCGCGCCACAGGTACGTCCGGCGCCGGGCCTGAGCATCGGTGGATTATGAATCTCTTCATAAGCCGGGCGGCCGCGGTGGTCGGCGCCGCGCTGATCGCCTGCACACCCGTCGTCGCGGCCGCCCACACCAGGCCGGAGCCGGCCGCGAACCCGTGTCCGCACCAGGCGGGCCGCGTCGTCTGCGTCGACCAGGACCACCAGCGGATGTGGGTCCAGAAGGGGTCGAAGACCGTCTTCGACCCGGTCCTGATCCGGACCGGCTACCGCGGCATGTGGACGCCGAACGGCACCTTCCACGTCTACGCGCGGTACGAATGGCCGAACTCGCCCCTGCTGCCCTACAGCCAGTTCTTCCATCGCCGGTACGCGTTGCACGGCTCCCGCGACGACCTCCACAAGGGTAAGTCGAAAGGTTGTGTGAATATGAGCGTCGCGGACGCGCGGCGGCTGTGGAAGACCCTGAAGGTCGGAGACACCGTGTACATCTGGGGACACAAGCCAGGTACCTGAAACGGCGCGCCCTGTCATCTCGTACGGTCTCAACTGACGAATCCACTGGGCCGAGTAGGCGCTAAATCCGATAAACGGGTATAGCCGGGATCTTAACGGCGGAATAGGGCGAGATGTGCAGAGACCAGCTCTGCGTCCCCACAGCCAGGAGGAACGTCATGCGCGTATCGCGCATCGCCGCCATCACCGTGATGGGAGCGGCGGTTTTCGGAGTGTCCGCCACGTCCGCCTACGCGGACAGTGACAGGTCTGACAGGTCTGGCCAGGTCGAGGCCTCGCCCCACGTCGTCAAGCCCGGGCACGTCATCCGCTTCAGCACGGAGTCCTGCCACTGCGGCCCGGCGAAGGTCCACGTCACCATCGACCAGAAGCGCTACTGGGTGAAGCTCGCCAAGTGGACCGACGAGGGCAAGACCGGCTGGTTCAAGGTCCCGCGGGACACCGACCCGGGCCGCTACGAAGTCGAGGGCCACTGCCACAACGGCCGGTCGATCGAGGGCACCTTCTGGGTGGCGAAGGAACACAAGAAGCACCATGAGGGGCACCACCGCCACCACCATCACCACCACTGCGAGGACTGACAGCGCCCGGTAGAAGCACCGGAGCCCCGCGGAGTCGGACAGACTGCCGCGGGGCTCTTGTGAGGGCGCGTTCGGCGCCACAGGACTGTGGTGCTACACGGTGGTGCTACACGGAGGCACGAGCCCCCGAGATGAGCCGGAGCGCGGCGTCGAAGGAACGGCCGGCCGGTGGCGGGCCGGGCTGGCCGAGTACCACCCCGTACACCATGTGGTACGTGTGCGACTTGTCGCCCTTCACTCGCGCGGCGAACATCAGGCAGCCGCCGGCCGCGCCGGTCCAGCCGGTCTTCACCCCGAGCACACCGTTGTGCCCGAGCAGACGGTTGTGGTTGGTGACGACTCCGGCGACCGGCACCCGGGCCGAGGTCTCCCCGACCACCTGCGCGAAGGTCGGTACCGCCATCGCCGCCTCGTCCAGGCGGATCAGATCCGGTGCGGTGGAGACGGTGCGGTAGTCGACGCCTGCCGGGTCTGTGTAGTGCGTCCGGCTCATGCCCAGGCGCCTGGCGGTGCCGTTCTCCCGGGCCAGGAAGCGGTCGATGCTCCCGGCGTCCCAGCGGGCCAGGATACGCGCCATGTTGTTCCCGGATGGCAGCAGCATCGCCTCCAGGGCCTTGCGCTCGCTGATACGTTCGCCGCTGGCGACGGCGACGAGGGTCTGGCCGCTGTAACGCTCCGCGCGGTAGGCGGCGGCCTCGTACGGCAGCACCGTGATCGTCGGGCCGCTGTCCCGCACACCGATCGGGTGGTCCAGCAGGACCTGGTAGGCGACCATGACCTTGGCCACGCTGGCCGTCGCGTGCGGCCGGTCGACCGCCCCGGACGTGCCCAGCAGGCCTCGGCCGTCGACGGCGACGGCGGACTGCCCGGAGCCGGGCCAGGGGATGCGCGCACCCGACGCGGCGGCCGGCGACGCGACGCCGCCGACGACCGCGAGGAGCAGCGGAGCGATGCTCCACCTGGCGGCGCTTCGTGCGGATCTGAGTCGATCCACGGGAGTGGTGATTCTCATGTGATCTGCTGTTGCCAGGGCGGCACGCAAATTATCCCGGACTGCACCCAATGGGTTATTCAGCGGATGAATGGCTGTCGGCCGGAGACCGGGCTCAAACAAGGCGGATACGTCGTCCGCAGAGCGGGACATGAGGTCAGACGACCCATCTGGAGGATGTCGAACGCGGCCGTGCAGTCATTAGACGGATGCTTGACCAGCCACAGCCGATGACCATGGAGTGTGTCGGCACGGCTCGAACCCGCCGACCGCCCCGGGCGGGGGCAGCGCCTGACGTCGATCCCGCCCGGGCACGCCCACCTCGCTCTGGAAGGGAACACCATGCCGTTCATCACCGTCGGCCAGGAGAACAGCACCGACATCGAGCTGTACTACGAGGACCACGGCAGCGGCCGTCCGGTCGTCCTCATCCACGGCTTCCCCCTCGACGGGCACTCCTGGGAGAAGCAGACCGCGGCCCTCCTCGACGCCGGCTACCGCGTCATCACCTACGACCGCCGCGGCTTCGGCCAGTCCAGCCAGGTCACCACCGGCTACGACTACGACACCTTCGCCGCCGACCTCAAGACCGTGCTGGAGACCCTCGACCTGAACGACGTCACCCTCGTCGGCTTCTCGATGGGCACCGGAGAAGTCGGCCGCTACCTCGGCACCTACGGCTCCGCCCGCATCGCCAAGGCCGCCTTCCTCGCCTCTCTTGAGCCCTTCCTCCTCAAGACCGACGACAACCCGCTCGGCGCCGCCCCCATCGAGTTCTTCCAAGGCATCTCCGAGACGGTCAAGGCCGACCGCTACGCCTACTACACCGCTTTCTACCGCGACTTCTACAACCTCGACGACAACCTCGGCACCCGCATCAGCGAAGAAGCCGTCCGCAACAGCTGGAACGTCGCGGCCGCCGGCGGCTCCTACGCCGCTTCCGCCGCGCCTCTCACCTGGTTCACCGACTTCCGCGAGGACCTTCCCAAGATCACCGTCCCCACCCTGATCCTGCACGGCACCGCCGACCAGATCCTGCCCATCGACTCCACCGCGCGCCCCTTCCACAAGGCCGTCCCGCACGCCGACTACGTCGAGGTGGACGGCGCCCCCCACGGCCTGCTGTGGACCCACGCCGACGAGGTCGACAACGCCCTCCTCGCCTTCCTCGCGAAGTAGTCCGCTCCGGGCCCCGCTCCGGCAACGCCTGAGCGGGGCCCCACCGATCGGGGCTGTTCGAACGCAGCCTCCTGAAACGACGTGTCGGAGTAGTGCGCCACTCGTTGGCAGAACAGCATCTCAGCCACTGTGAACAATGCTGTAGACGCCCCAGGCCATAGCCGCGAGTACTGCTACGAAACAGATCCCTGCGATCACCTTGCCACGCAGTTCTGGAGCCGGCACGTCCGGCGCAGGCACGGCGCCTGCTTTCGGGTCCGCGGTTCGGGTGGCAGGTGCCAGAGCCCTCAGGCCGACGGCGAAGAGTGCGGGCAGCCCGGCGCCCGCGAGCAGGCCGATCACAACGATCTTCCACAGGGCGTCCAGGTTGATCCAGGAGTTCATGGTCACCGGCTCCTTTCATCGTTCACGGGGTCGCGCCGGCCGGGACGGTGCGCGCCATGGCCGGCGGACCCGACCACTGGCTGTTCACGTTCGTGGCCGTCACCGGCGTACGGCGCGACGCGAGGTAGAGGCCGGCCAAGCAGGCGACGAGGACCACGAAGACGGTCGAGGTGCCGGCTGTTCCGCCGATGGCGTGGGCCGAGGCGTAGGACCCGGCGCCGACCAGGCCCGCGGCCGGCAGGGTCAGCACCCAGGCGATCGCCATCCGGGCCGCGACGGACCAGCGGACGGCGGCGCCGGTGCGGCCCACGCCGGAACCCAGGATGGAGCCGGTGGCGACGTGGGTGGTGGACAGGGAGTAGCCGAAGGTGCTGGAGAGCAGGATCACCGCGGCGGAGGCCGATTCGGCGGCCATCCCCTGCGGAGCCTCGATCTCCACCAGGCCCTTGCCCAGGGTTCTGATGACGCGCCAGCCGCCGGCGTAGGTGCCCAGGCTGATCGCCAGGGCGCAGGAGACGATGACCCACACCGGAGCCTTCGCGTGGGCGCCGAGTGAGCCGTTGGCGATGAGTGCCAGAGTGATGACGCCCATCGTCTTCTGCGCGTCGTTGGTGCCGTGCGCCAGGGAGACCATGGACGCCGAGCCGATCTGTCCGAGCCGGAAGCCGCGGCCCCGCAGCTCCTCCGGCACCCCGCGGGTGATCCGGTAGACGAGAAAGGTGCCGACGACCGCCACCAGGCCGGCGATCACCGGCGACAGCAGCGCGGGCAGCACGACTTTGGAGGTCAGGCCGTGCCATTGGACCGCGTGGCCGCCCGCCCCGGCCAGGGTCGCGCCGACGACGCCGCCGATCAGGGCGTGCGAGGAGCTGGAGGGCAGGCCCAGATACCAGGTGCCGAGGTTCCACAGGATGCCGCCGGCCAGTCCGGCGAACACCACGGTGAGCGTCACCAGGTGGGTCTGCACCAGTCCGCTGGCGATGGTCGCCGCGACGCTGAACGACAAGAACGCGCCGAGCAGGTTCAGCACGCTGGACACCGCGACGGCGATCCGCGGCGGCAGCGCCCCGGTGGCGATGGACGTGGCCATGGCGTTGCCGGTGTCGTGGAAGCCGTTGGTGAAGTCGAAGCCCAGCGCTGTGGCCACCACGAGCGCGAGCAGGACACTGTTGCCAGTCACGAACCGCCGGGTAACCACGCTCGGCCGGCGGAAACGTTCGCAAAAGGCTGCGATGCCGGATGCACGAGTTGTTCATGTGACGCAGACTCGTTCGTCACCGATCGTTCGCGGGACGTCCGGACAACGGGCAGAACACCGGGCCGGCCATCGACTGGCATATTCGGCCATTCGGTGCACCCGGCCGGTTATCAAGGACCGAACGCTTGGGAAAGCAAGGGTGGACAGCGGCCCGCGTCCCGTGGGACGGTCGTGTCGTTTGAAAGACGCATGGGCGACCGGCGGCGATGTGGCCGTCTAGGAGGCACCGTGTCTATCCCGTGGGAATCCACAACGCTGCTGTGGGTGGCGGACAAGGCCTACGTTCGCACCGAGTACCCGGCGCAGGGCCGCGAGCTCCGGGAACTGGTCGAGTGCCCGCACTGTCACCGGATCACCGATTGGCTCATCGCCGCACGCGGGGGACGCGTCGAGATCGTCTGCCGCTGCGGCCGCTGCTGGCGGCTCACAGCGCAGTTGTCCCAGCTCGTGGCACTCGCCGAAGGCCCGCCGACGGATCCCAGCTGGACGTGTCTGGACGACGCCCGGGCGGCACTGGGCTTCGATCGCCGCCCCGCCTCCCGGCGACAGCGCCATGACCAGCGCCGATCGTCCACGATGTCCGCGGCACGCTGACCGGCGGGCGTCGTCACCGACCGCCGCATTCCCCCGAATGGC
>JABFWL010000218.1 GCA_013362315.1 Catenulispora sp. | reverse complement strand
CTCGGTCTACCTCGACCACGGCATCGAGGTGGCGTTCGACCTGGTGAAGCGGCTGTTCGGGCCGCTGATCGCGACCAGCGCCACGCTCGGCGCGGGCCTGGACTGGAAGACCTCGCTGCAGGAGCTGACCGCGGTCGCCGGCATCGGGGTTCCGGACTACCGGGTCACCGAGACCGGCCCGGACCACGACAAGTTCTTCGAAGCCGACGCCTGCGTCGGCGGTGTGGCCTACGGCCACGGCTCGGGCCGCTCCAAGAAGGAGGCCGAGCAGCAGGCCGCCGAGGAGGCGTGGCGGACCATCCGCGAGACGCACGCCGAGACACTGGCGGCCAAGGGCGTGCTGCCCGGCGCGGCCGGGGACCGCAAGCTCACCCACGGCCCGTACGACATCGAGCCGGACGCGCAAGCCGCTTCCTGACGGTTCCTTCCCCGCCTCCGTTCCCGACCGGCTGTCGGGCCCTTTTGATACCTTCGCCCCGTGCCGGAACTGCCTGAAGTCGAAGTCGTCCGCCGGGGCCTGGAGCGCTGGGCGGTGGGCCGCACCATCGCCGCCGCCGAGGTCCTGCATCCCCGCGCGATCCGCCGGCACACCGACGGCTCCGACGACTTCGCGGCCCGGGTCGCCGGTCTGACGCTGCTCAGTGCCGAACGGCGCGGGAAGTTCCTGTGGCTGCCGCTCGGCGCGGTGGTCAGCGGAACCGTCGAAGCAACCGAGCCAGCCGGTCTCGGCGAAGCCGTCACCGGCCACCTCGGCATGAGTGGCCAGCTCCTGGTCCAGCCGGCCGGCACCCCGGACGAGAAGCACCTGCGGATCCGCTTCGCCTTCACCGACGGCGGCCCCGAGCTCCGGTTCGTCGACCAGCGCACCTTCGGCGGCATGACGGTCGAACCGCTGGAGAAGGACCGCCATGGCGTGGTCGTGCCCTCCTCGGTCACGCACATCGCCCGCGACGTCCTCGACCCCGAGTTCGACGTCGACTTCTTCCACAGCGAACTCCGCCGCCGTGACACCGGCCTCAAGCGCGCCCTTCTGGACCAGACCCGGGTCAGCGGCATCGGCAACATCTATGCCGACGAGGCCCTGTGGTCGGCCCGCCTGCACTACGACAAGCCGACCTCCAAGATGCGCCGCCCCGACACCGACCGCGTCCTCGGCGCGGCCCGCGAGGTGATGGCCGCCGCCCTCGCGGTCGGCGGCACCTCCTTCGACAGCCTCTATGTGGACGTCAACGGCGACAGCGGCTACTTCGCTCGCTCCCTGCACGCCTACGGCCGCGAGGGGGAGCCCTGCGATCGGTGCGGGACCCCGATCCGCCGGGAGTCGTTCATGAACCGGTCTAGCTTCTTCTGTCCGAAGTGCCAGCGCCCGGCCCGCTGAGGCCCGGCCGCCCGCGCCGCCGTCCGCGGTACCAGAACAGCACAATCGCGACGGCGCCGAGGAACCCCAGCAGCGCCATGGCCTCGCCCAGCCGATAGCCCGGCGGCCGGAAGCTCAGCCGCAGTTCACTGCCCTTCGCAGCAGACGGCGGCAGCATGACCTTGATGATGCCGACGTCGGTGCTCTGTAACGGGACCGGGCGGCCGTCGACGGTGGCTCGCCAGCCCGGCCACAGCAGAGCGGCGATCCGCACTTCGCCGGACCCGGTGTAGCGGACGGTCTCCCCGACGCCGTTGGCAGCCACCTGGTCACCGTCGACCCGCACACTGGGCCCCGAGTACGAGACCCGGCCATCCGGCCACGGCAACGGCTCCCGCCGGTTCAGCACCATGGTGTGGTCGTCGAGCCGCCGCAGATCCCAGCCGTTCGGCACCGGCAGCGGTTTAGCCCGGGTCTTGCCGGGCCGCTCCGGCGGCTTCAGCAGGTCCTGAACGTGCTGCGGTGTCTGGAACACGACGGTCTGGAGCCGCAGCAGATCCGCGAGCTGGACCGGCGAGTCGGAGTCGCGCTGCCACAGCGCCGTATACAACCCCTGACACGTGCCGCCGTAGTACGACATGCACAGGTGCCGCATGTAGGCGCGGTAGGAGACGCCGGTGTAGTTGTTCAGACTGGCCACTCCGGCGACCTGCAGCAGGCTGCCCCCGGGCAGGTCGTGCCAGACCTGGCGGCGGCCCAGCCGGTCGGCCTCGGTCAGCGGATCGCCGACCATCAGGGTGTTGCCCCGGTACAGGGTGTCGAAATGCGCCCGCATCGACGCCACGTCATGCTGCGGGTGCCAGTCCGTGACGTTGCGGTTGGCCGGGAAGGCCAGCGCCTGGAAGCCCAGTACCGCCACCGTCCCGCCGATCAGCAGGGGAGCCAGTGGACGGCCGCCGCACAGGCGCCGGACCGCCAGCCAGGACAGGAACCCGACCAGCGCCGTCGCCGCGATCACGGTCAGCGCCCGCGCGGGCTGCGCCGACCACGACAGGTAGCCCCCGACCGCGATGATCACGGCGGTGGCCGCCGCCCGCCGCCGGGCCTGGTCCACGCGCGGCGCCGCGGTCAGCGCCACCGCCACCACGACGCACAGCCCCAGGTACGCGTACTCGATCAGCCGCAGCGGCCACCGGAAAAGCCAGATCTGCGAGGGGCCGACCGTGGCGGCGGTGTAGACCACCGCGACCAGGCCCACCCCGATCCGGGCCCGCGGGTGGCGCAGCGCCCGCCGCCAGTCCAGCCACGGCACCAGCGGCGCGATGAACCACGCCAGGTACATAGCCGGCACCGACCAGAACGACATGTGCCAGGACACCGAGTGCGGCAGATACGCCGGCGCGCTCAGGTTCAGCAGGTCCCCGACGCCCGGCACCAGGAACCCGGTGTTCATGATCCCGGAGCCCGGCGAGCGGGTGGTGACCGACGCGCTGAGCACCAGCGGCAGGAAGACCAGCGCGGCGGCGGACGCCGCCACCGCGGTCACCGCGGCCAGCCGCAGCAGCGCGCGCCGGTCGCGGCCGGCTACCGCCTCGGCGGCCAGCGCCACCGCGACCACCACCATGCCCAGCAGGCCGTAGGGGTTGCCGGTGGTGACGATCATCAGTCCGAACAGGATCGGCACCAGCGGGTTGAGGTGGCCGCGCAGATACCGGCGCGCGGACCACCAGAAGTGCGTGGTCCAGGCGAAGCCCATGAGGCCGGCGATCCAGGAGGCGGCGTCGAAGTAGAGGGTGAAGCCGGAGAACGGCAGGGCGATCGCGACCACGGCCGAGGCGGCGCGGCCGGCCCGGTACTCGCGGCAGACCGCGTAGACGCCGAGGGCCAGCAGCACCAGGAACTGCGTCTTGATCACCATGGCGGCCAGCAGCAGGTCGCCGGAGGCGGCGGTGAACACCGCGTCCAGCAGCACCACCGGGTTCCAGATCCCGAACAGCGCCTCGGCGGCCAGGTCGCCGCCGTTCCACATGGCCGGCACCAGCGGGTTCCAGTGCCCGGCGAGCAGGTCCTGGCCGATCCGGTGCCACACCGGCAGGAACTCCGCGGCGCTGTCGTCCCAGAGGTAGAAGAACCGGTTGGTCAGCAACGGGATCTGGGCCAGCATCGCCACCACCGCCGCGACCAGCGCCGCGGTGCCGCGATCGGTGCGCGGCGGCCAGGACAGCGGCCAGGACAACGGCCCGTACCGCCGGCGGCGGGGGCCGGAGCGGCCGCAGGCGCC
>JABFWL010000366.1 GCA_013362315.1 Catenulispora sp. | reverse complement strand
CGAGGACGAGGGCGACCTGGCCCTGCTGGAGGCCCGCGACCTGCTGTTCGCGCGGCTGCTGCAGTACAAGGCCTACAAGCAGGTCGCCACCGAGCTGGGCCACCGGCACGCCAGCGCCGGGCGGATGTTCCCGCGTGCGGTGAAGCTGGAGCCGTCGTTCGCCGACCTGCTGCCCGAGGTGATCATCAACCTCACGCCGGAGCAGTTCGCGGCGCTCGCGGTGAAGGCGATGACGCCGCGGACGCCGCCGGAGGTGTCGGTCACCCACCTGCACGGCAGCAAGGTCAGCGTGCGCGAGCAGGTGGCGGTGCTGATCGAGAAGATGCGCCGGCTCCGCCGGGCCTCGTTCCAGCAGCTGTGCGAGGACGCTCCGGACACGCTGACGATAGTCGCCCGGTTCCTGGGCCTGCTGGAGCTGTTCCGCGAGGCGGCGGTGATGTTCGACCAGCCGGACGCCTTCGCCGAGCTCACCGTCTCCTGGACCGGCACCGACGAGGGCGACGTGACGGTCGCGGTTGACGAGTTCGACCGGAGCGCGCCGGTAGAAGAGCAGGAGCAGGAGCAAGACGTACAAGAGCAACCGTCGGAAGCGGGAGAGCAGGAATGAGCGACGACGACTGGGAGTACGAGCGCCCGGAGTACGCCGTTCCCGCGGAGGACGAGGCCGAGGACCGGGCCGAGGCGCAGGTACCGCCTGCTGAAGCGGCCGCCCCTGATGTCACTGCTGCTGTCCCCGCTCAACGCACGGAGCGCAAGACCCCGCTCCCTGCCCCGCGCGGGAAATCCGCCGAACCGGCCATCGCCGGCCTCGACGACGCCACCTGGCAGCTCTCCACCGACATGGCGCCCCTCCCGCCGCTGCGCCAGTGCCTGGAGGCGATCCTGCTCGTGGTCGAGGAGCCGGTGGCCGACGTCGTGCTGGCCCAGATCACCGAGCGCCCGCGCGACGAGGTGGCGCAGACCCTGCGCGAGTTGTCCGCCGAGTACACCGAGCAGCAGCGCGGCTTCGACCTGCGCCAGGTGGCCGGCGGCTGGCGCCTCTACACCCGGGCGTCGTGCGCGCCGCTGGTGGAGAAGTTCGTCCTGGACGGCCAGCAGGCCAAGCTCAGCCAGCCGGCCCTGGAGACGCTGGCAGTAGTCGCCTACCGCCAGCCGGTCAGCCGCTCCCGCATCTCGGCGGTCCGCGGCGTGAACTGCGACGGCGTCATGCGCACCCTGCTGACCCGCGGCCTGATCGAGGAAGCCGGCACCGACGTGGACTCCGGCGCGATCCTGT
Organism: Catenulispora sp.; assembly: GCA_013362315.1. Classification (GTDB taxonomy): domain Bacteria; phylum Actinomycetota; class Actinomycetes; order Streptomycetales; family Catenulisporaceae; genus Catenulispora. The sequence continues at coordinate 2,374 of JABFWL010000366.1, read as the reverse complement.
ACCGGACGACGTCGCTGTTCCTGGAGAAGATGGGCATGCAGTCCCTCGAGGAGCTGCCGGAGCTGGCGCCGCTGCTGCCGTCCGTGGAGTCCATGGAAGAGGCCGAGACGCTCGCCTGACGGCCTTCGGCCGTTGTCCGGCGGCGAGTTTGTCATCTGAGCAACAACCCGGCATGCCGGTGCACTACAGTCCACCGCCATGACCGATCAACAATCACACCAGCAGCCCTATGCTGGCGCGCCCGGCGCGGGTTACCCGCAGCAGGACCAGATACCTTACGGCGCGCAGCAGGGCTCTTACGGACAGGCGCCGCCACAGAACCCGTATAGCCAGGCGCCGCAGAATCCGTATGGCCAGGCGCCGCAGAACCCCTACGGTCAGCCGCCGGTGAACCCGTACGGCCAGGCGCCGCAGAATCCTTACGGCCCGCCGCCGAAGAAGTCCCGGGCCAAGACCGCGGTGATCGTGCGCGGTGTCATCGGCGTCGTGGTCCTGGGCCTGGCGGTCGGCGGCTACCTCGTGAAGAAGCACAACGAAGCCGGCCGCGACAACAGCGGCAACATCAGCAGCAAGGGCGACGTCGACGCCTTCAACATCCACGCCGGCGACTGCTTCAAGGATCCGGGGGCCGGCTCGGACATCAGCTCGGTGACCGGCATTCCGTGTACCCAGCCGCACACCGCGCAGGTGATCTCGTCGTTCCTCTATCCGGGCGCCACCGACAGCCGGCCGCTCAACTCGGACCTGCAGGCGACCGCCAACCCGCTGTGCGACCAGGCGGTCAAGGACAAGGTCGACGAGAGCAAGATTCCGCAGGACGCCGAGCAGAGCCTGCTGGTGCCCCAGAGCACGGCCTGGTCCAAGGGCCACCACGACATCCTCTGCATCGTCAGCTCCAGCGCCGACTTCACCGGATCGCTCCTGAAGTAGCCCGCACGGACAGCCCGGTGGAACGCGGGCGGGCGAGCGGGCATCGCCGATGGGGGACAATGGACACCATGAACACGCCCGCTCGCCGCTCACAGCCCGACAAGCCCGCACCTCGTCGTGGTGGAGGCGGCGGTGGCGCAGGCGGTGCCGGCGGCCGTAAGCCCGCGCAGCCGGGCGGGCGGACCCCGCAGGCCGGTGCCAAGTCCGGCGGGGCCAAGCCGGCCCGCGACTGGCGCGACTACGACCCCTTCGCCGATCCCAACGAGGAGGGCGTCCGCCTGCAGAAGGTGCTGGCGCAGGCCGGGGTCGGCAGCCGGCGGGTGAGCGAGGACCTGATCGCGGCCGGGCGGGTCGAGGTGGACGGCGAGATCGTGCGGCACCAGGGGATGCGCGTGGATCCGGAGACCGCGGTGATCCGGGTGGACGGGATGCGCATCTCCACCGCCGAGGGCATCGTCCACTTCGCCTTCAACAAGCCGGTCGGCGTGGTCTCGGCGATGGACGACCCGGACCGTCCGAACCTCGGCGACTACGTCCGCAGCCGCAACGAGCGGCTGTTCCACGTCGGCCGCCTCGACGTCGACACCGAGGGCCTGATCCTGCTCACCAACGACGGGGAGCTGGCGCACCGCCTGGCGCATCCCTCCTACGAGATCCGCAAGGTCTACCGCGCGCAGGTCTACGGGGTCATCCCGAGGGATCTCGGCAAGCGGCTGCGGGAGGGCATCGACCTGGAGGACGGCCTGGCCCGCGTCGACCACTTCCGGCTGCTGGACTCGGTGGGCAAGAACGCCCTGGTGGAGATCACCATCCACGAGGGCCGCAACCGCATCGTGCGCCGCATCATGGACGCCGTCGGCCTGCCGGTGCGCGGCCTGGTTCGCACCAAGTTCGGGCCGATCTCGCTCGGCGACCAGAAGCCGGAGCGCCTGCGGCCGCTGAACAAGGAAGAAGTCGGGGCCGTTTACAAGGCCGTCGGGCTCTGACCCGCGCCAAGCCGGCACCCCACCACGACCAAGCGCCCCGGGACCGAGGTCCCGGGGCGCTTCGTTACGCGCGCAGCGTCGGCGCTTACGCCTTGGCAGCCGCGGCCGCCAGCCGCTGCCGCTGGTCCAGCCGCTGCAGGTGCCAGGCGAAGCCCACGGCCACCAGCGTCACCGCCACCGCGGCCACCGACAGTGCCGCCATCGCGTGCCCGGCGGCGTGGATCCCAGAGCCCGCCGCCACCGACAGGTACAGCGTGCCCAGGGTGGCGATCCCCACCACCTGCGCCAGCTGGGCGTTGGTGGCCAGGGTGCCGGAGGCGTCGGCGGCGTCGGTGACCGGCACGTTCAGCAGCGCCAGGGTCATGGTCGGGGCGTTGCCCAGGCCCACGCCGAGGCCGAAGACCAGCTGGTCGACGTAGAACCAGACGCCGCCGTAGCCGCCGTCCTTGAACATCGGG
>JABFWL010000314.1 GCA_013362315.1 Catenulispora sp. | reverse complement strand
CTGGCCGAGGCCACCAACGAGGACAAGGCGGACGCCATTCTCGACGAGGTGCTGGCTTCCTGACGGTTTGTGCCTGGTGAAGGTCTGAGCTTGTTGAAGATCTGTGCCTGGTGAAGAGCTGGGCTTGCTGGAATCTTGAGGATCTGAGCTTCCTGAAGCGCCTCCGGCGGGTTTTCTGACGAACGCGGATTTTCTGACGAACACAGTGTCGCTTGTTCTGAATGTCATTCGGCGTGTCGATGATTTCAGCCATGAGCAGGCTTTCCGACCCCGCGGCTTCGTGCCGCGGGGTCGGAGCCTTTTCGCTCCGGTGCCCGGCTCTGGGCTAAAGTCCCAGGCCGTGAGCACAGTGAGCACAGTGAGCGGCAGTGCGGAGAAGGTGGCCGTCATCGTCCCGGCCGCCGGCAAGGGCGAGCGGCTGGGCCCCGGCGCGCCGAAGGCGCTGCGCGCGCTCGGCGGCTCCCCGCTGCTGGTGCACGCGGTGCGCACGCTGGCGGCGGCGCCCTCGGTGGGCCTGGTCATGGTGGCCGCGCCGCCGGACGCCGCCGGGGTGGCCGAGGTGCAGCGGCTGCTGGCCGATCTGCCGGGCGACACCCGGGTGGTGGCCGGCGGGGCGTCGCGGCAGGAGTCGGTGGCCCTCGCGCTGGCGGCGCTGCCGGCGCAGTACTCGATGGTGCTCGTGCACGACGCTGCTCGAGCCCTGACGCCGGTGGATCTGGTGGAGGCGGTGGCCGGCGCGGTGCGGGCCGGAGCTCCGGCGGTGATCCCGGTGCTGCCGGTGGCCGACACCATCAAGGCCGTGGCCGGCGATCTGGTGACCGCGACCGTCGACCGCTCATCGCTGCGCGCCGTGCAGACCCCGCAGGGATTCACCCGGGACCTGCTCGCCAAGGCGCACGCCGCGGCCGATCCGCACGCCCCGGCCACCGACGACGCCGGGCTGGTCGAGGCGCTGGGCCTGCCGGTCCGGACGGTGCCCGGGCACGCCGAGGCCTTCAAGATCACCACGCCCTTCGACCTGGTCCTCGCCGAGGCCGTGCTCAGGAGACGCCGATGACCCCCGAGCCGGCCGCGACCGCGCCTTCAGGGATTTCCCCGCTGCTTCCGCTCGTGGGTGTCGGCGTCGACGTGCACGCGTTCGAGCCCGGCCGCGAACTCTGGATCGGCGGGCTGCACTGGCCCGGCGAGACCGGGCTGGCCGGGCACTCCGACGCCGACGTGGTCGCGCACGCCGCGTGCAACGCGCTGTTCTCCGCGGCCGGACTCGGCGATCTCGGCGCGCAGTTCGGGACCGGCGACCCGGAGTGGGCCGGGGCCTCGGGAGCGACGCTGCTCGGCGAGGCGGCGCGGCGGGTCCGGGAAGCCGGGTTCGAGATCGGGAACGTCTCGGTCCAACTGGTCGGCGTCCGCCCGCGGATCGGCAAGCGGCGGGCGCAGGCCGAGCAGGTGCTGACCGCGGCGGCCGGGGCGCCGGTGCGGCTGTCCGCCGCCACCACCGACGGGCTCGGATTCACCGGCCGGGGCGAGGGGCTGGCCGGGATCGCCACCGCCCTGGTGTTCCCCCGGGTGAGGCGCCTTATGACGGAAAGCTGACAACCTCCGTCCGCCGCGCCGCCGGTCACCGCGCTCGCACCGCACTCGCACCGCTCGATGGTGGCCTTAATTCGCGGACCCGGCACAATGCCGAAACCCCGTGTGCTAGGAATGGAAACGTGAACCTCATATCCCGCTGCTGCGCCTACGACCCGCGTCGGCGACGCGGTCGAGAACTGCACGTGCAGCGTTGTGGCCGGGGATTCCGGACACACCGCCTCCGCGGCGCGCGCCAGCGCCGCAGATGAGGACGTTGTCGATCCCGGTCTCCACGCCCCACTTGCCCACCTGGTCCGCGCGCTCGGCGTAGGGCCAGGACAGATCCCGGTGGAAGATGTGGCCACCGGGCATGGCCAGCTCGGCCTGCAGGTCCTCGGTGGTCTTGGCCTCCAGGCACGGCGCGCCCTCGGCGTCCACGGCCAGGCAGTCCGCGATCGGCTCGGCCAGATACGCGTCCAGCCCGGCCAGGGCGCGGCGCACCATCTCGTCCTTGTCCGCCGCCCCGGGCGGCGTGTGCAGGGAGAACAGCGTCAGGGTCTGCACGTCCGGGCGCTTGAGCAGCTCCTTGCCGAGGATGGAGCGGTCAGTGAGGGTGTGGCAGTACACCTCGGAGGGCAGCGGGTCGGGCAGCGCGCCCTCGTGGGACCGCTGGTACGCCGCGCGCAGCTGGCTCGCGCTCTCGTCGATGTGGAAGGTGCCGGCGAAGGCCACGTGCGGGTCGGCCCCGGACTTCAGCCGCGGCAGCCGGTCCAGCAGCATGTTGATCTTCAGCTGGGTGCCCTGCGGATGCGGCGCGCCGGGCGGGACGCCGCGGCCCAGCAGCCGGGTCAGCACCGCCGGGGCCACGCCGGCCAGCACGTAGCCGCACCGCAGCGTCTGTTCCCGGCCGGCGGCGTCGCGGTAGGTGACCTCGGCCCGGCCGCCGCCGGCGTCCGGGTCGATGTGCAGGACCTCGGCGCCGGTGCGGATCCGCGCCCCGGCGTTCTCGGCCGAGCGGTGCAGCGCCTCGGCGACGCTGCCCATGCCGCCGACCGGAACCCGCCACTCGCCGTTGCCGTTGCCCATCACGTGGTACAGGAAGCAGCGGTTCTGCTTCAGGCTCGGGTCGCCGGCCCAGGAGTCGGTGCCGATCAGCGCGTCGGTGAGGACCACGCCGCGCACCGCGTCGTCGCCGAAGAACCGCTCGACCGCCGCGCCGATGGGTTCCTCGAACACCCACTCCCAGGCCTGCCCCGCGCCCTCCTCCCGGGCCAGCGCCTCCATCTGGCCGCGGCCCAGCAGCGGGTTCAGCAGGGTCGGGGCCAGCGCTCGGGCGAGCCGGCCGAGTTGTTCGTAGAAGCGCTGCCAGGCCTTGAAGTCGGCGTCGCCCCCGGTGATCCGGCGGAACGTCTCCTCGGTGGCGGCGCCGAGCTTGCGCTCGACCAGCAGCCCGGTGTCGCGGCCGGCACGCGAGAGCGGGGTGTAGGAGGAGACCGGGCGGCTGCGCAGCTCGACGACCAGCTCCAGGTTGCGCACGATCGTGTAGGGCAGCAGCGAGACCAGGTAGGAGTAGCGGGACAGGCGGGCGTCCAGGCCGGCGAAGGGGGTGGCGCTCACCGCCGCGCCGCCGACCTCCTCGCGCCGTTCCAGCACGGTGACGTGCAGGCCGGCCCGGGCCAGATAGGCCGCGGCCACCAGGGCGTTGTGGCCGCCCCCGACCACGACGACGTCGTGGCGCGAGGCGCCGGGGCGGGGTGTGCGCTCGGCTCGTTCAGGCAGTGCCACGGTCACGTCGGGCGTCCTTCCCTCTCTATCCCCGATCATCCCACGTCGCACAGTACTTAACGCCTTGCATCTGCCCACCCGTCTCCCACCGCCACCCGTTAAGGGGACGCTCCGCGTCGCTGTACTGTATTGATGCCGACGCTGTGTTGGGGTATACCAGGCATTTGACGATCGGGCGCCGTGCCTGGTCATCCGGGGCGGGCAGGGTCGTGGACGAGACGCACGAGCAGCGGGTTTGGCGACCGGCGGCGGAGATCGAAGCCGAGGTCGCAGTCGCGATGGCGGCGGCCGGGGAGGTCGTCG
>JABFWL010000760.1 GCA_013362315.1 Catenulispora sp. | reverse complement strand
CGTCGGCCGCGCCATCGCCCCGGCGAAGGTGGCGCGCGGCGGCGACGCGGTGGGAACCGTCCGCGTCCGCAACCTCGGCCGGCGGCATACCAGGGCTCTGACGGCGATCGACCGCATCGGCCCGGACGCGGTGCGGGTGGCCGTGCCCCCGCTGGCCCGCGGCGCCGCGACCACCGTCGGCTACCGCCTGCCCACCACCCGGCGCGGCGAACTCGCGGTCGGGCCGCTGCTGCTGCGCTCGGACGACCCGCTCGGCCTGCTGCGCCGCGTGCTCGTCTACGGCGAGCCGGCCTCAGTTCTGGTCCGGCCCCGCACGGTTCCGCTGTCGGCCGTGCCGACCGGCCACCGCGCCTGCCTGGATGGCCCGACGAGCCAGACCGCCCAAGGTGGCACTACGGCGTTCCACACGCTGCGCGAATACGTCCCCGGCGACGACCTCCGCCACGTCCACTGGCGTACCTCGGCCCGTACCGACACCCTGATGGTCCGCCACCTGGTGGACTCCGCCCTGCCCGAGACGGTCGTGGTCCTGGACCTGTGCGCGACCTCCTACCCCGGCGGCGACGCCGACCTCGACGTGGCGGTCGACGCCGCCGCGACCATCGCCGCCGGCATGGGCACCGAAGGCTTCCCGGCCACGGTCTACACCACCACCGGCGACAAGCTGCGCATCCGCGGCGTCCGCACAGTAGCCGGCCTCCTCGACCGCCTCGCGGTGCTGCCGCTGGACCGCCGCGCCGACGACCCGACGGCCCTGGGCCGCACCGTGGAGCAGGCGCGCCACGCCACCCCGGCCGGCGGCGGCCTGGCGCTGTTGACCGGCACCGGCGGCGTGATCCCGGGCCGGGTGATCGCCGCCGCGCGACCGCGCTTCGGACGCCTGGCGCTGATGCAGGCCGCGGCGCCACCCGGCGAGGCGACCAGCCCGCGCACGGTGGACGGCGTGCCGATGGCGCCGATCACGTGCGCGGAGGACGCGGCCGCGTTGTGGCAGCGGGGAGCGCGGCGGCGGTGAAGGGGGGCGTGGTGAACAAGGACGCGGATATGGGTTCGGGTGCGGCCACGGGCACGGCGATATCGCAGATCTCGGCAAGCGAGGTGCCGACTGTGCCGACTGTGCCGACTGTGCCGACCACGCAGGTAATGCCGATCGAGTCGACCGTTGCCGCCGCCGAATCGCCCGAGCATGCCATCGCAGCCGCGTCGGCCATGCCGGCTGCGCCGAAAACGCCCGTCGCATCGGCCGACCGCGCCCTGCCGGCCAAGCCGGCGACCTCTCTCCTGCGCCCCATCGCAGCCGTCGCGCTGACCGGCCTCGCCGCGCTCTCCTTCTACCGCCTCCTGCCCTGGGGGCCGCTCGTCGCCGCAGCAGGTGTCGGCATCGCCTGCGCACTGGCCGTCGGCCTGCTCCTCACCCGGCGGCGTCGCACGCCACCGGCCATCTCGCTCGCGGCGACAGCCGCGCTCTGGCTGCCCACGGCCCCCTTGGCGATCGGCCTCACCGCCGGCCATGCAGCCGGTGGCCCGGACATCGGCCCGGCGCCGACCATCAGTTCGCTGATGAACCTGGTGCGCGGCATCGGCGGTGGCTGGTGGCGGATCCTCACCACGGTCCCGCCGCTGGGGCCCGATCCGGCGGTGCTGGCCGCGGTGTCAGCGTTGTGTGCGCTCGCGGCTTTCGGCGCCGTCGAGGTGGCGCTTCGCACCCAGGCCGTGCTGCCGCTGGCCGCCTTCGGCCTCGTGGTCCTGGTCCTCGGGCTGCTCGCGGGCGGCCCGGGCAGCGACGTGGTCCCGGCGGTCGGGTTCGCCGTGGCGACCGCCATTCTCACCGCCGCCCTGACCGGCGAGGGCGCCGCATTCTCCCGCAAAGCCCTGAAACAGCATGCCGCGAAGGCCCCGGCCGTCGCGGTGATCGGTGTCGTCGCGCTGCTCTGCGGGGCGCTCGGGAACGGTCGCACGCCGTTCGACCCGCGCCACCTCGTGTCCCCACCGCCGGCGGCGCATCCCGCGGTCGATCCGCTTCAGCAGGTCGCCGAGTGGGTGGGGGCGCCGAACACCCGGCTGTTCACGCTCCGGGCCGACGCCGCCGCGCTCACCGACGCGCCGAACCTCCGGCTGACCGTGCTCGACCGCTTCGACGGCGCGGCCTGGTCGAGCGACGCCGTCTACACCGCCACCGGCTCGCGCATTCCGGACGCATCCAGCGCCGCCGACAGCGAGGAGAACAACAGCAGCAGCAACGACATCGCGGCATCGACCACTCCCACCACCGCCGTGCGCGAAGAGGTCTGCGTCGATCAACTCAACACCCTGTGGCTCCCGGCCGCACCCCGCCCCACCACGATCACCGCGCCGGGCGACCGCCTCGCCGTGGATCCCGACGGCGAGCTGCTGGTCCCCGATGGCACCCGCCCCGGCCTGCGCTATTCCGTCACCGCGCAGGTGCCTCAATACCCTGCGGACGCGCTCCGTGTCGCGAGTCCCGTCACCGATTCCACGACGACCGAGCTCCCCGGCGACGTCCCGCCGATCATCGCCCAGACCGCGCAGACCGCCACCGACGGCGCCGGCTTCCCGTATCAGCAGGCTGAGCGGCTGGCGGACTACCTGCGAACTTCTGCGGTATACGACCCGACCGCGCCGGCCGGCGACAGCTACGGGCACATCGCCTACTTCCTCGGCACGTCGCATCGCGGCGGCAGCGACCAGTTCGCGGTGGCGTTCGCGCTGATGGCCCGCTCGCTGGGGCTGCCGACCCGCATCGCCGTCGGCTTCGCGGTGCCCCCGACGGCGGTCGCCGCCGCACACGACGCCGCCGCGAACGGCACCGGCGCGGCGAGCGCCGCCGGCTCCGGCTCCGGCTCGAGGTCGGCGTCCGGAGCAGGAACCGTCGGCGTCGACGTGATCGGCGCCGACGCCCTGGTCTGGCCCGAAGTCGACTTCGCCGGACTCGGCTGGGTCCCCTTCTACCCGACACCATCCGGCTCCGTTCGCGGCGGCGCCCTCCATCCGGCCAGCGGCGAGAGCGCCGCGCGGCAGACCATCGACTCCCAGCTCGCGGCGGCGAAACTGCCCGATCCGAAGCAGCTTCCGACGCCCAAGACCACGGGCTCTGACGCCGGACCCCAGGCCCAGACCCACGACGCCGCGCCGATGTCGCCCTGGCCGCTCGTCGGTGCCTCGGCGAGCGCCGCCGTGCTTCTCTATCTCGGATACGTGTTCGGAGTTCCAGGCCTGCGACGCGCCCGAAGGCGTCGGTCACGGGATCCCGCGCTGGCTGTGCTGGGCGCCTGGTGGGAAACCGTGGCCTTGCTCCGGCCGCTGGGCCTCGGCCCGGTCGCCGTGCGCACGTCGGCGCAGATCGCGGCCTTCGGCGCCGGGCGCCTCGACGACGACGGGGTCCGCGCTCTGACCGCATTGGCCCGGCGCGCCGACTTCGCCGCCTTCGCTCCGAACACCGCCGCCCATACCAACCCCGATCCCGACAGCGACGCCGACCGCAACTCCGATCGCGCCGCACATCCCCATTCCGCCCAGCACTGCGCCCATGACCCCGCCCCCAACCCACCCACCACCCCCATCGCCGCCTTCCTCCGCCAGGCCGCCGCGCCCCGCCCCACCTGTGACGCCGCCCTCGCCGCCGCGGCCTGGGCCGACTACG
>JABFWL010000565.1 GCA_013362315.1 Catenulispora sp. | reverse complement strand
CAGGACTCGTACTTGCCGCCGCTCTCGGCTTCCGAGTTCGAGGAGCCCGGGCTCCGGTCGCGTCCGGTGTCCCGCTCCACCCCGGCACCCCGCAGCGGTTCCGGCAGCGGCACCGGTTCCCTGGCCAAGCGCGCTCCGAGCGGCGGCGCACCCACCCCGCTCGAGACCACCATCAACCTCCCCCGCTACCGCGAGCCGGACTTCGAGGGCGAAGAAGAGCCCGACGCCGAGCCCTGGATCGACATCGAGCCGGTCCCGCTCGAGGACTTCGCGGTCGGCGACCGTGACTCCGGCTCGCGCTGAGGGGCGCCGCACCGTGAGCGCTTCGGCGCCGTCACCTGTCACCCGCCGGCCCCGCCCCGTGCCCCACCCCCGCAGCGGCCCCGGCGGACGCGACACCGAATCCCGGCCGCCGGAGGACCGAACCGGCCCGGGCTCCGGGCCCGGCGGCGGCTCCAGCCGCCCGGGTCTGCGCCTCAAGGCCGAGAAGAACCGGCGTGCCAAGGCCGCGCGTTGGGACGCCACCGCCGCCCTGAGCATCTACGCGTTCCTCATCATGCTGATGCCGGCCACCGAGACGGTGGCCAACCTCGGCGCCCTGGGCTCGCCCGCCACCATGTACTCGGTGCTGGCGCTGCTGTGGTTCCTGGCCGGCCGGATGACCGGGCACCTGCGGCTGGACCCGGCCTCCGGCTCCGTACGCAAGGCCATGTGCGTCCTGATGGCGGTCATCGCCATCTCCTACGTCGGCGTCTCCGGCCGGGTCGCCAGCGGCGCGGAGATCCAGGCCGCGGACCGGGCGCTGATCATCGCCCTGGTGTGGTGCGGCCTGGTCGCCGTGGCCTCGGGCGGCATCACCGAGCGCAGCCGCCTGGACGTCCTGCTGCGCCGTCTGGTGCTGTTCGGCACCGTCGTCGCGGCGATGGGCGTCGTGGAGTTCTTCACCGGGTTCCGGCTCACCGAGCACATCGTGCTGCCCGGCCTGCAGACCAACATCATGCCCGGGGCCGGCGCCCGCGGCGGCCACCTGCGCGCCCAGGGCACGACCACCCAGCCGCTGGAGTTCGGCGCGGTGATCGCGGTGCACCTGCCCTTCGCGCTCCAGCAGGCCGGCGACCCGGCCCGGCGCGCGCCCGGCTGGCGCAACACCGTCCGGCGCCAGGGCCCGGTGTGGATCATGATCGTCAGCCTGCCGATGACCGTCTCCCGGACCGCGATCATCGGCCTGGTGGTGACCATGGCGATGCTGCTGCCGTCGTGGCCGAAGGAGCGCCGCCGCCCGGCCTACGTCATGGCGCTGCTCGGCGCCGCCGGAATCAGGGTCCTGGTACCGGGCCTGATGGGCACCATCCTGGTGCTGTTCTCCTCGGCCTCCGGCAACAACGACAACAGCACCCAGGCCCGCACCAAGGACTACGCCGGCGTCGCGCCCTACATCAAGGAGCGCCCGTGGTTCGGCCGCGGGCCGGCGACCTTCATCCCGGCCTTGTACCGCTACACCGACAACTACTATCTGCTGGCTCTCGTCGAGATCGGAGTGGCCGGAGTGGCCGCGGTCCTGATCATCTATCTCACCGGGATCCGCGCCGGCCGCCTCGGCCGCCGGCTCAGCGTCGATCCGGCCCAGCGCGACCTCGGCCAGTGCTTCGCCGCCGCCTTCGCGGTGATGCTGGTGATCAGCGCGACCTTCGACACCTTGAGCTTCCCCATGCTCAGCGGCTTGTTCTTCCTGCTACTCGGGTGTTCGGGGGCCTATTTGGGGATCGCTCGCACAGAAGCCGCCGAGCGTTCGGGCGGTGGGTCGTGAAGAAGCATCGACGTAAGGGCTCTGAGTCTCTGGGCGACCAGGTCCGCTCGGCCACGAAGTGGAGCCTGATCAACACCCTGGTGATCCGGATCGGGACGTTCGCGACCGGCGTGATCCTGGCGCGGGAGGCTCTGACCCCTCGGGACTGGGGCTTGTACGCGCTCGGCGGCGTCGTGCAGGCCGTGCTGCTCTCGTTCAACGAACTCGGCGTCAGCCTGGCCGTGGTGCGCTGGGAACGCAATCCGCGCGAGTTCGCCCCGACCGTGGTGACCCTGGCGACCGGCTCCAGCCTGCTGCTGTACGCCGTGCTGTGGGTTCTGGCTCCGACCGTGGCCCGCGCGCTCGGCTCCCCGGACGCGGTCGGCGTGCTGCGCATCCTGTGCTTCGGCGTGGTCGTGGACGGCCTGGCCTGCGTCCCGAACGCGGTGCTGACCCGGGAGTTCCGGCAACGGGCCCGGCTCACGATCGACCTGGTGACCTTCACCGTCAGCTCCGGCCTGACGCTGGTCCTGGCCTTCGCCGGCTGGGGCGCGTCGAGCTTCGCCTGGGGCGGCGTGGCCGGTGTCGTCTGCGCGCTCATCGGCTGCGCCGTCGCCGCCCCCGGCTACCTGCGGCCCGGCTGGGACCGCGCCACCGCCCGCGAGCTGATCCGCTACGGCGCGCCGCTGGCCGGGGCGAGCCTGTTCGTGCTGGCGACGATGAACGCCGACTCGGTCGTGGTCGGCGCCACGCTCGGCCCGATCGCGCTGGGCCTGTACCGGGTGGCGTTCACGATGTCGAGCTGGCCGGTCCGGGCCATCTCCGAGACCGCGCGCCGGGTGTCCTTCGCCGGCTTCTCCCGCGCGGCGGAATCACAGGAGTCGCTCGGCAGCAGCTTCGCCAGCGGCCTGTCGCCGCTGCTGCTGGCCTCGGTACCGGCCTGCGCGCTGCTGTTCGCGCTGCCCGGCCCGATCGTCAGCGCGGTCTACGGCGGCCAGTGGTCCGGCTCGGCCGGCGCCCTGCGCTACCTGGCGCTGCTCGGCCTGCTGCGCATCATCTTCGAACTCTGCTACGACTTCCTGGTCGCCGCCGGCCGCTCCCGGGCGCTGCTGGCGGTGCAGGCGCTGTGGCTGGTGGCCCTGGTCCCGGCGCTGATCTACGGCGGCCACCGCAACGGCCTGCTGGGCGTCGGCGTGGCGCACGTGGCGGTGGCGCTGGTGCTGATCGCCCCGGCGTACCAGGTCGTCCTCGGCGCCGTCGGCGTCGACCCGCGACGGATCGCGGCGGTGTGCTGGCGGCCGGTGCTCGGCGGCGCGGCGGTGGCCGTGGTCGCGATGGCGGTGGAGCGCTTCGCCGGGGACTCCTATCCCGCACTGGCCGCCGCCTGCCTGTCGGGCTGCGCGGCGTATGTCCCGATCGCCGTGCCCGCCCCGCTCCTGCGGGCGATCCTGGGCAAGGTCCGGGCGCGCTTCGGTCCGGAGCCCGAGCCCGACGTGCGGCCGGACCGGATCAAGCTCAAGCGGCTGCCGCGCCGCGCCGACGTCCGGCCGGACCTGCTCGACCTCGGCCTGGACCACGGCCGCAGCCGCGACATCAACCTGGTCCTCAGCCGGGGCGCGGAGGCCGAGCGCGAGCTGGAGCAGACCATGAACCTGTATCTGGGGTGGGGCCGGGCCGTGAAACAGGAGATCGTGCTCCAGCCGAGCAAGGACCTCGACCGGAAGTGGGAGCTGAACGAGGAGCTGAACGGGGAACCCGCCGGGATGCAAGACGCGCAAGACCCGGACCGCCCGGACCGCGATCCGGCGCCCGTCACGCCTGCCGCCCCGTCCGCGGCTGCGCCCGCCCGGGCTGGCACCGGCGCTGGCGCCGGCACCG
>JABFWL010000057.1 GCA_013362315.1 Catenulispora sp. | reverse complement strand
AGCGCCCCTTGTCGCAGTTCCACTCCTCGTTCACCTGCGGGTCCTCGGCGGCCATCCGCCGGGTGACCTTGCCGCGCCGGTGGTCCGTGCGCAGCGCGCAGCCGGCGGCGCAGTGCTCGCAGGCGCTCGGCGAGGACACCAGGTCGAACGGCCGGGAGCGGAACCGGTACGCGGCGCCGGTGAGCGCGCCGACCGGGCAGATCTGCACGGTGTTGCCGGAGAAGTAGGACGCGAAGTCCTGGTCCTCGGCCACTGAGATGCCGACCTGCTGCTGCGCGCCGCGCTCGATCAGGGTGATGAACGGATCGCCGGCGATCTGGTCGGCGAACCGGGTGCAGCGCGCGCAGGACACGCAGCGCTCCCGGTCCAGCAGCACCTGGCTGGAGACGTTGATCGGCTTGGGGAAGGTGCGCTTGGCGCCCTCGTACCGGGACTCCCCCGCGCCGCTGCTCATCGCCTGGTTCTGCAGCGGGCACTCGCCGCCCTTGTCGCAGATCGGGCAGTCCAGCGGGTGGTTGATGAGCAGCAGCTCCATCACCCCGCGCTGGGCCTTCTCGGCCACCGGCGAGCTGTACTGGGTCTTGATCACCATGCCGTCGGTGACCGTGGTGGTGCAGGAGGCCACCGGCTTGCGCTGGCCCTCCACCTCCACGATGCACTGCCGACAGGCGCCGACCGGGGCCAGCAGCGGGTGGTCGCAGAACCGCGGGATCTGGGTGCCGATCCGCTCCGCGGAGCGGATGATCAGCTCGTTCTTGGGAACCTGGAGCTCGACGCCGTCGATGGTGATGGTCACCAGCTCCACGGGAGGCGGGGTCGGCACCGTCACCTCCTTCTCGCTGTCGGCGCTGTTCGTTGTGGTCACGGTCATGCGCTGGTCCTCGCGAATGACAGCGGGCTGTCGGCCCACGCGGTGGACAGGGACGGGTCGAAGGGGCACCCGCCGCGCTCGAAGTGCTCCAGGTACTCGTCCCGGAAGTACTTGATCGAGGACGTGATCGGCGCGGTGGCGCCGTCGCCGAGGGCGCAGAAGGCCTTGCCCATGATGTTGTCACACAGGTCCAGCAGCTTGCCGAGGTCCTCTTCGGAGCCCTCGCCCTTCTCCAGGCGCTTGAGGATCTGCACGAGCCAGTAGGTGCCCTCGCGGCAGGGCGTGCACTTGCCGCAGGACTCGTGCGCGTAGAACTCGGTCCAGCGCAGCACCGCGCGCACCACGCAGGTGGTCTCGTCGAAGATCTGCAGCGCCTTGGTGCCGAGCATCGAGCCGGCGGCGCCGACGCCCTCGTAGTCCAGGACGGTGTCCAGGTGCTCCTCGGTGAACATCGGCGTGGAGGAGCCGCCGGGGGTCCAGAACTTCAGCCGGTGCCCGGGGCGGACGCCGCCGGCGTAGTCCAGCAGCTCGCGCAGCGTGATGCCGAGCGGCGCCTCGTACTGGCCGGGGTGCTTCACGTGGCCGGACAGCGAGTACAGCGTGAAGCCCGGGGACTTCTCGCTGCCCATGCCCTTGAACCAGTCCACGCCGCCGCGGATGATCGCGGGAACCGAACCGATGGACTCGACGTTGTTCACCACAGTGGGGCTGGCGTAGAGCCCTGCGATGGCCGGGAAGGGGGGACGCAGACGGGGTTGTCCGCGCTTGCCCTCCAAGGAGTCCAGCAGCGCCGTCTCCTCACCGCAGATGTAGGCGCCGGCTCCGGCGTGCACGGTGAGTTCGAGGTCGAAGTCGGTGCCGAACACGTTCTTGCCGAGGTAGCCCGCCTCGTACGCCTCGCGCACCGCGGCCTGAAGCCGGCGCAGCACGTGCAGGACCTCGCCGCGCACGTAGATGAACGCGTGGCTGGCGCGGATCGCGTAGCACGCGATGATCACGCCCTCCACCAGCTCGTGCGGGTTGGCCATGATGAACGGGATGTCCTTGCAGGTGCCCGGCTCGGACTCGTCGGCGTTCACCACCAGGTAGTGCGGCTTGCCGTCGTTCTGCGGGATGAAGCCCCACTTCATGCCGGTGGGGAAGCCCGCGCCGCCGCGGCCGCGCAGGCCGGAGTCCTTGACGAGCTGGATCACCTCGTCCGGGTGCATCCGCAGCGCCTGCTTGACGGCGGTGTAGCCGTCGCGCCGCTGGTAGCCGGCGAGCGTCCAGGGCTCGGAGTCCAGCCAGCCGCGGGACAGGACGGGGGTGAGTTCGGGTGCCATTACTCGGACGCCTCCGTGGTGACGGCCGGACCGGTCGGAGTCCGGCCCTGCGAGACGAGCAGACCGGCCAGCGAGGCGTGCCCGGCGGCGCCGCCGCCGGCCACCGCGCCCTCGCGCGGGTCCTCGAACCCGGCCAGGATCCGCTCGGCCTGCTTGAAGGTGCACAGCGCCGGGCCGCGGGTGGACTGCACGTCCTTGCCCGCGCGCAGCTCGTCGACCAGGCGGACCGCCTTGCCCGGGGTCATGTCGTCCATGAACTCCCAGTTGACGGTCATCACCGGCGCGAAGTCGCACGCGGCGTTGCACTCGATGTGCTCCAGCGTGAGCCGGCCGTCCTCGGTGGTCTCGTCGTTGCCGACGCCGAGGTGCTCCTTGAGCGCGGCGAAGATGGCGTCGCCACCCATCACCGCGCACAGCGTGTTGGTGCACACGCCGACGTGGTAGTCGCCGACCGGGCGCCGCTTGTACATGGTGTAGAACGTCGACACCGCCGAGACCTCGGCGGTGGACAGTCCGAGCTTGTCGGCGCAGTATTCGATGCCCGCCGGGGAGACGTAGCCCTCCTCGCTCTGCACCAGGTGCAGCAGGGGGAGCAGGGCCGAGCCGGACTGCGGATACCGGGAGACGATCTCCGCGGCGTCCGCGTCCAGCTTCGTGAGGTGTTCGTACGCTGTCACCGGTCAACTCCACCCATGACGGGATCGATCGAGGCGATGGCGACGATGACGTCGGCGAGCTGGCCGCCCTCGCACATCGCCGCGGTCGCCTGCAGGTTCGTGAAGGACGGGTCGCGGAAGTGGACCCGGTACGGCCGCGTGCCGCCGTCGGAGACGATGTGCACGCCGAGCTCGCCCTTCGGGGACTCCACCGCCGCGTAGACCTGCCCCGGCGGGACGTGGAAGCCCTCGGTCACCAGCTTGAAGTGGTGGATCAGGGCCTCCATGGAGTCGCCCATGATGTGCCGGATGTGGTCCAGGCTGTTGCCCATGCCGTCGCTGCCCAGCGCCAGCTGCGCGGGCCAGGCGATCTTGCGGTCCTCCACCATGACCGGCTGGCCCTGGGTGCGCTGGATCCGGTCCAGGCACTGCTCGACGATCCGCAGCGACTCGTACATCTCGGCCAGGCGGACCCGGTAGCGGCCGTAGGAGTCGGCGGTGTCCCAGGTGGGCACGTCGAACTCGTAGGTCTCGTAGCCGCAGTAGGGCTCGGACTTGCGCAGGTCGTGCGGGAGCCCGGCGCTGCGCAGCACCGGGCCGGTGATGCCCAGCGCCATGCAGCCGGCCAGGTCCAGGTAGCCCACGCCCTCGGTGCGGCCGCGGAAGATCGGGTTCTCGTTGCACAGCTTCGCGTAGTCCGGGAACCGCTTGCGCATCAGCTTGACGTAGCTGCCGATCTTGTCCACCGCGCCGGGCGGCAGGTCCTGCGCGACGCCGCCGGGGCGGACGTAGGCGTGGTTCATCCTGAGGTGCCC
>JABFWL010000459.1 GCA_013362315.1 Catenulispora sp. | reverse complement strand
TGGGTGGTGGCGTTTTCGGGCCTTGACACCGCCTGACCGGCGCGATTGGCTTCGCCCGCCGACGCGACGGGAAGCCCGGAAGCCTCGGTTTTGTGAAAAGCGAGGCGCTGGGCTGGGCGGATGGCGGGGTCGCGTCGGCCGCTGGCGGTTGGGAGGGGCGTGGGCGGCGGTTTGGCGGTGGGGCTGGGTCGAGCTGGCCGCTGGTGGTCTGAGCGGGGGTCGGCGTTCGTGGCGGCGGGGCCTGGCTGGGCTGGCCGCTGGCGGTTGGGTGAGGCGTGGGCGGCGGTTTGGCGGCGGGGCGGGTCCTGCTGGCCGCTGGCGGCCGGGCGGCGGGCCGGTCGCGCTGACGGTGGGGCGGCGCGGCTGGCGAGCGGGTGCTGGGCGGTGCCGGGTGTCCGGAGCGTTGCAGTGAGTTGGTGTAACACCTGAGGTTGTGGAATGGGTTTTACCTCGTGGGATGTTGTCCGCCATTGTGGAGTCTGGGGTGTCGGCTCGGGTGAGGGCGGTGGAGTTGAGTACGGAGAGTTTGCAGGCGGGTGCGCGGAGGTCGATTCTGCGGCGGGGATTCGGGTTGCTCGGGGTGGGGATTCGCACTGAGCCCAGGGTTTTCGCGGCGGCGGTGACCGGGAGTGCGGTGTACGGGGTCATGACCGTGGGGTCGGCGTGGGCTGTGGGGTGGGCCACTGATCATGCGGTGCTGCCGGCGTTTCGGGCGGGGAAGGTGCCGGCTGGGGCTACGGCGGCGGCCGGGTTGCTGATCCTGGGTGTCGCGTTGGCGAAGGTGCTCGGCATCATCGGGCGGCGGTTGCTGGCCGGGGTCATGCAGTTCCGGTTGCAGGCCCGGTACCGGCAGTCGGTGTCGGAGCGGTACCTGCAGTTGCCGCTGTCGTGGCATCGGCGGCATCCCACGGGGCAGCTGCTGTCGAACGCCGGGTCGGACGTTGATATGACCTGGCAGTTCATCGCGCCGTTGCCGATGTCGCTCGGGGTGCTGATCATGATGGTCGCGGCGCTGGTGTCGATGCTGCTCACCGATCCGGTGCTTGCGATCATCGGGTTCCTGTTGTTTCCGGCGATCATCGTGTTGAACACCGTCTATCAGCGGTTCGCTGCGCCGCGGCTGGCTGCCGCGCAGGAGCAGCGGGCTGGTGTGGCTGAGATCGCGCATGAGTCGTTCGACGGCGGGCTGGTCGTGAAGACGCTCGGGCGCGAGGATGTGGAGACCGTGCGGTTCGCGGGGGCGGCCGAGCGGCTGCGGGACGCGAACATCGCCGCGGGGCGGGCGCGGGCGTTCTTCGACCCGGCGCTGGAGGCGGTGCCTAACCTCGGGGTGCTGGTGGCGCTGCTCGTGGGGACGTCGCGGGTGGCCTCCGGGGCGATCGAGCCGGGGCAGGTCGTGCAGATCGCGTACCTGATCACGCTGCTCGCGTTCCCGCTGCGGGCCATCGGGTGGGTGCTGGGTGAGCTGCCGCGGGCGGTGGTCGGTTATGAGCGGGTCAAGGCGGTGCTCGATGCGCGGGGTGACATGGAGTACGGGACGGCGACCGCCGTTTCGAGCTCCGGGGCCGCAGCTGTGGAGCTGGAGCGCGTCAGCTTCGGCTACGACGGCCAGGCCATCCTGCAGGATCTCGACCTGACCTTGCGGCCCGGTGCCACCGTCGCGTTGGTCGGTCCGACCGGTTCGGGCAAGTCGACGCTGACCGCGCTGCTGGCGCGGTTGACCGATCCCACTGCCGGTGCGGTGCGGCTGGACGGCCAGGACGTGCGGGACTTCGCCCGGGGCCAGGTCCCGGCGCAGGTGGCGCTGGTGCCGCAGCAGACGTTCCTGTTCCAGGACAGCATTCGCGACAACATCGGCTTGGACGGCGACGCTGACGACGAGCAGATCTGGGCGGCGCTGCGGCTGGCGCAGGCCGAGCGGTTCGTGAAGCGGCTGCCCGACGGGCTCGACACCGTCATCGGCGAGCGCGGCGCGACCCTGTCCGGGGGCCAGCGGCAGCGCCTGGCGCTGGCCAGGGCCCTGATCCGGCAGCCGCGGCTGCTGATCCTGGACGACTGTACGGCCAGTGTCGACCCGCAGGTCGAGGCGGCCATTCTGGGCGGGCTGCGGGAGGCGGCGGGCGAGGGCACGCTGGCCTCGACGGTGCTGGTGGTGGCCTACCGGAAGGCGACGATCGCCCTCGCCGACGAGGTGGTGTACCTGGAGCACGGCCGCATCGTGGATCAGGGCACGCATACCGAGCTGGTGGAGCGCTGCGCCGGCTACCGCGACCTGATCACCGCGTACGAGCGCGACCACGACGAGCGTGCGGAGGCCGCCGGTATGGACGACGACGAGAGCCTGCCCGAACCGCGCGACGGCGCGCTGCAGGAGGCCGGCCGATGAGCACCGCGACGCTCGACGCGAAGCCCGCCGGCTTCCAGCTGCCCGAGGCCACCGACGGCGGCTACGCGGTCCTGCGCCGCGGGCTGCGCCTGGCCCCGGACTTCACCAGGGGCCTGAGTGTCACCGTGCTGCTGGCGACGATCGCGACCGTCGGCCGCCTGGTGATCCCGCTGGCCGTGCAGCAGACGCTGGACCGCGGCATCCTGGCCAAGGGCGGCCCGGACTACGGCGAGGTGCGTGCGATGGTCGCGCTCAGCGCCGTCGCGGTGCTCGTCACGGCGGTGTCGGCGTACCTGATGAACGTCCGGCTCTACACCTCCAGCGAGCGCGGGCTGGCCGAGGTGCGGACCAAGGCGTTCCGGCACGTGCACGACCTGTCGCTGCTGCACCAGCAGGCCGAGCAGCGCGGCGCCCTGGTCAGCCGGGTGACCAGCGACATCGACACCGTGACCGTCTTCATCCAGCAGGGCGGCATGCAGCTGTTCGTCGCCGCCGCGCAGGTGCTCGTGGTCACCGTCGTGATGGCCGTGTACTCCTGGCAGCTGACGCTGCTGGTGTGGGCCTGCTTCGTCCCGATGTTCCTGATCATGCGGCGCATCCAGGCCCGCACCGGCCGGGCCTACCGCAAGGTGCGGCGCCGCTACGGCCAGATGCTCGGCGAGGTCTCCGAGGCGCTGGTGGGGGCGGACGTGCTGCGCGCCTACGGGATCGAGGACCGTGCCGGCCGCCGGATCGGCGAGGCCGTCCAGGCCACCCGGGACTCGCAGCTGCGCACCCAGCGCCTGATCGTGGTCACCTTCTCCATGGGCGAGCTGGTCGCGGGGCTGGCGACGGCGGGCATCGTGGTCGTGGGCGTGCTGCTCGGCGTCGGCGGGCAGCTGACCGCCGGCGAGCTGGCGGGGATGCTGTTCCTGGTGACGCTGTTCATCTCCCCGGTGCAGTTCGGCACCGAGATGCTGAACGAGGCCCAGAACGCGATCGCCGGCTGGCGGCGCATCGTCGGCCTGCTGGAGGCGCCGCCGGACGTGGTGGATCCCGGCGCGCAGGGCGTCAGCCCGCCGGCCGGGCCGCTGGGCGTCGGCTTCGAAGAGGTCGTGTTCGCCTATCCCGCCGGGCCGCCGGTGCTGCATTCGCTGAGCACCGACATCAAGCCGCGGACGCGGGTCGCGGTGGTCGGCGAGACCGGCTCGGGCAAGACCACCTTCGCCAAACTGCTGACCCGGCTGATGGACCCCTCCTCGGGCCGGATCCTGATCAACGGCGTGCCGCTGAAGGACATCGGGTTCGAGACGCTGCGGTCACGGATGGTGATGGTGCCGCAGGACGGGTTCCTGTTCGCTATGACGGTCGGCGACAACGTCCGCTACGGAAAGCCCGGCGCCTCCGATGAGGAAGTCCGCAGTGCTTTCGAGGACCTGGGCCTGATCGACTGGCTCGACGGTCTGCCCGACGGCCTGGCGACCCGCGTGGGGCAGCGCGGCGAGTCCCTGTCGGCGGGGGAGCGGCAGCTGGTGGCGCTGGCCCGCGCCTACATCGCCGACCCGGACCTGCTGGTGCTGGACGAGGCCACCTCGGCGGTGGACCCGGCCACGGAGGTCCGGATCACGCGGGCGCTGGACGGCCTGACGCGCGGCCGCACGTCGATCGCGATCGCGCACCGGCTTTCCACGGCCGAGGCCGCGGACGAGGTGTTCGTCTTCGACGCCGGCCGGATCGTCGAGCGCGGGCCGCACCGGGAACTGGTCACGGCCGGCGGGGTGTACTCGCGGCTGCACGAGAGCTGGGCGCGGCAGCAGCGTTCGTAGGGCAGCAGCGTTCGTAGGGCGGTGGCGGTGGTCGGTGGCTGATGAGTGGCTGCGGCGGCTGAGCGTTGGCCATTGGTGAACGGCGGCGGCGCGATCACGCCCGCGAGAACGCCGGCGTCTGCGCCGCCACCTCAGCCTCGAACGCCGCCCAACACAACGCCAGCGGATGCCCCGGCGCGACGCGAGCACGTTCGCCGCGCCGGGCGAACGCGCCGGTAAGCAGCTCCAGGTCCGGCGTGAAGTCGGAGCCGAGCGGGACGTGTCGCAGGCCGGCGGCGGCCGGGAGGTTGCCGCTGGTCGCCGCGTGAGCTATGCCCTCCGTTACCAGGACGCACCCTGGAATCAGACCTGAGGTGAGAAGCGAGAAGCCGTACGTCAGATCGCTGATGTCCGCGGCGACGTACAGTCGCTCGCGGTGGTCGGGGCCGTACCAGCGGGACAGGAACTCCACCACCAGACCGTCCGAAGGCAGCGCCAGAGGCAGCGTCGCGAGTTGCGCCGAGGACACCGGCACGTCGGGCAGCACGGACGTCGGCAGGTTCGTCAGAACGGCGAGCCGACTGCGATACCGCTCCACGACGTCGTACACCGACCGATGAGCGGTCCCGCCCGCCGGGACCACCATGCTGCCGCACACCACGTCGACCGCGTCGGCCTCCAGCGCCGCCGCGAACTCGCGGGTCCGGATGTGCACCACGTGCAGCCGCACACCCCGCGCTGCCAACGACTCCGCGATGCGCTCCCGCGCCGCGGCCAGGAACGGCAGCATCAGCTCGGTGGTGCCCACCGTGAGCCGGGTGCCGTGGCGGCGCCGAATAGCGTGCACCCCATCTGTCCACTGCGCCAGGGTCCGGCGGGTCAGCTCGACCACGGCCTCGCCGGTCGGCGTGAACCGGAAGTCCTTGCCCCGGCCCGTCCTCAGCACCAGCGGCTCGCCGCACATCCGCTGGAAGGCACGGTTCAACGTGTCGAGCTGCTTCTGCACACTCGACTGCTCCCGATCCAGGACCCGCGCCGCCCGCAGGGCCGAGCCGGTGTCGTGCACCAGCGTCAGGGTACGGAGTTGGTCGAAGGTGGCGTCCAGCAGCGGGGCCGGCAGGTCGGCGGAATCCATCACGGCAGTACAGCACACGCCCCGCCGAGCCCGCGTCCGCCGCCGCGAACTGATCTCAGTTCCCTGTCAACTATTCGCGATGACAGCGGCGAAGTGTGGACGCGGATCGCCGCCGGATAGCAGACTCGCTGCGCGGCCGACGCATAGTCGACCACTGATATCCCATCCGCTTCTCAAGCCGCCTGACGGCTCGCTTCGGCATGCCGTCATAGGAGGAAGAACGTTGACTACCCACGAAACCCGCGACCGACCGAGCGCCCGCGCTCCCCAAGGCCGGGGCCGGGACCGCGGCCCGGCTTCGGCCGGCGCGCCGACGACCGTCAAGGCCGCCACGGCGCTCGCCGTCCTGGCCGCGCTGAGCACCCTCGGCTACGCCGTCGTCGCCCTGGCCGACGGCCGCTCGATGCTCCACGACATGGCGACCAGCCTGCTGAGCGGTCAGCTCGGCAGCGCCTCGGCGGCCGGCCTGGACCTCGGCCCGCTGCTCGACGACGCCGTGAACGCCGAGTACCACGTGCTGCAGAACCGTGCCTATATCGGCATCGTGCTGGCCCTGGTCTACCTGGCGCTGGCCAGGCCGATCCTGCGGGGTGCGCGCAAGCTCCGGATCGCCGCGACGGTGTTCGTGGCGCTGCCGGTCATCATGGCGTTCGTCGACCTCGGCGACGACACGCCCACGGCGCTGCACGCCCTCGACGCGGCCGAGCTCGGCTGCGCGGTCCTGTTCGCGGTCGCGCTCTGGCTGCCGGCGACGAACGCCTACGTCCGAGCCCGCCGGGGGTGATCGCTTTGTAGCCGGCACGTGCCCGGGGCTCGTGCCTCGGACCGTGCCGGCTACGCGGCGGGCGATAATGGGACCATGACCGACGCAGCCTCCGGCCAGACCCTCGCCCTCGACCCCGCCGTCGCCGCCCGCCTCAAGCGCGACGACCACGGCCTGTTCGCGGCGATCGCGCAGCAGTACGACACCGGCGAGGTGCTGATGCTGGCGTGGATGGACGACGAGGCGCTGCGCCGCACGCTGGCCACGGGGCGGGTGACGTACTGGTCGCGGTCCCGGGGCGAGTACTGGACCAAGGGCGACACGTCCGGGAACGTGCAGGTGCTGAAGTCCGCGGCGGTGGACTGCGACGGCGACGTGGTGCTGCTGAAGGTGGACCAGAGCGGCGGCGCCTGCCACACCGGCGACCGGACCTGCTTCGACGCTGGGGAACTGCCGCTGGGCTGAGGGCGCACTACGCGCCCTGCCCGGAGGCCGCGCGCCGGGGCCGTGCCGGGCGGCCGCAGTCCCTCTGGGACAATCGACCCATGACGGCCTTCCCCCCGGGCGTGGACACCCCCGACCTGCCGACCTTCCGCGAGCTGGCCCGCGACCGCCGGGTGATCCCGGTGGTGCGCCGGGTCCTGGCCGACGGCGAGACGCCGGTCGGGCTCTACCGGAAGCTGGCCGGGGAGCGGCCCGGCACGTTCCTGCTGGAGTCGGCCGAGCACGGCATCTGGTCCCGGTACTCCTTCGTCGGTGTCAGCACCGGCGCCGCGCTCAGCGAACAGGACGGCGCCGCGCACTGGATCGGCGAGCCGCCGGTCGGGCTGCCGACCAGCGGCGACCCGCTCGCGGTGCTGCGCGAGACGCTGGAGCTGCTGCACACCCCGCGGCTGCCCGGCCTGCCGCCGCTGACCGGCGGGCTCGTCGGCTACCTCGGCTACGACGCGGTGCGGCGCCTGGAGCGGATCCCGGAACTGGCCAAGGACGACCTGCGCATCCCCGAGCTGACATTCCTGCTCAGCCTGGACCTGGCGGTGCTGGACCACGCCGACGGATCGGTGTGGCTGATCGCCAACGTCGTCAACCACGACAACCTGCCCTCCGGCGTGGAGGACGCCTACGCCCGGGCGGTCGAGCGGCTGGACGCGATGGCCCGGGCGCTGACCGTGCCGCAGGTCAACACCCCGCAGGTGTTCGACCCGGCGGCCGCGCCGGACTTCGCCGCCAACCGCACGCCCCAGGACTACCGCGAGACGGTGCTGCGCTGCATCGAGGAGATCAAGTCCGGCGAGGCGTTCCAGATCGTGGTGAGCCAGCGCTTCCAGGCGACGGTCACGGCCTCGGCGCTGGACGTCTACCGGGTGCTGCGGGCCACGAACCCGAGCCCGTACATGTACCTGCTGCGGGTGCCCACGCCGGACGGCTCCGGTTTCGACATCGTGGGCTCCTCCCCGGAGGCGCTGGTCAAGGTCACCGACGGCCGCGCCATGCTGCACCCGATCGCCGGCACCCGGCCGCGCGGCGCCGACCCGGAGCAGGACGCCCAGCTCGCCGCCGACCTGCTCGCCGACCCCAAGGAGCGCGCCGAGCACCTGATGCTGGTCGACCTCGGCCGCAACGACCTGGGCCGGATCAGCAGCCCCGGCACGGTCGAGGTCGTCGACTTCATGGCGATCGAGCGCTACAGCCACATCATGCACATCGTCTCGACCGTCATCGGCGAACTGGCGCCGGGCAAGACCGCCTTCGACGCGGTCACCGCGACCTTCCCGGCCGGCACCCTGTCCGGCGCCCCGAAGCCGCGCGCGATGGAGATCATCGAGGAGAACGAGCCCACCCGGCGCGGCCTGTACGGCGGCATCGTCGGCTACCTCGACTTCGCCGGCGACGCCGACACCGCGATCGCCATCCGCACCGCCCTGATCCGCGACGACGTGGCGTACGTGCAGGCCGGCGCCGGCATCGTCGCCGACTCCGACCCGGCCTCGGAGGACCAGGAGTGCCGGAACAAGGCGATGGCGGTACTGAAGGCGGTGGCGGTGGCGGGGACGCTGCGGTCGGCTGTCGGAGAAGAGCCGGGGGATCGCTCGGCTGTGGGGAATGGTGAGGCCCAGTGAGTACGGACGCTGAGAGGGCGGATCAGGAGGCTGGGACGCGGCCTGCCGCCACGTCGAGCACCCAGTCTGAGCAGGCCGTTGCCGTTTCTAGTTCCGGTACCGAGCAGCAGCCTGCCGCCACGCCGAGCACCACCCAGGCTGAGCAGGCCGTTGCCGTTTCCAGCTCCAGCATCGACCAGCAGCCCGCCGCCGTTTCCACCTCCGGCCGCCGCGAGCTGACCGCCACCGTCCTGCTCGCCCTCCTCGGCGGCATCCTCGCCTGGGCCGCCGCCGGCCGGGTCTGGGCTGACGGCACCGCCGGCGAGGCGCCCAGCACCCTCGGTGTCTCGGCCACCGGCAACGACCTGTCCGCCGCCGTCACCACTCTCGCCCTCACCGCCCTCGCCGGGGCGCTGGCGCTGCTCGCCACCCGGCGGCTGGCGCGGCGGCTGGTCGGCGCGCTGCTGGTCGCGGTCGGTGTCGGGGCCGCTGTCAGCGCGATCGGGGCGCGCGGTGCGGGGCATGCCGCCCACGTCCTCGGCGAGAAGGCCGCCGCCAAGCACTTCGCCACCGGAGCCGTGGCCGCGCACACCGCCTCGTGGTGGCTGCTCGCGGTCGCCGGAGGCGTGCTGGTCGCGCTCGCCGGTGTCGCGGCGCTGCTGCGTGGCGCCGCGTGGCCTGGCATGTCGTCCCGGTATGAGAACGCCGCGTCCAAGCAGGAGCGCGTGGCCGACACCGGCACCGCGAGGGACCTCTGGGACGCCCTCGACCGCGGTGAGGACCCCACCGAGCGGGAGGCCGCCGTCACCGGGACCCCGGGCGCGGACCATTAGGCCGAATCGGTGACAATGGATGCGCTAGAGATCCCCGTACGCGCAAGGAGCACGCAGCAGCATGTCGTCATCCCAATCCCACGGTGAAGGCCTTACAAGCGGCGCAGACCACGGCAACACCCCGGCGGCCTGGACCGCCGTTCTTCTGTGCATCGTCGGCTTCCTGGCCGGCGGCGCCGGCCTGGTCGCCTCGGCGCCGGCGCTCGCGATCGCCGGCGGCGCGCTGGCGCTGATCTCGCCGCTCGTCGGCAAGGTCCTGGCCGCGATGGGCCTGGGCGCTCCGGCGAAGTGAGCCGTTGCCGCCCGGTGCCGTGAACCGCCGCGAGCAGGCCGCTGACCTGCGGCGCGGCGGCTTGCGGGGCTGAGTGCGAAGATCGTCTGGACTCGCGCGTCCTCACGAGCCGCTAGAGTGAGACGTCGGACACGCCGCCGCGGCTCTCGCGGCAGCGGCCGGCGCTTCGTGTGGCGATCGAGGGGAGCTGACGACGGTGAACGTACTTGCCGAGATCATCGATGGAGTCCGCCTCGACCTCGCCGAGCGCCAGCAGCGCGTCACCCTCGACGACCTGAAGGCCCGGGTCGCCCGGCTGGACAGCGCCATCGACGGCGTCGAGGCGCTCCGTCGTGGTGGCGCGGGTGGGGACGGCGTCAAGGTCATCGCTGAGGTGAAGCGCTCCTCTCCGTCCAAGGGCGCGCTCGCCGCGATCGCCGACCCGGCCGGGCTGGCCGCCGACTACGAGGCCGGCGGCGCCACCGTCATCTCGGTCCTCACCGAGCAGCGCCGCTTCGGCGGCTCGCTGGCCGACCTCGACGACGTCCGCAAGAAGGTCGACATCGCGGTCCTGCGCAAGGACTTCATCGTCACCAGCTACCAGCTGTGGGAGGCCCGCGCGCACGGCGCCGACCTCGCGCTGCTGATCGTCGCCGCGCTGGACCAGCCGGCGCTGGAGAGCCTGATCGAGCGGGCCGGCACGATCGGGCTGACGCCGCTGGTCGAGGTGCACGACGAGGAGGAGGCGCGCCGCGCCGTCGACGCCGGCGCCCGGCTGATCGGCGTGAACGCCCGCGACCTGAAGACCCTGCAGGTCAGCCGCGACACCTTCGCCCGCGTCGCCCCGACCATCCCCGACGGCGTCGTCCGGGTCGCCGAGTCCGGGGTGCGCGGCCCGCACGACCTCATCGCCTACGCCAACGCCGGCGCGGACGCCGTGCTCGTCGGCGAGTCGCTGGTCACCGGCAAGGACCCGCGGGCCGCGGTCGCCGATCTGGTCGCCGCCGGCGCGCATCCCGCGTTGCGGAACGGCCGCGCCTAACCGCTTTCGGAGCCGGTAGGATCCACGATCGTGATGTCGAGTCGGAGCGACCGAGGATTGGTGGCCGGTCTGACGAGACGGCGCAGCCGTCGAAGTGCACGGAAAACTCGTCGGGAACGAGGCTGGGCGTGCCGGACCACGGCCCTCAGCCCGGTGTTGGCTGTGGGTCGTGGGCTTGCCGCAAGCGCAGCGCGTGGCAAGGCACCGGTGCGGCCAGGCTCGGAGCTCCGGCGATTTTCCGCCCGGTCACCCATCCTCGGTCGCTCCGCGCCGAGGGCCGCAGCCCGCCGCCGCCCGTGGTGGCGGCACGTGCCGGCGAGCCGGCGATGGCAGGAAGCGTAAATCCGTCTTCTGCCGTAGCTGTACACATCACTCATCCTGGGACATCCGTCATGACTGATCCCCGCGCTGAGATCATCTCCGCGTACGCGGCCACCGCCGCGATGCCCGACGACACCGGGCACTTCCCGACCGACAACGCCCTGTTCGGCGGCCGCTTCATGCCTGAGGCGCTGATGGCCGTGCTGAAGGAGCTCACCGAGGCCTACGAGGTCTCCAAGACCGATCCGGCGTTCCACCAAGAGTTCGCCGACCTGCTGCTGCACTACGCCAACCGCCCGAGCCTGCTGACCGAGGCGCACAACCTCTCGGCGCGGGTCGGCGCCCGGATCCTGCTCAAGCGGGAGGACCTGAACCACACCGGCTCGCACAAGATCAACAACGTGCTGGGCCAGGCGCTGCTGGCCAAGCGCATGGGCAAGACCCGGGTCATCGCCGAGACCGGCGCCGGCCAGCACGGCGTGGCCACCGCGACCGCCGCCGCGCTGCTCGGCCTGGACTGCGTCGTCTACATGGGCGCCGAGGACACCCGCCGCCAGGCGCTGAACGTGGCCCGGATGCGGATGCTCGGCGCCGAGGTGGTGCCGGTCGCGATCGGCTCGCAGACCCTGAAGGACGCCATCAACGAGGCGCTGCGCGACTGGGTCGCCAGCGCCGACACCACCTACTACGCCCTCGGCACCGCCGCCGGGCCGCACCCGTTCCCGGCGATGGTCCGCGACTTCGCCCGGGTCATCGGCGTGGAGGCGCGGCGCCAGACCCTGGAGCTGACCGGCGGCCTGCCGGACGCGGTCTGCGCCTGCGTCGGCGGCGGCTCGAACGCCATCGGCATGTTCCACGCCTTCGTGCCGGACGAGTCCGTGCGGCTCTACGGCTTCGAGGCCGGCGGCTCCGGCGTGGCCAGCGGCCTGCACGCGGCCTCCATCACCGGCGGCTCGGTCGGCGTCCTGCACGGCACCCGCACCTACCTCCTGCAGGACCAGTACGGCCAGACCCAGGAGAGCCACAGCATCTCCGCCGGCCTGGACTACCCGGCGGTCGGCCCCGAACACGCCTACCTGCACGCCACCGGCCGCGGCAGATACGAGCCCGTCGACGACGCCGAAGCGATGGACGCCTTCCGCGCCCTGTGCGAGACCGAGGGCATCATCCCGGCCATCGAGTCGGCGCACGCCCTGGCCGGGGCCCTGCGCATCGCGCCGCAGCTGGCCGCCGAGCTCGGCCGCGAGCCGGTCATCGTCGTGAATCTTTCAGGCCGCGGTGACAAGGACATGCACACCGCAGCCGCTTACTTCGGTGTCGACTTTATCGACAATGGGCACAGCGAAGGGGGAGAGCAGTGAACCGGCTTCAGGACGTCCTCAAGACCGCCCGCGCTGAGAACCGCGCGGTGCTGATCGGCTACCTGCCCGCGGGCTTCCCCACCGTCGACGGCTCCATCGACGCCATGCGCGCCATGGTCGAAGGCGGCTGCGACGTCATCGAGGTCGGGCTGCCGTACTCCGACCCGGCGATGGACGGCCCGGTCATCCAGGCCGCCGCCGACCAGGCGCTGGCCCGCGGCACCAGCACGCCGGACGTGATCCGCGCGGCCGGCGCGGTCGCCGACACCGGCGCGGCGGCGCTGATCATGTCCTACTGGAACCCGATCGAGCACTACGGTGTCGACCGCTTCGCCTCCGAGCTCGCCGCGGTCGGCGGCAGCGGCGTCATCACCCCGGACCTCATCCCCGAGGAGGCCGGCCCCTGGATCGAGGCGACCGACAAGCACGACATCGGCCGGGTGTTCCTGGTCGCGCCGAGCTCGACGCCCGAGCGGATCGCCCTGACCGCGGCGGCGTGCAGCGGCTTCGTCTACGCCGGCGCCGTGATGGGCGTCACCGGCGCCCGCGACCAGGTCGGGCACGCAGCCCGCGACCTGGTCGAGCGCACCAAGCAGGCCACCGGCCAGCCGGTCTGCGTGGGCCTGGGCGTCTCCACCGGCGACCAGGCCGCCGAGATCGCCGCCTACGCGGACGGCGTGATCGTCGGCTCGGCGTTCGTCCGGCGGCTGCTCGACAACCGCGACCCGCGCAGGGGCGTCGACGCGGTCCGGGAACTCGCCGCCGAACTGGCCGAAGGCGTGCGCCGGGGCAGTAAGGCGCGATAGCGTCCGATAAGGACGACTAAGGATGGTCATGGACGATGCCTGCCGATAGCAGGCAGTAGCTGAGAAACTGCTAGGAAGTTGCCTCGCGGGAGTGAGCGGCACTCCCGCGAGGTTCTTCACAGCCCGTATCCTCTGGGGTTATGACTTCGATGGCTTCCCAGGCGCCCGCCAAGGACGCGCCGACCGGCGGCGGTCTGCGCGGTTTCGTGGACACCAACCAGCAGTGGATCAGCCTCGTCATGCGGGTCCTGCTGGCGGTCATGTGGTTCTGGTACAGCGTCGGCAAGCTGGGCTCCCCGGAGTCGAACGCGCAGAGCGTGCGCGACTTCCGGATCCTGCCGGAGTCGCTGGTGACGACGTTCGGCTACGCGCAGCCCTACTTCGAGCTGGCCCTGGGCCTGCTGCTGATCCTGGGCCTGGGCACCCGCCTGGTGGCGATCATGTCGGCGCTGCTGCTGCTGGTCTACATCGGCGGCATCATCTCCCTGGGCGCCCGCGGCATCGCCATCAGCTGCGGCTGCGGCGGCTCCGGCGGCGCGGTCGCCCCCGGC
>JABFWL010000511.1 GCA_013362315.1 Catenulispora sp. | reverse complement strand
TCTTGGAACGAGCATAGACCGCCTGTGCACCGGCCTGAGCTGGTTCGAAGAACGTCCCGCGCTGACCGCCGTCCAAGGCGGCGACCTGCGCCTCAAAGCCCTGACCCCCGGCTCCCGCCTGGCTCTGTCCTGGTCGGGACGCCGCCGCTGCGTGGGCTGGACCGCGCCCGGCACCGGCCGGACCGCGTGCGCCGAGGACGCCGACATCGACCCCGCCGCGACGCTGGCCCAGTGCCCGGTGTGTCAGAACCGCGACCACGGCCTGGCCATCGCCCGCGACCGGGTCGTCGACGACGGCCGCAGCTACCAGCTCTACCTGGCGTGGTTCGCCCCCGGGATGCTGAAGGTGGGGATCACCGGGGTGCAGCGTGGCGTCGCGCGGCTGCTGGAGCAGGGCGCGATCGGCTTCACGATCATCGCCACCGGTCCGCTGCCGGCGATCCGGCGCGCCGAGCTCACGCTGTCCGCATCCGGCCTGGCCAAGGAGCGTTTCCGCTCCCGCGCGAAGGTCCAGGCCTGGTGGGGATTGCCGGACGGCGATGGGCTGAGGACCGCGCTGGTCGAGGCTCGGACCAGGGCCTTGCGGATTCTGGCCGAGCATTGCGTTGAGCCGGTTCCCGACGGGCCGATCACCGACAACACCGCGTTCTTCGGCCTCGGCGACGGCGCCCCGGCGACCTACCACGAGGTGGAGGCGCTGGACGGCAGCGGCACGCTGGCGGGGGAAGTGCACGCGGTGATCGGCAAGCACGTGTTCGTGGCCGTCGCCGACGGTGCTCTGCTGCTTCTGGACTCGCGGTTGCTGGCCGGCCGGCACACCGTCGCGGCGGGGGAGGGGGCGACGGTCGCCGGGGTGCGGACCGCGGAGCGTCGGCGGCCGCTGGTGTATGACACGCCGACGCTGTTCTGACCGAGCCTGACCGAGCCTGACCGAGGCCTGATGGAGCCCTGACCGAGTCCTGACCGGCCCCGAGCTATCCGAAGTAGCCCTGGACCTCGCCGTGCGTCAGGACGTTGCCGCGGCTGAACTCGAAGGTCCCGTGCTCGGCGATCTCCTTCGCGCCCAGGATCGCGGCGCTCATGGCGGCCCGCGAGAGGTTCGAGCCGAGGCTGATGCGGCGCACGCCCCACTCGCCGAGCCGCTCGACGGTGGCGTTCAGGCGTGGGCCGCCGGCCAGGACGTTGAGCGGCTTGCCGACCTCGGAGACGATCGCGCGGACCTGCTCCTCGGAGGTGAGGCCGGGCGCGAACAGCACGTCGGCGCCGGCGGCCTCGTAGGCCTGCAGGCGGGTGATCGTGTCCTTCAAATCGTCGTGGCCGTAGAGGAAGTTCTCGGCGCGCGCCGTGAGGGTGAAGGTGAACGGCAGCGCGCGGGCCGCTTCCACCGCCGTCCGCAGCCGTTCGACAGCTGCTTCCAGGGGGATCACCGCGCCGTCGACCGCGTCCTCGATCGACCCGCCGACCAGGCCGTTCTCGGCGGCGAGGCGGATGGTCTCGGCAATGCCGCCGGGCGCTGCGGCGAAGCAGTCCTCGAGGTCGCCGGCGACCGGGAGTCCGGTCGCCGCCGCGATGGCACGGGCGTTGGCCAGGCTCTGGTCGCGGGTGACGCCGCCGTCGGAGGTGCCGAGGCTGTGCGCGATGCCGGCGCTGGTGGTCGCCAGGGCCTGGAAGCCGAGGGCGGTGAAGGCCTTGGCGGTGCCGGCGTCCCAGGCGTTGGCCAGGACGAAGACGTCGGGGCCGGCGTGCAGGGCGGCGAAGGCTTCGGCGCGGCGGGACTGGTCTGCGCCGGTCAAAAGGTCTGTGCCGGTGGCGGTCAACAAGTCTGTGGCGGTCAACGGGCTCATGTCTGGAACATTACGGGGTGGACGCTTCGGCGGCCGCCGCAACATCGGCCAGGGCGGTGCGGACCGCGTCGGGGTCGGGCGAGGACGTGTCGACCACGGCGTGCGGGACCGGCGGCGGCGTGTCCGGGCGCATGGCCGCGGCCCAGGCGTCGAAGGACGCGAGCTTGGCGGCGTCCTCGGGCCGTCCGCGCGCGATGATCCGATCGCGCAGCGCCGAGACTTCGCAGCGCACCCAGACCAGCCGGACCGTTCCGCCGCCGAGCTCGGCGCACCACCGGGACCAGCGGGCGGGATCGCGGATCTGCCCCGTGAACGGCGCCACCAGCAGCACCGGGCAGCCGTTGGCGCGGATCTCGCGCGCGGCCGCCGTCATCCCGCCGTATTCGTGCGCTTTGATGTGCTCGTCGTACCAGGCGCCCTCGCGCTCGCCGAACTCCCGCCCGGCGGCGGCCAGCGTGGCGGCGACGAAACCGCCGTAGAGGGTGTCCTTGTCCAGGACCGCCGGGACCGGCGAGAGCCGCCGCGCCAGGAGCGCGGCGACCGTCGACTTCCCGGCGCCGGGAGCCCCGGCCACGACCCACACGTCGGCGGGTTCGCCGGCTTC
This sequence comes from Catenulispora sp., assembly GCA_013362315.1. Lineage (GTDB taxonomy): Bacteria > Actinomycetota > Actinomycetes > Streptomycetales > Catenulisporaceae > Catenulispora. The sequence goes on along the minus strand of JABFWL010000511.1, from coordinate 10,911 downwards.
GGCCGCGTCGCCGGGCTCCGTCGAAGGCATGCGCCGATGCTAGAGCACGTTCAGAGCACGCCGGCGACCAGCCCTGTCACCCCGCTCAGCAGATCCGCGCACGTGGTCGGCGTGGCGTTCTCCGGATCCAGGGCGTTCGCCGCCTCGTGGAAGGCCACGCCGTCGACCGTGCCCACGAGCACATGTTCGGAGACGTCCAGCGGGCACAGGTCCTGCACCACCACGTTCCGCACGTTCGGACCGGTCAGGAACTGGTTCGACACCGGCGTCATGACTTCGTCCAGCCTGGACACGATCGTCGTGTAGCGCACGCCGGGCACCGTGTCGCCGCCGGCGTCCAGCCGCCGGTTGAAGTCCGATCCGACGAACTGCTCCACGCAGCTCGGGCACGCCGTCCCGATCACCGGCGTCGCGCCCGGGATCTGCTGCGCCAGCGTGAACAGGCCCGAGGCGGTGCCGCCGTGGTTGGTCGGGGCGATGCCGACCAGGGCGTGCACCTTTTCCGCGCCGCCGAGGAACTTCAGGTAGTAGCGCGGCAGCGCGCCGCCGCCCTGGGAGTGGCCGACGATGTCGACCTGCTGCGCGCCGGTCGCGGCCAGCACCCGGTCCACGTAGGCGGCGAGCTGCCGCGCCGAGTCCTCGATCGGGGCGATGCCGTGGACGAGCGGGATGCCGTTGTACTGGCCGTAGTCGAGCTCGAAGACGCAGTAGCCGCGTTCGGCGAAGTAGGGGCCGGCGACCGGCCACTGCTCGGCCGGGTTCAGGAACGTGCCGTGCAGCAGGACGAGCGGGCGGGGATGGGCGGCGCTGGGGCGGCAGGCGAAGTCGTCGATTCCGCCGGAGCCGTAGGCGGCCGCGGCCGAAGCCGGCGCCGCAGCCCCCGCCGGCCCGGCCGCCAGCGCGGCCGGCGCGGGGACCAGGGCCGCGGCCAGCCGGCCGACCGTCCGGCGTCGCAGGGATCGTGGTGGGTTCCCTCGGGGTCGCATGAGTCCTTTCTAGGCCTCGGGCGCGGCCCCGTACATTCTCAACACCATGACATTCACCCGGGTGGCTCTGCGGCCGCCGGGTCGGTGCGGGGTATTGACGTCGGCTCCAATTTACCCGAGGGTAACTTCGAGCGAGCGGCACTCTTTCACGGCGAGAAAGCAGGTACCGACCATGTCCGGCCCGGCAGGCGCGACCATAGACGGCGGCGGATCCCCCCTGGCGGTGGCCGCGACGCTGGTGCGGGCCGGGGTGATCCGGCCCGGGCCGCCGCACCGCAGCGTCGGGCAGCTGCGGGCGCTGAAGTCCTGGGGCGCCACCATCGCCGGCGGGTTCCGGGCCGCCGCCGCCCGCACGCCGCACGCCGAGGCGGTCGTCGACGAGCGCGTGGTGCTCACCTACCGGGAGCTGACCACCCGCGCCACCCGGCTGGCCACCGGCCTGCAGGCGCGCGGCGTGCAGCCCGGCGACCGGATCGCCCTGCTGTGCCGCAACCACGCCGGGCTGGTGACCTGCTTCATCGCCTGCGCCGAGCTGGGCGTGGACGCCGTGCTGCTGAACACCGGGCTGTCCGCCGGGCAGCTGCGGCAGGTCCTTCAGGAGCAGCAGCCGCGGGCGGTGATCGCCGACACCGAGTTCGACGTGGTGCTGGGCGGCTGCCCGCCGGACGCGCTGCGGGTCAACGCCTGGCCCGAGGACGGCGCCCAGGTGGCGCTCACCTTGGACGACGTCATCGACGCCGCCCCCGCCACGCCCCGCAAGCCGCCGGCCAAGCCGGGCCGGATCATCGTGCTCACCTCCGGCACCACCGGGGCGCCGAAGGGCGCGCGCCGCCCCAACCCGCCGGGGATCGGCGCCGCCGCCTCGATCCTGAGCCGGATCCCGCTGCGGGCCGGGGAGCGGATCCTGGTCCCGGCGCCGATGTTCCACTCCTGGGGGCTGGCCGCCCTGCAGATCAGCATGCCGCTGCGGGCGACGCTGATCATGCAGCGGCGCTTCGACCCGGAGGCGACGCTCAAGGCGATCCAGGCCAAGCGCTCGACCGCGATGTTCGCCGTGCCGGTGATGGTGCAGCGGATGCTGGACCTCGGTGCGGACGTGATCAGCAAGTACGACACGTCTTCGTTGCGGATCGTGGCGCTGTCGGGATCGGCGATCCCGGCCGCGTCGGTGACGAAGTTCCTGGACACCTTCGGCCCGGTCCTCTACAACTTCTACGGCTCGACCGAGGTGTCGTGGGCCTCGATCGCCGATCCGAAGGACCTGCGGCAGGCGCCGACCACCGCCGGCCGGCCGCCGCTGGGCTCGAAGATCGTGATCCGGGACGTCGAGACCGGCGAGCCGGTGCCCACCGGCAAGGTGGGCCGGATCTTCGTCTGGAACGACATGCTCTTCGAGGGCTACACCAACGGCGGCAACAAGGAGGTCGCCGACGGCTACATGGCCACCGGCGACCGCGGCTACGTCGACGCCCACGGGCTGCTGTACGTCTGCGGCCGCGACGACGACATGATCGTCTCCGGCGGCGAGAACGTCTTCCCGCGCGAGGTCGAGGAGTTGATCGCGGCGCAGCCCGGAGTGCGGGAGTGCGCGGTGGTCGGGGTGCCGGACGAGGAGTGGGGACAGCGGTTCGCCGCCTATGTCGCGCTGCTGCCGGGGGCCGCCATGACGGCCGAGGAGGTCAGAACCCTGGTGAAGGGCAGCCTGGCGCGGTTCTCGGTGCCGCGCGACGTGTACTTCGTCGAGGAACTGCCGCGCAATGCCACGGGCAAGGTGGTCAGCCGGCTGCTCGGGGACTGAGCCGGACCGAGCAGCACTGACTAGCACTGACTAGCACTGAGCAGCACCGAGCACTGAGCAGCACCGAGCACTGAGCAGCACCGACTAGAGCTGAGCCCGACCGAGCAGCACGACTAACGGTGAGCACCACCGAGCAGCACTGAGCAGCACCGAGCAGCACCGAGCAGGGAGCACCGCCATGTCCGCCAGCCGTAGCGAGATCGCCGGCCCCAAGGGCGCGCGGGCGCGCGTCCTGCGCATCCTGATGCGCTCCGGCGTCCTGGTGCCGGCCCGTCCGGACCGGAACGCGCGGCAGCTGAGCAGCCTGGCCCGCTGGGGCGCGACGGTGGCCGGCGGCTACCGCGCGGCCGCGGCCCGGTCGCCGCGGCAGCCGGCGGTGATCGACGAGCGCCGCGAGGTCACGTTCCGGGACCTGCACCGGCGGGCCGTCCGGCTGGCCGACGGTCTGGAGCGGCTGGGCGCCGGACCCGGGAGCCGGGTCGCGATCCTGTGCCGCAACCACGCGTGGTTCGTGGAAACCGTGGTGGCCTGCGCTGAGCTGGGCGCCGACGTGATGCTGCTGAACACCGGGCTGTCGGCGCGCGCCACGGCCGAGGTGCTGCGGGCTCACCAGCCGGCGGTGGTGGTCGCCGACGCCGAGTTCACCGAGCATGTCGCCGCCGCGCGGATGCCGGCGCCGGTCGTCATCGCGTGGCCGGAAGCCGGTCCCGGCTCCCACCCGGGCTACGGCCATCGGGCCCCCGAGGCCGTGGTCGGCACCGTCGAGGACGTCATCGCCTCGGGTTCCAGCCGCAGACGGCGTCCGCCGGAGGTCCCGGGCCGGTTGATCGTCTTGACCTCCGGGACCACCGGGGCGCCCAAAGGCGCCTATCGCTCCAATCCGCCGGGTCTGGGCGCGGCGGCGGCGCTGTTGTCGCGGATCCCCTTGCAGGCTTGCGAGTCGCTGCTGGTGGCCACGCCGTTGTTCCATATGTGGGGCCTGGCGGCGTTGCAGATCAGCATGCCGTTGCGCAACACGCTGATCCTGCAGCGGCGGTTCGAGCCCAAGGCCGCCCTGCAAGCGATCTCTGATTTCGGGTGTTCAGTGGTGTTCGGCGTCCCCGTGGTGTTGCAGCGGATCCTGGAGTTGCCGCCGGGGCTGCGCGACGCGTACGACACCTCGTCGCTGCGGATCGTGGCCACCTCCGGCGCGGCGATTCCGTCGCCGGTCGTCACCGGATTCATGGATGTGTTCGGGGAAGTCCTCTACAACTTCTACGGCTCGACCGAAGTCTCGTGGGCCGCGGTCGCCGATCCCGCGGACCTCCGGATCGCCCCGACGACCGCCGGCCGCCCGCCGCTGGACTCGCGGCTGAAGGTCCTCGACGACCACGGTGCGGTCGTGCCGCGCGGCGTCACCGGACGCATCTTCGTCTGGAACGACATGTTGTTCGCCGGCTACACGAACGGCGAGAACAAGGAATACCGCGCCGGGTTCATGGCGACCAACGACCGCGGGCACGTGGACTCCTCCGGACGGCTGTTCGTACACGGCCGCGACGCCGACATGATCGTGTGCGGCGGCGAGCGGCTGTTCCCGCGCGAAGTCGAGGACCTGCTGGCGACGCTGCCGGAGGTGCGCGAGGCGGCGGTGGTCGGCGTACCGGACGGCGACTCCGGCCAGCGGTTCGCGGCCTACGTCGTGGTGCGGCCCGGCGCGGTGCTGAGCGCGGCGCACGTACGCGCCGTGGTCGCGCGGCGACTGGCCGGGAGCGCGGTGCCGCGGGACGTGGTGTTCGTCGACGCGCTGCCGCGCAACGCCACCGGGAAGGTCATGGTGCGCGACCTGCCGCCGTCGTTGGCCGGGTCCTGAGCCAGCCGTGATCTAGGGCGTGTTTGAGAATTCGGGCGGGGCGCGACGGCTGATCGGCGGCGCCTGGCGGCGCCGGACGACCAGCCACAGCCAACCAGGATGAGGCAGGCCGTCCGTCTTGCCATGCTTGCCGCTGAGCCGTCGCGCTCGACCTGCTCAAAGCTGCGGAACACTGCCCACCCGAATTCTCAAACACGCCCTAGTCCTGACCAGATCGTGACCTGGCCCCGGCCTGCGCCCGGCCTGGCCCTGACCTGGCCCTGACCTGGCCCCGATCCGGTTCCGGCCTGGTCAACGGCCGTGGTGCCGGCCTGCTCCCGGCCCTCCGGTCAGGAAGCCGGATGGCGCGCCCGCCAGGTGCGCGCCATCCGGCTGCTTTTCACCTTTGCCCGCCCCGGCGGCCGGCTATCCGCGTCGTCGCCGAATCTCAACCTTCGATCGGGTGACGATCGCCGCGCCGAAGCCGGCGAGGGCGGGGACGACCGCGATGGTGCCGATGAGGAACCACCACGGGATCGCCAGGTAGCTCTGGGCGTGCACCGCGTGCGGGCCGTGGAAGGGGCCGAAGTCGGTGCGCGCGTCGGCGGCGGACTGCAGGAAGCTGTGGGAGCGGGCCTCGATGAGCGCCACCGCCGGGACCAGCCCGGTCGCCGAGCCGAGCACCGTCCCCATGACCGCCGTGATCGAGGCCTGCGACCCGGCCAGGATCCGCCGCACGCGCGGGCGGGCGCCCACCGCGGCCAGGGTCTCCAGGTCCGCCTCGCCGTCGGTGATGGCCAGGCCGGTGGCGATCGCGGCGGCGCCCAGGGTCACGAAGGCCGCCACCGCGGCCAGCGCCAGCATCATGGCATCGGCGCCGCCCTGGTAGCCGCGCTCCACCTTGAGCAGGGCGGTGGTGCCCAGCGACTCGGCGGCGGCGTTGGCGCGCTCCTCCTCGCCGCGGGTCGGCATCCGGGTGGTATCGAACAGGATCATCGACGGCACGTACTTCGCATGGAACTTGTCGGCCAGGGCCTGCGGGATCAGGGCACGCACCCCGTTGACCGGGGTGCCGTCCCGGGTCGTGGCGACCGCCGCCGGCAGCGTCTGGTCGGCCGGCGGCGGGCCGGAGCAGTAGGGCTCAAACTGCTTGCGGATCTGCTCGGGCACGTCCTGGCCGTCCGGCGGACAGGAGCGCTGCAGCGCGATGGTGGCGGTCCCGGCCTGGCCGGCCGGGTCGGCGGTGGCCAGGTCGTAGCGGTTGAAGACCACGATGCCGCCCGCGCTGAGGACCTGCTCGGCCCGCGGGTCGACGCGGCCGGTGAGCGCGCGCAGGGCGGCGACGTCGCCGGGGACCACCTGGCCGCCGGAGAACGCGGCGGTGCAGCGGGGGTCGGACTGGATCAGCGACTCGCCGTCCGAACCGCCGGGCAGGGCGGCGCCGTTCGGGCCGAAGAACGGGCAGTCGTTCCCGACCGGCCGTTTGACGACCACGTCGATCGGGACGAAGCCGGTGAAATCCTGCGACTGGATCACCGCCGCCGAGCGGACCGGGAGTGCGGCGCTGATCGCCGCGATCGCCTTGCCGGCGTCGATCGACGTGCTGCCCGGACCGTCGTCCAGACCGCCGGCCAGGCCGGGCCGGGAGTCGGCCTGGGACTGGCCGGCGGCGGCCCAGCCGAACATCAGCGCCACCTGCCCGGGGCGCAGAGTGCTGTGATACTGCGCGCGGCCGCGGGCGTCGTCGGTGGCCAGCAGCGTGGCCACGGCCGTGGAGCCGGCGACGGCGGCCAGGATGGCGGCGACGGCCGGCGCCGTGCGGCCCCGGTTGCGTGCGCTGTCCCGCAGGGCCATGCGGCCGGTCAGGGGCAGGAGGCGGGCCGGCTTGCCGGCCAGCGCCACGAGCATCGGGGTGCAGGCCACGACCCCGAGTTCGGCCACCGCGATGCCGACCACCAGCGGCACGGTGTGGATCCCGGGCTGGTAGACGGCGTAGCCGGTGGCGGCGATCCCGGCCAGGAGCACCACGAGCCCGAGCGTCGCCAGCCGCCACGGCACGCCCCGCACCCCGCGCCGGCCGCCGGTCAGCGCCTGCAGCACGTGCTGGCGGCCGGTGATGATCGCCGGCACCAGGGCCGCGATCAGGCCGGTGACCACGCCGAGCACCGCCGCCAGCGCCAGCTCGCCGGGCGCGACCCGGAAGGCGCCGGGCTCGCGGTGCGTCAGGGTCGCGGCCTCCGGCAGCGCCAGCCGGCCCAGCAGCACGCCCAGCAGCGCCCCGAAGACGCCGCCGGCCGCGCCGAGCACCGCGCCGTCGGCCAGCACCACGGCGCGCACCATGCGCTGATCGGCTCCGGCGGCGCCCATGAGCCCGAAATCGCGGCGGCGCTTGCGGGCGCCGACGGCGAAGGCTGGACCGGCCAGGAGCACCACCTCCAGCAGCGCCATGACGACGCCGACGGCGCCGACGGCGATCAGCGCTTCGCTGAGCCGGCTGCTGCCCTCGGCGGCGCCGCGGTGGTCGCGCAGCATGGGGACCTGGTCGGCCCGCGGCGGGTTCCCGGCGACCAGGCGGGACTCGGCCGCGTAGCCGCCGTGGTTCAGCTGGAGCACCTGCTGCCAGGACAGGCCGCCGGGGATCTGCGCCAGCCAGTGCGTGGGGCCGGTGTAGTCCGGCGGCTCGGGGAGAGTGCCGGGATAGGCCAGGATCTCGTCGGCGTCCAGGTGCGAAGGGTCGTCGTACTCGCCGACGACCGTCAGGTCGTGCTCCGGCAGGCGGCCGTCGGATCCGGGCTGTTCGGCGCCGGAGAGGAATTCGGCGCTGATCCGGTCGCCGAGATGCTTGCCGAGCGAGCTGAGCATCGAGGTGGACAGCGTCACCTCGTTCTTGGCCTGCGGCGCCCGCCCCGAGACGTGCTTATAGATACCGGACAACAGTGGATCAAAAAGGTCGCGCTCGGCGATCTGGACGGTGTAGGAGCCGTGCGGCGACCGCACCCGCAGTTGCTGCTTGGCCGGCATCGCCACGACCCGCGAGCCCGGCGGGAGCACGCCGGCGTCGGTCGGCGAGGCGACCTGCACGCCCTGCAGGGCGCCGGAGAGCATGGCGGCGGCCTGCGGCGGAGCCGGGACCGTGCCGTCAGGGAGCTGCTGGACCGGAGCTGGAGCGATGTAGTCCACGCGCGCGTCGGCCCGGCCGAGGTCGCGTTGCAGCTGCTCGGCGGTGGTGAGCTTCACCGTGTGGTACAGCGTGTCCGCGGCCGAGGCGCCGGCCACCGGCAACGCCAGCATCGCCGCCACGAGCACGGAGCGGCCCTTGTGGCGCAGCGCTTCGCGGCGGGCGATACGGACCGCGACCTTCCAGATCATGATGACCAGGAGTACCGCTTGTATTCGAGTCCTGCATCCTGCGGAAAGCGTAGATCAACCGCGCGCTGGTGCGAGGTGTGGCGTCGGCGTCGGTGCCGGGGGGCCGGCGGCTCAGCTCCACGGAATCTCCGGGGATTTGTAGTACGCGATGCCGAGACGGTCCCACAGCGGCGCCTGCTTGGCCAGCCGCTGCGAGAACTTCTCCCAGTCGTGGGAGTCCGGTGTGGACCAGCCGATCTCGGCGATCGCCGGCAGCCGCGGATAGGCCAGCGTCTCGGCGTCGGCGAGGCTCTTCACCGTCTCGGTCCACAGCGGCGCCTCGACGCCGAGCACCGATGCCGGCGCGACGCCGGGCAGCACCGTCACCGGATCCCAGTCATAGGACTTGGACACCGGCGTGTAGCCGGCCCAGTGCAGCCCGAGCCGGTAGCCGGGGGAGTACTGCTGGTCCAGGTAGGCGTGATCGCCCGGGGCCATGATCAGCTTGCGGCCGTTGACGGCGGCCTGCCGCACGGCGGGCAGCAGGTGCGCGGTGTCCCAGTATTCGAGGATGGTCTGCGGCAGCAGCGGCGCGGTGGCCGCCTCGGCCCACGCGATCGGGGTGCGGCCGTGTCCGGCGACCACGTCCTGGGCGCGCTTGACGAAGGCGTTGTACTGGGTCAGGTTCAGGGCCTGTGCTTCGTCGCCGCCGAGATGCAGCAGCGGGCCCGGCGTGGCGTCGGCCGCCGCCTTGGTCGCTGAATCGACAAATCTGTATGTTGATGTGCTCGGCGCGCCCGCCGTGCACAGCGAGTCGAAGGCCGGAGAGACGCTGGTGACCGCGGGATGCTTGTGGCCGTCGCACGCCAGCTCCGGGTCGGCGTGGACGGCGGCGCCGACGTGTCCGGGCATGTCGATCTCCGGGATCACCGTCATATAGCGCGAGGCGGCGTAGTCCACGATCTCCTTCAAGTCCGCCGGGCTGTAGGAGCCGCCGGTACCGCCGCCGACCTGGGATGCGCCGCCGACTGAGGCGAGGTTCGGCCAGTCCGGCACGGTCAGGCGCCAGCCCTGGTCGTCGGTGAGGTGCAGGTGGAACTCGTTCACCTTGTAGAGCGCGGCGGCGTCGATATAGGACTTCACGTCGGCGACGCTGAAGAAGTGCCGGGCGACGTCGAGCATCACGCCGCGGTAGCCGAAGCGGGGGTGGTCGGCGATCGTGGCGGCTTGGACGCGGTAGCCGGCGGTGCTGCTACTGCTACCAGTACCACCAGTGCCGCTGGTGACGAGCTGACGCAGCGTCTGCACGCCGTGGAAGAGGCCTGCCGCGCCAGCCGCCGTGATCTTGATCGAGGCGGCGCCGACCACCAGCTGATAGCCCTCGGTGCCCCACGCCGGGTCGCCGCCGGCGCTCTGCACCGTCAGCTGGATCGCAGCGTCGGCACCACCGGTCGCGGACAGGTCCAGGCCGGTCTGCTGTTTGAGGTAGGCGGCCAGGTCCGCGGCGATCGGCTCGGCGTCGGCCGAGGCGTGGATCGCGGTCGTGGCGCTGAGCGTGAACGCGCCGGCGTTGGCCGTGATGCTGGTCGGCTGCGGGACGACGCGCTGGAGGGCCGCGAGCTCGGCCGGGGAGCCGGGGGCGGCGGGTGGCTCGGGCGTCAGGCCGCCGGTCGTGGCGCCGCCGTCCGGCCCGGAACCCGTGCTCGTGACCACCGGGGGAGAGGACGCGGGGCCGCTGCCGCTGCCGCCACTACCACCGCTGCTGCCCCCGCACGCGGCGGAGGCGGTCAGCACGGCGGCGCAGGCGCCGACGATCGCGGAGGTCCGGAGGGCGGAGGGTCGGCCAGTCATCCCGCGAGGGTAGTCGACGGCTTCCGCGCAGAGGATCACCTTGGCGAAATCTTGGTGGTCCGGCCCCGGGTGACCGCGAGCCACGTCAGGGCCGGCACTGCCAGGGCGGCGGCGATGGTGGACATCGTAGCCGCACCCGAGGAGACCAGGACTCCGCCGGTGGCGGTACCGAGCCCGATGCCGATGTAGATCGAGGACGCGTTCAAGGCCATGAGCAGCGGGGCCTCGGCGGGCGCGGCGGTGATCAGCCGGTGCTGCTGCGGTGGCGTCTGACACCAGCTCGCGGCTCCCCAAGCGGCCGCCAGGAGCGCGGCGGCGGCCGGCTGGTGCGTCTTCGTCGCGGCGAGCAGCGCGAAGGCGGCCATGGTCGCCGCCATGAGGACGTATCCGCAAGCCAGGACCCTGACCAGCCCCACTCGACGCCTTCGCCCATCTGCATAACCGGGACATTACACATCCCGATTAGACATCTGACTCGCGGGTTCTGCCATACCTCTTGCCGAGCCCGCTGCATACCCGGTATGTATATAGCCGTGACCACACCCAATACTCAGTATGCAAGAGTTCGTTGACGTGTCCGTCAAACACTCCCTTCTGGCGGTTCTCGCAGATGGCGACCGCTACGGCTACCAGCTCCGCGCCGAGTTCGAGGAGCGCACCGGGGCCACCTGGTCGTTGAACATCGGGCAGGTCTACACCACGCTGAGCCGGCTGGAGCGGGACGGCTTCGTCGAGCCGGCCGGGCAGGATGCGCAGAACCATGTTTTCTACCGGATCACCGATGCCGGGCGGGAGGAGTTGCACAGCTGGTTCGCGCGGCCGGTGACGCGGGCGGAGCGGCCGCGGGATGAGCTTGCGGTGAAGCTGGCGCTCGCGGTGACCGTGGACGGGATCGATGTGCCGGGCATCGTGCACGGGCAGCGGAAGCACGCGTTGGCGGCGTTGCAGGACTACACGCGGGTGAAGGCGCGGCTGGGGGGTGCGGAGCTGGCCGCCGCGCTGGTGGTGGAGTCGATGATCTTCCAGTGTGAGGCGGAGATCCGGTGGCTGGACCACGTGGAGGCCCGGGTGCTGCGGCACGCGCGGACCGGCGCGGC
>JABFWL010000641.1 GCA_013362315.1 Catenulispora sp. | reverse complement strand
CCTGCGGCGGGACGCGGTCGGCGACGAGGTGACGTACGTCGTCAACCGGAACATCAACTTCACCAACGTCTGCTACACCGGCTGCCGCTTCTGCGCCTTCGCGCAGCGGCGCACCGACGCCGACGCCTACACCCTGTCGGTGTCCGAGGTCGGCGACCGGGCCGAGGCGGCGTGGCGGGTGGGCGCCACCGAGATCTGCATGCAGGGCGGGATCCACCCGGACCTGCCCGGCACGGCGTACTTCGACCTGGCCGCCGAGATCAAGAAGCGGACGCCGGAACTGCACCTGCACGCGTACTCCCCGATGGAGGTGCAGAACGGAGTCGCGCGCACCGGCCTGTCGCTGCGGGAGTTCCTGACCGCGGCGAAGGAGGCCGGCGTGGACTCGCTGCCCGGCACCGCCGCCGAGATCCTGGACGACGACGTGCGCTGGGTGCTGACCAAGGGCAAGCTGCCCGCCGCGCAGTGGATCGAGGTGGTGAAGACCGCGCACGAGGTGGGGATCCCGACCACCTCGACGATGATGTACGGGCACGTCGACAACCCAGCGCACTGGGTGGCGCACCTGCGGGTGCTGGCCCGCATCCAGGACGAGACCGGCGGCTTCACCGAGTTCGTGCCGCTGCCGTTCGTGCACTCCAACGCCCCGGTGTATCTGGCCGGAATCGCCCGGCCGGGACCGACCCCGCGCGACAACCGCGCCGTGCACGCGATGGCGCGGATCATGCTGCACGGCCGGATCAAGAACATCCAGACGTCGTGGGTGAAGCTCGGCGTGGAGAACTCGCGCCTGATGCTGCGCGGCGGCGTCAACGACATGGGCGGCACGCTCATGGAGGAGACCATCTCCCGGATGGCGGGTTCGGAGTACGGCTCGGCGAAGGGGATCGCGGAGCTGGAGGAGATCTGCGCGCCGCTGGGACGCCCGACCCGACAGCGGTCGACGTTGTACGGCGAGGTCACCGCTGAGCGCGTCGCAGCGGCCCGGGCCGCCGATGAGCGCGGACTGCTGCGGACGATGCTGCCCCTCGCATAGATACCGCGGCGCGGAGCGTCTCCTTGACGGGTGGTGGTGGGAGACGGGCCGGCGTAGAAATCCTCTGCGGGGTTGTCGATTCCCGGCCCGGCCCGTTCGTCGGAACGGTGCCGGGCTCACCGGGAGCCCGCCGACGCCAGAGGAGACAGACATGTCGAAGTACCTGGTCCTGATCTACGAGGACGAAGCCTCCTACGCCGCCATGGACCCGGCCGGATTCGCCGCCGTCGCCGAAGCCCACCGCGCCTTCATGGCCGACAACAAGGACGCCGTGCTGGCCGGCGAAGCACTCCAGCCCACTGCCACCGCTACCAGCGTCCGCAAGGGCGTGGTCACCGACGGCGCCTTCGCCGAGACCAAGGAAGCCCTCGGCGGTTACTACCTGGTCGAGGCCCCCGACCTCGATGCCGCCCTCGCCATCGGCAAGCAGGTCCCGGCCGGCTTCGGCGGCGTCGAGGTCCGGCCGCTCATGGTGTGGGACGAGAGCTGAGATGTCCGGACCCGCGCGCGGCGGCGGATCCGGCGACGACCTCGCCGGTTCCGCCGTCGCCGCGGCCGTCGCCGAGGCGCACCGCCGGGAGTGGGGCTTCGTGCTCGCCGCGACCGCGCGAGTGGCCGGAGATCTCGACCTCGCCGAGGAATGCGTCCAGGACGCCTACGCCAAGGCCCTGACCGCCTGGGCCGAGAGCGGCGTCCCCCGCCGACCGGCCGCGTGGCTGACCACGGTCGCCCGCAACCGTGCGCTCGACGCGCTGCGGCGCGACGTCGCGTTGCGCCGTCGGCTGCCGTTGCTGCTCGCGGAGCCGCCGGAGCCCGAGCCGGACATCCCCGACGAGCGGCTGCGGCTGATCTTCACGTGCTGCCACCCGGCGCTCGCGCTGGAGGCGCAGGTGGCGCTCACGCTGCGGCTGGTGTGCGGCCTCACCACAGCGGAGGTGGCGCGGGCCTTCCTCGTCAGCGAGGCGACCATGGCCGCGCGGATCACGCGCGCGAAGAAGAAGATCGCCGCTGCCGGCATCCCGTATCGCGTCCCGGACTCGGAGGACCTGCCGGCCCGGATAGACGCGGTCCTGACGGTCGTCGATCTCGTCTTCACCACCGGACACACCGCGCCGGCCGGGACCGATCTCGTGCGGACGGACCTCGTGGAGCGTGCCCGGGACCTGGCACGGATGCTCAGTTTCCTGCTGCCGAACGACGCGGGTGTCGCGGGGCTGCTGGCGTTCGTGCTGCTCACCGATGCCCGGCGGGCGGCGCGGGTCGATGTCGACGGCCGGCTGGTGTTGCTCGCCGACCAGGACCGCAGCCTGTGGGACCGGGAGGCGATCCAGGAAGGGCGGCGGCTGGTCCGGGAGGCGCTGCGGCGGCGGCCGCCGACCCGGCACGCGCTGATGGCCGCGATCGCCGCCGTGCACGCCGAGGTGCCGAGCTGGGAGGCCACCGACTGGGCCGAGATCATCGGGCTCTACGACGTCCTGCTGCGGCACTGGCCCTCGCCGGTCGCGGCGCTCAACCGGGCGGCGGCGCTCGGATTCGCCTACGGCCCCGAGAGCGGACTGCGGGCTCTGGACGCCCTCGCGCTCGAACCCTGCCTCGCCGGCTACGCGTATCTCGCCGCGGCCCGCGCCGACGCCCTGCGGCGCCTGGGACGCACCGAGGAGGCGCGGGCCGCGTACCAGGAAGCGCTGCTGTTCACCGACAACGACGTCGAGCGCGACTTCCTGGCCGCCGAACTCGCCGAGCTGCCCGAACCTCCCGGCCGTCAGTAACCTCCAGTCAGCGGCCGGGTCAGTAGTCCGGCGGGAACTGATACGACTGGAAAGGCACGTCCCTACCCACGTTCAGCTGGATCAGCTCGTGCTGCTTGATCGGGACCGACCGCGGTTCGCCGGTGAACGGCTTGCCGTCGATCAGTACCCAGACGTTCCCGGTCGCCGGCCCCACCGCCTTGCGCGACAACGGCTGTCCCCACACGTCGAAGAACTGTCCCAGCGTGAACGGATGCGGCGCGGGGGCCTCGGCGTGGATGACGCCTGACTCGTCATGCGTGTGCAGCCAGTAGAAGCCCTTGGCCGCCGTGATCATCGGATCCGCACGGTCCGGGTCCAGCACGAGCGGCCGGGTGACGCCGACGCCGGCCGGCACCCACATCTCCTTGCCGTCGATGTAGAGCGTCAGGTGCGCGTGGATGTGGAAGCCGCCGCTGACCATCGGCCCGGACGGGATCCCGTCGATCGGCGCTCCGGTCCGGACGGCGGCCGTCGCCAGCACCGGCGGGTCGTCCACGATGGTGTCGCCGGGGGCGTCGGCGGCGGCGCCCGAGGCACCGCCGAGCAGCGCGAGGACCAGGCCGACCGACCAGGCGGCGGTCCGGGGCGGGGGGAGGAGTCGGTGTCTCATGGGATCAGGATCATTCCAGGTTTTGCCCTATATCGCACGAATCGAGGATATTCGATCCGGTATTCCCGTCCGGGTAAACGCATCGTCACTCGAAAGCGTGAAATGACTGTGGACCAAGGATCCGAAGACTTCGCAGCCTTCTACGAACGCCACCGCGACCCCTGCTTCCGCGCCGTGCTGGCCACCGTTCCCGACCGCCACCAGGCGGAGGAGCTGACAGCCGAGGCGTTCGCGCGGGCCTGGGCCGGGTGGCGCCGGCTCCGCAGGCATCCGGCCCCGGCCGCCTGGGTGGTGCGTACCGCGCTGAACACGCACGTCTCCTGGTGGCGCAGGCGCCGCCGCGAGGTGGCGTGGGACGGCGGCGCGCTGGACGCGGAAGCGGACCGGGCGGCGTCGGGCACGGCGGGCACGGTGGGCGCGGACTCGGCCGACGGCGATGCGACCGCCGCCGACCTCCTGCTGCGCGCCGCCCTGCGCCGCCTCCCGCCCCGGCAGCGGGAAGTGGTGGTGCTGCGGGTCTTCCTCGATCTGGACACCAAGACCACGGCCGCCGCCCTCGGCGTCGCGCCCGGCACCGTCCAGGCCCACCTCCACCGCGCGACGAAGGCGCTGCGGGCGGAGCTCGAAGCAAGTGACGAGCAGGAGGAAGTCAGGCGATGAAGAGTACTGAAGATTTCGGACTGACCGGGCCGAGCGACGACGAGCTGTTCGACGGGCTGCACCGGTCCGTGGCCGGCGCGACCATGACCGCCAGCGCCGCCGACGTGGTGGCACTCGGTCGCCGCGCCCGCACCCGGCACCGCGCTGTGGCGGCCGGAGTCGGGACGTCCATGGCGGCGCTGGTGGCGGCGATCGGCGTGCTGGCGCCGTCGGCGGACTCCGGCCCGGGCACCGCCTCGGCGCGGGGACTGGCCACGGCCACCGGGAAGCGCCTGGCACCCGGCCAGACCTTGGACATCCAGGAAGCGGGGTTCAGTCTGAGCTCCAAGGGCGACGGCAAGGTCACTCTGTCGGTCAGCGAGGTCTTCGATGCCGCCAAGATCCAGGCCGCCTTGGCCTCGATCGGGATCTCCTCCCGGGTCGAGCGGATCACGGCGTCCGAGGGTTCGGGGATCATCGTCCCGACCTGCGAGCCGAAAACGGGGAGGCAGTTCGCGGACGACGACTTCCGGAATTATGAAGGGTTGTCCCCCGGCACCGGCGCCCGAGCCATGACGATCGACGCGGCGCATATCCCCGCCGGAGAGGTCCTCGTGGTGCGGTTGACCAGTTTGAAGCAGGGGGTCATTACAGCCTGGAGCCTCTACAAGCGCGACCCGGGGCCGTGTATCCCCGCGAACAAGTCTGTGAAGGTCCAGTAAGACTCACCGCAGCTCGCGCTTGAGCACCTTCCCCAGCGAGCTGCGCGGGAACGCCTCGACCACCTCGACGTGCCGCGGCACCTTGTAGTTGGCGAGGCGTTCCTGCGCGTGCTTGATCAGCGCCTCGGCGTCGATCTCCTGCCCCGGCGCCGGGATCACGAACGCCTTCCCCACCTCTCCCAGCCGCTGGTCCGGCACGCCGATCACCGCCGCCTCCTGCACGCCGGGATACGCCAGCAGCACCTGCTCCACCTCCGCCGGGTAGGCGTTGAAGCCGCCGCAGATGTACATGTCCTTGATCCGGTCGGTGATCCGCAGGTTCCCGGCCTCGTCGAGGTCGCCGACGTCGCCGGTGTGCAGCCAGCCGTCGGTGTCGATCGCCTCGGCTGTCGCGGCCTCGTCCTCGAAGTAGCCGGTCATCACGTTGTAGCCGCGGACCAGGATCTCCCGCGTGTCCTCGGCGATCCGCACCTCGACGCCGTCGATGGCGCGGCCGGAGGTACGCGCCACGGTCTCGGGGTCGTCGCCGTCGCGGCTCATCGTCACCACGCCGGTCGCCTCGGTCAGCCCGTAGGCGGTGACCACGGTTTCCAGCCCCAGCGTGTCCCGCATCCGGTGGATCAGCTCCACCGGGATCACCGCCGCGCCGGTCGCGGCTGCTCGCAGGGAGCTGAGATCGCGCTTCACGAGCTCCGGATGCGCCAGCATCATCTGGTACACCGCCGGCGCCGCCGGGAACACCGTGATCCGCTCGCGCTCGATCGTCTCGAACAGCGCGGCCGCATCGAACGACGCCAGTGGCACCATCGTCGCTCCGCGCATCAGGCAGGCGAGGATCCCGGCCTTGTAGCCGAACGTGTGTGAGAACGGGTTGGCGATCAGATACCGGTCGCCGGCTTGCAGTCCGACGATCTCAGACCATTGACGGAAGGCGCGGGTCGTCTGCCCGTGTGTGGTCACGACACCCTTCGGGCTTCCCGTCGTCCCCGAGGTGAAGAACAGATCGCCCGGCGAATCGGGGGTCACCGATGCCGCCGCCGTATCGAACGCCGACGCCGGCACCTTCATCCCCGGCGCCCGGAACTGCCGCCGCGACACCACCGGCGGCAGGCCGCCGTCGGTGAACGCGGTCAACGTCTCCAGCTCTGGCAGTTCGTCGCGCAGCGTCATCATCTGCGCCACGTAGTCCACGCCGAGGAATTCGCCGGACACCGCGACCAGTTTCGTCCGCGACCTGCGCAGGATGTAGCCGACCTCCGCCGCCTTCAGGCGGGTGTTCAGCGGGACCAGCACCGCGCCGACGGACACCGCGCCGAGCGCCGTCACGATCCACTCCGCCGAGTTCGGCGCCCACAGCGCCACCCGGTCCCCGGGCCGCACGCCCCAGGCGATCAGCGCCCGGCCGGTCTGCCGGATCCGCGCCGCCAGCTCGCCGAATGTCAGCCGCTCGGCGCCGTCGACCACCGCCTCCCGGTCGCCGTACTCCGCGGCGGCCCGTGCCACCAGGTCCGGGACCGTCGTCTCGCCGTGCTGCACCGTCATCACCGGATGGCCTTCCGCGCGCGAAGTTGGCTCTGGCACCGTGCCGGGGCTCATGATAGGCAGATATCTGACGTAGCGTCAGATGGGCTGTGTCTGTTTTTGAAACAAGAGGTTCTCCGTGACTCCGACGCCCTTGAAGGACCGCGCCGCGATCGTCGGCATCGGCCAGACCGAGTTCGCCAAACATCTGGAGCCGTCCGAGAAGGCGCTCGCCTGCCGCGCGATCGCGATGGCCCTGGACGACGCCGGCATCGCCGCGCACGAGGTCGACGCGTTCGCCGCCTACACCATGGAGGCCACCGACGAGGTGGAGGTGGCGAAGGCGGTCGGGGCCGGCGACGTCACCTTCTTCTCCCGCGTCGGCTTCGGCGGCGGTGGGTCCTGCGCGACCGTCGGGCATCTGGCGATGGCCATCGCGACCGGGCAGGCGAGCGTCGGGGTCGCGTGGCGCTCCCGCAAGCGCGGCAGCGGCCCGCGTCCGTGGACCGACACGGTGAACCAGCTGCCAACGCCCGCGCAGTGGACGCGACCCTTCGGACTGCTGCGGCCGGTCGACGAGATCGCGGTGCTGACCCGCCGCTACATGCACGAATACGGCATGACGCGCGAGCATCTCGGCAACATCGCCATCGCCTGCCGCAACCGTGCCAACGCCAACCCGGCGGCGATCATGCACGGCCGCAAGCTCACGATGGACGACTATCTCGGTGCCCGGATGATCTCCGATCCGCTGTGCCTGTTCGATAACTGCCTGGAGACGGACGGCGCGCTGGCGGTCGTGATGGTTTCGGCCGAGCGTGCTCGGGACTGCAGGCAGCCGCCTGCGTACGTCCATGCCTTCGGGCAAGGGCTGCCCGCGCAGCACCACGGCATGGTCAACTACTGGAACGACGACCCGCTCGCCGGGCCGTCGTGGACCGCCGCGAAGCAGTTGTGGAAGCACTCTGATCTCGGTCCCGAGGACGTCGACGTGGCCCAGATCTACGATGCCTTCACGCCGCTGATCCCCTTGTCCCTGGAGGGATACGGCTTCTGCGGCAAGGGCGAGGGCGGCGCCTTCACCGAGGACGGCGCGCTGGAACTCGGCGGCCGGCTGCCGATCAACACCTCCGGTGGCGGCCTGTCCGAGGCCTACGTCCACGGCTTCAACCTGATCACCGAGGGTGTGCGGCAACTGCGGGGCACGTCGGCGAACCAGGTCGCCGGAGCCTCGACATGCCTGGTCACCGCGGGCGAAGCTGTACCGACGTCGGCCGTCCTGCTGCGCCGGGACTGAAAGGGGCTGCTCGGATGCTCAGACCGTTCGTCGACGACGACGGCGCGCCGTTCTTCGAATACGCCGCCCGGGGCGAGCTGCGGATGCAGACCTGCGCGGGCTGCGGCGAGGTGCTGTTCCCGCCGCGTCCCATGTGCCCGCGCTGCCAGGGCACCGAGTTCGCGTGGAAGCGGATGTCGGGGCGGGGCCACATCTGGTCCTTCGCCGTGCCGCGGCCGCCGCTGCTGCCGGACTACGCGGCGGTCGCGCCCTATCCGGTGGTGGTCGTGGAGCTGGCGGAGGACCGGCGGCTGCGCCTCGTCGGCAACCTGGTCGCCGACGACGATCCGCAGACCGGGATCGACTCGGTCGATCCGGCCACGATCGAGATCGGCCAGCCGGTGCGCGTGGTGTTCCGGGATCTGGAAGGGCTCGCCGTCGCCGCCTGGACTCGGCGATGAGTGACCTGCGTGATCTCGAATTCAGTACCCTGCTCTACGAGGAGCGCGAGGGCGTCGCCTACGTGAGGCTGAACCGTCCCGAGCGGCACAACGCGTTCGACCTGGCGATGGCCGACGAGATCCACAGGCTGTGGAAAACCTTGCGGCACCGCGACACGGTGCGCTGCGTGGTCGTGACCGGCAGCGGCGACCAGGCCTTCTGTACCGGCATCGATCGGGACGTGCAGGTCCGGCAGCCGTCCTCGCCCTACATGGTCGACGATCCGGGCATCGCGCTCGGGCCGAAGACCGCCGACCTGTGGAAGCCGGTGATCGCCGCGGTCAACGGCATGGCCTGCGGCGGCGCGTTCTATCTGCTCGGCGAGTGCGAGTTCGTGATCGCCGCCGAGCACGCCACCTTCTTCGACCCGCACGTCAGCTACGGCATGGTCCTCGCCTACGAGGCGATCCACCTGGCGCAGCGCATGCCGCACGGCGAACTCGCCCGGCTGGCCCTGCTCGGCACCGCCGAACGGATGACGGCCCGGCGGGCGCACGAGATCGGTTTCGTCAGCGAGGTCACGCCGGACAACGCGGCGCTGGCCGCCGCCGCCGAGTGGGCCGCCGGCATCATCGCGGCCAGTGAACCGAGCGCGGTGCAGGGTACGGTCCGCGCCATCTGGGCGGCCCGCGAGATGGCGAAGGGGCAGGCGCTGGGCCTCGCACCGCACCTCGTGCAGCTGGGGAACATCAGCGCCGAGCGGCAGGCGGAGCTGTTCCGGGACCGGCCCAGGGGGACGGGGTGGCGCCCGCGCTGAGGTGGTGCGCCGTGGCAGCATCCGCGCCCTGAGCCTTTCGCTCCAGCGACGAAACGTTGGCGGGCGCCGGGATCGGCTCATAAGCTGCTGCGGCAAGCTCAAGATGTGGGTGGCCGCGGGATCGGCCCCCACCCCGGTTGACGATCCCCCCCGGGTCGGCCGGGTTCGCGGCTGGAGCCGTGTCGGGCTCCAGCCGCTTCTTCGTGTTTTGTTTTACCTCGTGGACCGAAGCATTGGTTCGCGCCTATCTTCGGGTGCTAACTTGCACCCACCCCCACGCGGCAATCCGCCTCTCGGGCGGTGACGGCGGCCGGGTCTTCCCGCAGACTTCGGCCGCCGTCGGCTTGCCCGTGATGAGATCCAGGACGGGTCCGGGACAGATCCAGAACATGAGTCACGCCGGCAGCCGAATGGAGTCCGCGGGGGACGCGGCCACTCCGGGCACTGGTACCGGCGGTGCCTGTCCCTGCCCGGCCTGTGCCTGGCCGTAGATCCTCGGCTGGTGCTGCGCCGCCCGGCTCAGGGCCGCGGCCAGCCGCCGGGCCGCCGTCGGGCTGATCCGGCCGACCGTGACCATCGGCCGGCCGTACACGTTCACGTCCGCGCGCAGGCGCGGGATCTCCTCGGCCAGCCCGAGGGCCGCCAGGGCCGAGCGCAGCAGTTCCGTGGCCTCGATCGCCTCGGCCCACGCCACGCCTAAGAAGGGTTCGTCGTCCCCGCCACCAGCGGGTTCGACCAGGGGTACAGCGGCGGATTCGCCCATCGTCATCTCCTCCGGACTGTGCAAGAGTCGACACCCCGGTTCGGTAACGGTCAATCCTCCATTTGTGTGACACAGTGACGCGTAGCGTCTCCTTGACGGGCGGTGGTGGGAGACGGGTGGGCAAGCCGTGGTGCTTCCACCTGCACGCCACCTCTGCTACACAGTCCCCGTGACGTCGTTCACCGGACGGGTCGCCGTCGTCACCGGCGGGACCCGGGGCATCGGCCGGGCGGTCGCGGCGCGCTTCGAGGCGGCCGGCGCCGCCGTGGTGACGCTGGCGCGCACCGAGCCGTCGCGGGGCGTCGGCCGGTTCATCGCCGCGGACCTCGGCTCGCGGGAGTCGGTGCGGGCCGCGTTCCAGACCATCGCCGAGGAGTTCGGGCGGGTCGACGTGCTCGTCAACAACGCCGGCGGCGCCCGGCCCGGCGCGGCCCTGGACTACTCCGAGGCGGCGGCCCGCGCCGCGTTCGATCTCAACGTCCTCGGGGCACTGTTCGCCGCGCAGTGCATGCACCCCCTGACACCGCCGCACGGCGGCGCCGCGATCGTGAACATCGGCTCGGTGGCGGGTACGCGGCCGAGCCCCGGCACCGCCGTCTACGGCGCCGCCAAGGCCGCGCTGCTGGCGCTCACCAAGAGCCTGGCTTTGGAATGGGCGCCGCGGATCCGCGTGAACTGCGTACTGCCGGGGCCGGTACTCACCGAGTCGCTGACCGCCTACTACGGCGGCCCGGAGACGGCCGCGCTGGTCGGCCAGGGACTGCCGATGGGACGGATGGCCGAACCGGTCGACATCGCCAACGCCTGCTTGTTCCTGGCTTCGGACGAGGCGGCCCAGGTTTCCGGCGCGGAACTGTTGGTGCACGGCGCCGGCGAGGCGCCACGGTTCAACCGCGCCGGGGCAGTGGACGCCGCGGACGGCGGGTCCGGCGGGTGACGAGCATGATACCGGCTGCCGATCTTCGCCGATCACCCAGGTCTGTGCCCAGTACGACGAAACCCGAGCGCAGGTTGCGCGGTCCGCACCGCATAAACTGACGGCATGACAGCTCAGCAAGTGCGCACCGTCGACGGGCGGATCGCGGGGAAGCGCGGCCAGGCCACCCGGGCCCGGCTGCTGGAGTGCCTCGGCGAGATGCTCGTCTCGCAGGCGTACCGTTCCATCACCGTGATCGACGTGGCGCGGCTCGCCGGCACCAGCCCGGCCACCTTCTACCAGTACTTCCCGGACATCGAGTCGGCGATCATCGAGATCGCCAACGACATGGCCAAGGACGGTGCGCACCTGAAGGAGCTCGCCGACGGCCGCACCTGGAGCGGCCGCGCCGGCATGCAGGCCGCCGAGGCACTGGTGGACGGTTTCCTGGCGTTCTGGAACGAGCACGAGGCCATCCTGCGGGTGGTGGATCTGGCGACCGCCGAGGGGGACAAGCGGTTCCACAAGATCCGTATGAAGATCCTGAACAACGTCACCCTGTCCCTGGCCGACGCGATGACGGAGCTCCAGACGGCCGGTAAGGCCGATGACGTGATGCCGCCGACCGCGACAGCCGGCGCCCTGGTCGCCATGCTGGCATCGATCTCCGCGCACCAGCGGGTGTTCGAGGCGTGGAGCATCAAGCTGACAGAGCTGCGCGCGGCGATGATCGGGCTTGTGTATATGGGAATCACGCAGAAGAAGCCTGTAGCGGCATAGCGGAGGGCTGGATTACCAGCCCCGCGCAAGGGAAGATCTGAGCCGGAGTCAGAACGGCCCCACCCTCAGGGAGCTCCGATGACCTTCCTTGCTCACGCCGTCCGCAAAGCCGCTCGCGACCATGGCCCGGCGACCGCCGTGGTCGCCGGGCGGGGCCCGCTCTCATTGTCCTTCCACCAGCTCAACGCCTCGTCGGAGGCGATGGCCGCGCGGCTGGCGGTGCGCGGTGTCGGGCAGGGGCAGGTGGCGGCGCTGTTGCTGCCCAACTCCATCGACTACATCGTCGCCTACTGCGCGCTGGCCAAGATCGGCGCCGTCACCGCGGGGATCGGCGGGCACTACGCGCCGGCGGAGCGGCAGGCGATGCTGGAGCGGGCACGGCCGGACGTCGTCATCGGCACCGAGGAACTGCTGACCGGGCACCTGCCCGACGCGCGGATCATCCCGGTGCGCCAGGCCCATGATCGGCGGGAGTTCGCCGCCGGGCTGCCGATGCTCGGCCGGGAGCGGACGCACACCGCTCCCAAGCCGCGCTCGCACGGGGAGCCGGAGACCATCGTCTTCACCTCCGGTACCGCCGGGCTGCCGAAGGCTGCGCTCTTCGGGGCGAAGCAGATCGCCGCGATCAGCGAGATGGACGCCCGTGCCCAGTCCGGGCCGATGCCGTTGCTCGTGGCGACCGGTCTGAACCACGTCGGCTTCATGACCAAGCTCGCCGGCCACCTGCTTTCCGGCAACCGCCTCCACGTCCTGCCGCGCTGGCGGGCGCGCGAAGCCCTCGACCTGGTGTGCGCCGAGCGAATACCGGTCATCGGCGGCGTCGCGTCGCAGGTGTCCCTGCTGCTGCGGGTACCGGAACTCGGCGCCTACGACACCAGCGCGATCAGGGCTCTGGTGATCGGCGGCGGCCCGTCGCCGGCCGAGCTGGTGCGCAGGGCGCGGGAGGCGTTCGGCGCCGCGTACTCGATCCGCTACTCCTGCACTGAATCCGGCGGCCTGGGCACGCTGACGGCCTTCGACGCCCCCGACGAAGAGCTCTTCCATACCGTCGGCCGGCCACGCCAAGGCACCGAGATCTCGGTGCGCGACGAGGAAGGCGCCGTGCTCCCGTCCGGCGAAGTCGGCGAGGTCTGGATCCGCTCGGCGTCGGTCATGTCCGAGTACTGGCACGACCCCATCGCCACCTGCACCGCGCTGACGCCGGACGGCTGGCTCCGGACCGGCGACCTCGGCCTGGTCGACGACACCGGCTGCCTGCGCCTGGCCGGACGCCGCGACGACATGTACATCCGAGGCGGCTACAACGTGCACCCGCAGGAAGTCGAAGGCGTGCTGCAGGAACACTCAGCGGTCGCCCAAGTCGCGATGGTCCCGCGTCCGGACACCGTGATGGGCCAAGTGGGAGTGGCCTTCGTGGTGCCCGCCGATCCGGACGCACCGCCGACCCTTGAGGAGCTGCGCCTGTTCGCCGGACCGCGACTGGCCAAACACAAGCTGCCGGAAGATCTCCGCATCGTCCCCAGCCTGCCGCTGACCTCCGGCCAGAAGGTGGATCGTTCGGCATTGCGAAAGCGAGTGGGCCCATGACGAACACGAGCGTGTGAACCGCAGATCTCTTGGCCGTTGCCTCTGTGCTAATTCGCGGTCGCGTCCTAAACTGACACATCGTCAGGTTACTGTTCGGTTGCTGTCCGGTTCCCCTTGAGAGGGCGGTGCGATGCCTGCCA
The DNA here is from genome assembly GCA_013362315.1 of Catenulispora sp. GTDB lineage: Bacteria > Actinomycetota > Actinomycetes > Streptomycetales > Catenulisporaceae > Catenulispora. The sequence goes on along the minus strand of JABFWL010000641.1, from coordinate 333 downwards.
CCAGCGTGATGACCAGCGAACAGACCAAGGCGGCCCGGCACCGGCCGGCGCCGGAAGCCCATCGCCACCGAGTTCCGGCCCGGCCGCCGCAGCCGGCCGACCCGGCCGCCGCCGGTCCCGCCCTGGCCCTGGTGACGACCGGCGCGCACACCGGATGCCCGCTGGTCACCGCCGAGGAGCTGGGCGTGCGGGTCGTCGGATCGGTGCACTGCGGTGCCGGGCCGCAGGAGGCGGGAGCGGACGGCCCGACGTTTGCGGAGGCGGTCGAGGCGTTCGCTCAGGCGGACGGCGTCGGCGCGATCGCGGCGTGCGTCGACGCCATCGGCGGCGAGC
>JABFWL010000167.1 GCA_013362315.1 Catenulispora sp. | reverse complement strand
GTGTCCGAGGGGGGACTTGAACCCCCACACCCTTAACGGGCACTAGCACCTCAAGCTAGCGCGTCTGCCATTCCGCCACTCGGACGAGTGAACGCTAGGGGTCGGTGGCTTGGGGCCTGATCCGCTTGCGTTGGGTCAACCATATCAAAAGTTGGGGGTGGTGTTTCACCGTGATTGTGGTGGCGGGGGGTGGGGTGGGTGTGCTCACTCTGACGGGTGATTGTTCGGACCTTTCGGGCGGGGGTGGGGGGTGTGGGGGCGGGGGCGGGGTTAGCTTCGGGTGGGTGCCGCTTACTTTCGGTGCAGGGATGGTGCGCTATTCGGAGTTTTTGGGAGTCGGAGTCGGGGCCTGCGCGGGCTCGGGAGCGGTTCCTTGCCGGCGAGGGGGTCGGTGGGTGGGCTGCTGGGGCCGCGGTGCGGTCGGCGATTCTGGCGTCGTGGGAGCGGTGCCAGGCTCGGGGGCTGGGGCCCGGGGATGTCGACCTGCCGTATGTGCCGGGGGTGGAGTCCGAGGAGTTGCTGCTGCGGGCTTCGGCGCCGGTGATGGAGCGGCTGCACGGGTTGCTTGTCGACACCAAGGTGAGTGCGGTGCTGACCGACGGGGGTGCGCGGGTGCTGGTGCGGCGGGCCGGGGAGCCGGGGTTGAACCGGCATCTGGATGCGGTGCAGCTGGCTGAGGGGTTCAGCTATCACGAGGCGGATGCCGGGACCAATGGGATCGGGACGGCGCTGGCGGAGGGGCGGCTCGCGGTGGTGCTGGGTGGGGAGCACTTCGCGGACCGGTACCTGGGGTTCGCCTGTGCCGGGGTGCCGATCCGGGACCCGTTCAGCGGGCGGATCCGGGGGGTGGTGGACCTCACGTCGTGGAGTCGGGATGCGACGCCGCTGATGGCGGCGCTGGCGGCGGAGGCTGCCGAGAACATCGAGCTGCGGCTGCTGGAGCAGTACTCGGCTCGGGAGCGGACCCTGCTGGCGGAGAGCCGCCGGGGTGGGCCGGTCGGAGGCGTCCCGGCGAGCGGCAGCAGCCGCCGGCGGGCGCTGGTGCGGACGGAACAGCAGGTGGCCGGGGGTGTCGGCCGGGCACGGCGCGGGGTCGGGCGGCAGCCGGTCCCGGTGTCGGCCCGCGACGGCGACCTCGTCCGAAGCAAGGCGGCCGAGCTGGTCGCGGCAGCCCGGCGGGACGTGGTCACGATCCCGCTGACCGGCGGCCGCCACGCCACGCTCACGGCCCGCACCGGCCGGTCCGCGGCCGGGACGGAGGTGGTCATGGTGGAAGCGGAGCTGACAGGCCCGGAAGCAGAGCTGATTAGCACTGAAGTGGAGTTGAGCAGCCCGGAAGCGGAGATCACAAGCTCGGAGGGTGACGGTGACGGTGACGGGAACGGCTGGCAGGTCGGCGAGAGGGACCGTGAGCAGGGAGGGCGCGAGCCTTACGACGGCCGATGGCACGCGTCGGCGCAGCTCGGCCTGGGATCGCAGATCAAGCCGCAGGTCAAGGCGCAGATCAAGCCTGAGACCAAGGAGCACGTCGGCGCCCCGAGGCCCGCGGTGGCAGACGCTGACGCCGCCGTAGACGACCGGGCGGTAGCGGACGCGGTATCCGATGTGGCCATTCCCAGTGTGGCGTCTCCCAGCACGGCCAGCGCAGCGGTCCCCGGCCAGACTCGGGCCATGGTCCCCAGACCGGCTGCGTCCGGCGCCGACCGGTCCGCGGACTCCCCCGACAGCCGCAGCGACGAAGCCGGGGGTGGAGGCAGAAGGGAAAGAGAAGGCAGGTGGGAAGGCGAAGGCAGGAGCGAAGCCGAAGCCGAAGAAAGAGGCGAACCCGAACTCGCTCAAGACGCCATTTCCCTCCTCAACCCCGCCGCCTACCCCTCCTTACCCCTCCCGCCTCCCCTCCCCCCGCCCTCCCCCACCTCCCCCTCCACCCCCGGCCTCGTCCTCGTCGGCGAGCCCACCGTCGGCCGCATCGCCCTCGCCGCCCGCCAGCGCCTGGCCCTCCTCCTCTACGCCAGCGGCCGTATCGGCACCACGCTCGACATGGAGCTCACCGGCGGTGAGCTCGCCGAGATCGCGTTGCCGGACTTCGCCCAGCACGTGGCCGTCGACCTGGCCAGCTGGGTGCTCGACGGTGAGGAGGGCCCGCCGCCCGGCGCCGAGGTGAAGCTGCGGCGGGTCGCGGTGCGGACGGTGCGGACGGGCAAGAGCCATCGGCCGCCCGGTGCGCATGTCGCCTACAGCGCCGAGACCGCGCAGGCGCGGTGCATGGCGCAGCGGCGGCCGGTGCTCGACACGGCGCTGACCGCGGCGACCGCGGGGCGGCGGTGGGTGGCCGAGGACCCGGGCAGCTCGGTGATCGCCGCGCCGATCAGCGTGCAGGGCACCGTGCTCGGCGTGGCGTCGTTCTACCGGCTCGGCAGCGCCGATCCGTTCGAGGAGGACGACGTCCAGCTGGCGTGGGACCTCGCCTCGCGGGCCGCCGTGTGCCTGGACAACGTGCGCCGGTTCGAGCGGGAGCGGGCCATGGCGCTGGCGCTGCAGCGCAGCCTGCTGCCGCGCGCCTTTCCGCTGCAGTGCGCGGTGGAGGTGGCGAGCCGGTATCTGCCCGCGCAGGAGGGCGTCGGGGGTGACTGGTACGACGTCATCCCGCTGTCCGGGGGCCGGGTGGCGCTGGTCGTCGGCGACGTGGTGGGGCACGGCATCCACGCCGCGGCGACGATGGGGCGGCTGCGCACGGCCGTGCGCAACTTCTCCGCGCTGGACCTGCCGCCGGAGGACCTGCTCGGGCAGCTGGACGCGCTGGTGGAGTCGATGGACGCTGATGAGGCGGAGGATCAGCGCGGCGTCGGCATCATCGGGGCGACCTGCCTGTACGTGGTCTACGACCCGGTGACCGGGATGTGCTCGGTGGCCGCGGCCGGCCATCCCTGTCCGGCGGTGGTAGCGCGCGACGGGTCGGTGACGTTTCTGGACCTGCCGACCGGTCCCCCGCTGGGCCTCGGCGGCTCGTCCTACGAAGCGGTGGAGCTGCCGATCGACGAAGGCAGCACCCTGGTTCTCTACACCGACGGCCTGGTGGAGAGCCGGGAACAGGACATCGGCACCGGGCTGGACCGGCTGAGCGCGGTGTTGGAGGGCCCCGGCCGCGACCCGGAGGAGCTGTGCGCCGCCGCGATCGGCGGCCTGCTGCCGTCCCGCCCCTGGGACGACGTCGCGCTGCTGGCCGCCCGCGCCCGCCGCACCGCCGCCGACCGGGTCGCGTCGTGGGACGTCCCGCTGTCGCCGCAGGCGGTGGCCTTCCTGCGCGCCGAGGTGTCCCGCCAGCTGCGCGCCTGGCGGCTGCACGACCTGCTGTTCACCACCGAGCTGGTGGTCAGCGAGCTGGTGACGAACGCCATCCGGCACGCCACCGGCCCGGTGGAGCTGCGCCTGCTGCGGGATCGGGCCCTGATCTGCGAGGTCGCCGACGGGTCGAGCGTGTCCCCGCGGCTGCGGCGCGCGCAGACGCTGGACGAGGGCGGCCGCGGCCTGTTCCTGGTGGCGCAGCTGTCGCAGCGCTGGGGAACGCGGTACACCGCACGCGGCAAGGTGATCTGGGCCGAGCAGCCGCTACCAGACCATAGAGACTACTGATACTGCTCGCTGCCAGGGCTTTTCAGACAGGACTCGTTCAGACCTGCCTTGTTCAGACCTGC
>JABFWL010000708.1 GCA_013362315.1 Catenulispora sp. | reverse complement strand
GTCCGTCTCCCGCCGGCTCCGCCGATGCCGCCGCCATTCCCGGTGCCCGCTCGGGACGTCGTGGCAGCGGGGTCCCGGGGCAGGCCGTCGGCGCTGCGGAGCCGTCGGCGGACGATACCGCGCTGATCAGCGACGCGGAGGCAGCCCAGCTGCTCGTCGCTCTGCGCAATTGGCGAGTTCGCGACTACCTGGCCTGTGCCGCCGCCACCGAGGACTCCGCCGAGCGGCTCTTGCGCTTGTGCACCGAGCTCGCGCGGCGGGCGCCGCATCCCGAGCTCCGGCTCGCGCCCTACGCGCTGGCGGCGTGGGCGGCGTGGGCGATCGGCCGACCGTCGATCGCGCAGTGCGCGGTCGACCGGGCGCTGGCCATCGATCCCGAGTACAAGTTCGCCTCGCTGATCCGGGCCGGGCTGCACCACGCCATCGACGGTGAGGGCGTGCGCGAATCCGCCGCCAACACCCGGCGAGATCTGTTCGGCGAGGCAGACCTCGACCTTGATCTTCAGCTGGCGCCCGACCTCGACCTGACTCCCGACCCCGGCGCCGCCCCGGCCCCCGTTCCTTCTCAGCGTTCCACCGAATCCACTCCCACCCCGTAAACCACCACCACCCTGGAGGTCCGATGAACATCCGTATAGAGCGAGTCGCCGTCCCGGCCATGCTCCCGAATCGGCAGAACCGCCGCCGCCTGCTCCGCGGCCTACCCCATGGCCTGGCCGGCGCCCGCCGTCTCGCCGCGCACATCATGCTCCGGCCGAGCGCGGAAGCGGGCGCGGCGCTAGCGCCGAAACCGACGCGGCGTGGTACCTCCACCCTCGCGCTGGCGGCGGCGTTGGCGATCCCGGCGTTGCCCGGACCGGCCGCGGCGGCCACCGAGCACGTCAGTCAGGTCGCCTCGGCCGCCTCGGCCACCACTGTCATCGCTCCGGCTCCGCTGGTGCGGCACCATCTCCCGGAGGACCCGGGCTTCTCCGAGCCGGGTGCGATCACGTTCCAGTCCTGGGCCGCTTCCGGCTGGTCGCTGAGCGGGCCGTATCGGACGGTCGATCCGCGGTGCCTGGTCATCCCGCACCACCACCGCTGCACGCCGTGGCTGTACCACCCCGACGCCCCGGTCCGGCTCACCGGTCCGGAGGCCTTCCCCGACGGCCATCCCGTCCTCGACGCCGCCTTGCCCGTCGCGCATGTCAGCCCTCGTGCGGCCGACGAACCCGAGGGTTTCGACCCGGCTCCGGCCTCGATCCCGGATTCCCCCCGTCCGGAGCCTTCCTCGGATCCACAGTCCGACGAGTCCACGACCGCCCAGGATGGCGCCCGGCACCGCGGCATGGCGCCGATCCTGACCGAGAGCCCAGCCCGGCCGGCGGTTGCCGGGCCGATGAGTTCGTCGTGTCTGCGCGCGGCCTATCTCGTCGGCAAGGACCGCCGCATGCTGGCCCATCTGCGTCCGGCCGTCGATGCCATGGGCGTGGTCCTCGGCCACCGCCACGCGGCCTGTGCGGCGATGGTCGACTACTTGTCCCGGGCCCGCGCCTAATGCACGCGGCCGTCCACCTCGCGCGCGCCCGCATCACCGCGGGCCGCGCGGCCCACCGCCTCGCCGCGCGAGCCCGCCTCCTCGTCCGCCGCCGTCTCGTCGGCCGCAGTCTCGTCCGCCAGCTCTGCCGCCCAGCCGGGGTGTTCCTGCTCCGCCCACCGCCGCGTCACATAGCCGGTCCGCATCCCGGTGCGTGCCTGGCGGTCGTTGACCGCGAACCAGACGTGGCCGATGATCACGAAGCCGATCGCCAGCGCGAGCCAGTCGTGCACGAACGTCGCCCCGGTCCGCATCGACACGCCGACCAGGTGCGGGAACCACATCAGGGTCCCGGTCCCGACCATCACCAGGATCGCCCCGCACTGGAACGCGGCGTTCAGCTTCTGCCCGGCGTTGAACTTGCCCACCGGCAGCGCGAGTTCCCGGGCGCGCTCGTGGCGCCAGCCGCGCTTCTTCAACCAGGTCCGGTCGGTCTCGGTGTGCCGGCTCAGCCGTCGCACGTCTGCCCGATACGCCCGCGAGAACAACCCGGCCGCCATCGGGATGGGCAGGCTCCATCCGCTGTAGAGGTGGATCAAGGCGATGGTCGGCCGATGCCCGATCCGTACCGACAACGACGGCAGATACAGCACCGCCCCGGTGAGGATCAGGGTCAGCATCAGGGTGGAGGTCAGCCGGTGTATATAGCGCTCGGCGCGGGTGAACCGCTCGATCCGCCGCTCACGATCCGGGCGCTCCTGGCGCGCACTCCGGTTTCCGCCGGTCTCAGCTCGTCGGAGCATCGCCGGTCCTGCCGTTCGATTTTCCGACCCACGCGTCGACGTCATATCCGAAGTTCTCCCAGTAACCGGGATGGACCGCGTCCACAACCTGGATCTCCGACAGCCACTTGATGCTCTTGTAGCCGTACATCGGCGCCGCGTACAGCCGCACCGGCCCGCCGTGGTCGTGGCTCACCGGCCCGTTCAGCATCCGCGTCGCCACGAGCATGTCCGGGTTCTGCGCCTGGTCCAGCGTCAGCGACTCGGTGTAGCTGCCGTCGAACGACACGAACCGCAGCGCCTTCGCCGAGCTCTGCACGCCGGCCAGGGCCAGCATGTCCCGCAGCCGCACGCCGCTCCACGGCACTTTCGGCACCCGCCACCCGGTCACGCACTGGAAGTCCCGGACCAGATCGGTCTGCGGCAGCGCCGCGAGGTCGGCGAGCGAATACCGCTGGGGCCGGTCCACCAGTCCGGTGACCGCCAGCCGGTAGGTGTTCGGGTCGGCTTTCGGCACACCGCCGGTCACCGTGTAGAAACGCCACTCGTTGCCCAACGGAAGGAGGTTGGTCAGCCCGGTCGGGTCACGCTGCGCCACCCCGGCCAGGAACCGCTGCACCGCGGCGCCGCCGACCACTCCGGCGGTCCCTAGACCCACGATTCCGAGCACCACACGCCGCCCGACCGGCTTCCCATCCCCAGTCGGCCGGTCGGGCACCCTACCTGTGCCGTCACCGGTACCGCTCCGAGCGCCGCCACCAGCGCCGTCGACAACGCCGCCACCAGCGCTTTCAACAGCGCCGTCAGTCTCGGAAGGACCGCCGACGGCGTCCTGTGCCTCTGCCACGTATCCATCACATCACCGCAGGTCAAGAACCACCATCAGGCGGTGGGGACGTTCTCGGTTTCGTAATAGATCCGCCACCGAGGTGGTGGCCGCCGAAGAAAGGAGCGCAGACTGCTGAACCATCATGGAACCCTCCCCGATCCCAGCACCGACCCTGACCTCAGCACCGACCCCGGTACCGCGCCGTGACGACTACGCCACCTTCGACCAGCTGTTCGCGAAAGGCGCCTCGGCGGTCCTCGGCGGCGAGCACGGCATCGAGGTTCCGCCGGAACAGGGCGGACGGCGTTACGGGGTGTCGGCCGTGCTGCGGCCGGACCCGCAAGCTGCGGCGGCGATCGAGGCGGTGGCGCGGGATGCCGCGGCGGTGGCCGGTGCCGGTCACTGGCTGACCGGTGCCGCCGACAGCTCGCACCTGACGATGCGGGCGCTGGAGTGGCCGCGCGGCGAGCAGGTCGGCAGCGAGGATCCGTGCGTCGAGCGCTACGTCGCAGCGTTGCGCACAGCGCTGGTCGGCATCGGGCCGTTGGAGTTCACCGTCACCGGGCTGACGCTGACCACGCTGTCGGTGATGGCGTGCGCCCTGCCGGTCGGGGACGCGCCGGACCGGCTGTCCGCCGCCTTCGCCGAAGCCCTGGGCCCGGACGCGTGGTTCGAGCACGACCTCGGTTTCCACCGCGGCATCTGGTACCTCAACGTCCTGCACTTCGCGGCTCCGATCCGGCAGCCGCGGGCCCTGGTCGACTGGGTCGCGGAACGCCGGACCGGCACGCCGGTCCCGGTCCGGGTCCCCGAGGTCGAGATCGTCGCCTGGCGGTTCACCGGCGCCGGGATGACGCCGGTGCGCCTGGCGGCGGTGGCTGTGCCTGAAACGTGCCGGGATTGGGCCTAGAGGGTGCCTAGATGGCGGGGCGCCGGCTCCGGCGATGCCGATCGGAATGCAGCATCAGCCGGAGGGCCTCGGCCCGCCACCAGGCCGGTTGCGGTGAGGCCAGGGCGCCGGACCACGGCTGGTCGGGATGCAGGCCGTAGGTCCGCAGTGCCTCGGCCCGGACGCCGATCGACAGGGTGCCGTACCAGTGGCCGTCGCTGCGTCTGCCGCAGGTCAGGTTGATGCGGATGGCACCGTCGTCGAAGGGCAGCCAGTCCATGCCGCGGTCGAGCAGTCAATCGGCGATGGCGCGGCGCGGCGACGGACAGCCGGGGAGGTTCTCGTACCACATCACGGTGACCCACTCAGGGTCCTCGATCGTCATGGTTCGATCGTAGGGCGGTGCCGCCGCCGGTGCTCGGAGTATCAACCCGGCATCACCCCGGCATCACCCCGGCATCACCCCAGTTCTCGTCACCCTGACGACATCAGGCTACGATGAGCGGATGCCACAGCACCTCCAGGACGAGCCCTATGATCCGACCGCCTACCCGCCGTTCGCGGTGACGGTCGATCTGGTGGTGCTGACCGTGGGGGAGCAGGGTCTGAGCGTGCTGGCGGTGCGGCGCGGGGAGGCGCCGTTCGCGGACCGGTGGGCGCTGCCCGGCGGGTTCGTGAAGCCGGACGAGAGTCTGGGCGAGGCCGCGGTGCGGGAGCTGGCCGAGGAGACCGGGCTCGGGTTGCAGGTCGCGGTCCAGGACACGCAGGGGCTGCCGGACCACGGCGTGCACCTGGAACAGCTGGCCAGCTACGGCGATCCCGATCGGGATCCGCGGATGCGGGTGGTGTCGGTGGCGTACTTGGCTCTGGCGCCGTTGACGTCGCTGGAGCAGGGGGTGGCCGGGCGGCCGTTCCCGTCCGCCGGGGGCGACGCGCGGGCGGCGGCGTGGCTGCCGGTGGCTGATCTGCCCGGCTCCGAGACGCTGGCGTTCGACCACGGGCGCATCCTCGCCGACGGCGTGGAGCGGGCTCGTTCGAAGATCGAGTACTCCTCGCTGGCCGCCGCGTTCTGCCCGCCGGAGTTCACGGTGGGGGAGCTGCGCAACGTCTACGAGGCGGTGTGGGGCGTGGCGCTGGACCCACGCAACTTCCATCGGAAAGTGACCGGGACGCCCGGCTTCCTGGTGCCGACCGGCGGCACCACCTCGCGCCAGGGCGGCCGGCCGGCGCAGCTGTTCCGGCGGGGGAACGCGACGTTGCTGAACCCGCCGATGCTCCGGCCGACGGCGGACTAGCCGGCGGGCTCGCGGACGGCGGACGGGGTTTTCGCGCTTTCTGTCTTTTCTGCTTTTCGACCCTGGCGGGTCATTCCTCCCCGCCGAGATCGACGACGTAGGCCTCGTACACCAGATCGTTCCCGCGCTGGCAGTGCCGGTCGAGGCGGCGTGCCAGGTCAGCGAGCTGAGCCTGGCTCAAATCCCGCGACAGGTCGCGGCGCATGGCGCGGCGCAGTTCGGCGTGCTCGCGGATCAGCGACTCGACGGCGAAGGCCAGGCGCGGGTCGGCGGCGACCAGCTCCGCGTACAGCCCACTCTCACCTTCGGTCGCGGCCAGGTGTTCGGCGATGGCGGCGGAAAGGGGGACGGCGGGGGCGAGGCCCATGGCGCAGACCTCCTCACAAATGGGGGTTCTCTCATCGTGCGCACGGCCGCGGGGGCTTGTCCAGAAGCAGGGCGTAGCCATATTCCTGCGACACTTCATCACTCTTCACGGTGATTTCCCCCCGTCTCGCGAGTGATCACGGCTACCGTAGCGGTCAGCGATGTTGCGGACGGTGATCGGCTGCCGGGGGGCTGCGTGATGGGCATGGACCGGGGGGCGCCACAGGCGTCGCGCGGTGGTGGCAGAGGGCCCGGAGCAACGAGGAGTCGCGGTGATCGAGGCGATCGAGCTGACCAGCACCCGCCGGTCACGCGGTCCGGGCGGCCCCGTGGAGAAGGTGTCCTTCGACGTCTATCCCGGCCAGGTGACCGCCCTGCTCGGGGCGCCCGGCGCCGGAAAGTCCACGGTGCTGCGCATGATGGTCGAACTCGAACCCGCCGACGGCCGCACCCTGTTCGGCGGCCGCCCCTACCACGCGCTGCGTCCGGCGGTCCGCGAGGTGGGCCTGGCGCTGAACCCTGACGCCATGCACCCGGGCCGGACCGTACAGGCTCATCTTCAGCTCTACTCGGCGGCCGGCGGCGTGCCGAAAGCACGGCTCGCCGAAGTCCTCGAGATCACTGGCCTGTCCACCCAGTCCGCGGTCCGTTGCGGCCGCCTGGACGCCGGCCAGCGCCAGCGCCTGGCCATCGCGGCGGCCCTGCTCGGCGACCCCTCGGCCCTGATCCTGGACGAGCCGCACGCCCTGGACGGCCACGGAATGTCCTGGTTCCACGCCCTGATCCGGGCCTACGCCGCCCAGGGCCGCACCGTGCTGGTGGCCGCGACCGACCCCGACTCGCTGGCCGGCACCGCCGACCACGTGGTGGTCCTGCGCCGCGATGAGGAGGACGGCGTCAGCCGGGTCATCGCCAGCCGCTCCGCCGCGGAGGTCTTCGACGAACACCGCGCCATCGTGGTCCAGGTCCGCAGCCCGCAAGCCGCCCGCCTGGCCGCCGCCCTGGAAGCCGAGGGCGCCCGCCTGTCCGCCGCCGGCCCCGGCGCCCTGCAGGTCCGCGGCCTCGACCGCGCCCGCATCGGCGAAGTGGCCCACGTCGCGGGCATCTGCCTGCACGAACTCAGCGAGATCGGCCACGACGACGATGTCTTCGGCCTGCGCCCGGTTCCCCGCCAGAAGGATCTCCTCCCCGGCCTGACCGCCGTCGTGGCCGAGGGCCCCGCCCCGGCCACCGCCTGGAACTCCGGCGTCCGCCTCGTCAGCACCGGTACACCGCCACGCGAGATCGAGGAAGCAGAGGTCGTCGAGCCCAGCCCTGAGACCGCGGTCGCGGTGGCGGAGGTCCGTGGTGAAGCGCCGGTAGCTGACGGACATGGGCCGGCTGGTGTGCCGGAGCAGCCGGCGTCGCAGCAGCCTGCTGAACGGCAGAATGCCGGCCGGGTCGAGAGCGATCAGTCGTCGGCCGAAGTCGGGCAGATGCAGGTCTCGGCCGAGGTTTCCTGCTCGCAGGACACTGCGACGCATGCCGAGGCGGCGGTAGTTGGCCGGGCCGTGAGCGATCAGTCGGTGGCCAGCCCGGAAACCGCATATTGGCGGCAAGCTGCTGAGGTCACTCTGAGGACGGCTGATCGGCCGCTGGGAGTGGCGGCTACGGATGCCGACCCGGTAGCCGGTGGCGCGGTGTTCGCCGGTGTCGAAGCCGGGGATGCCAGCATTCGGCAGACCACAGTGCCAGGGGCGCCCACCGGCCCTTCGCAGGCCGCTGGCGCGATCCCAACACCGCCATTGGCGTCGTCAACGCCGGTGCCAGCCAAGCCGCCAACCACATTGCCGAGCTCCAAGCGCACCGCGAACCGGGCCTTCGGCACCTTCCGCCGGGGCCGGGGGAAGGTGACGGCGGAAGCGGTGGAGGAGCCGACCGTGATCCTGGTGGCGAGCTCCGCGCCGTCACAGCCTGCGGTGCCCTTCACCGTGGCCGCCGAGCCGGCGCCGGTGGTGGCCGGTGAGGGGATGACGCCTTGGCGGGCGGTGGCGGCGCGGGCCGCGCAGCAACACGAGCAGGTTCCGGTCGTTGAGGCGGCCTCGGCAGAGCAGGAAGCGTCCGCATGATTGCTGCGTTCCGGTTTGAGATGCGTCGGCTGGGGAGCCTGCGGGCCACGCGGCGGGTGCCCGGAGTGGCGGCGGCGGTGGCCGCCGGTCTGGGGGTCGCGGCCGCGTTGGCGGTGTCCGCCGGTGCTTCGCAGTCGGTGGTGGCTTTGTTCCGGCTGGCCGGGACGCTGCCGGGCCTCGGCGCCGCCGTGGTGATCGGTGCTGCCGCCTCCGGGCATGAACGGCACCATGAGATGCGCTTCGTCACGCTTGCCGTGGTGCCCCGGCGCGCCTGGCTGACGCTGGCCAAGACGACGCTCACCATGCTGTTGGCAGCGCTCACCGGTGCGGTGGGGGCGCTCGCCGCCGCGCTCGGCTACGCCTTGGCGCTCGCTTGGGCCTACGCGGGAGACCGCACCCTCATTCCCGACGGCGCCGCGTCCGACCCGGTGTTGCAAGGGCTGGCGCCGGCTGCCGCCGCGGCCACCGCCGCAGGGCTGCTCGGGCTCGCTGTCGGCTGGCTGACGCGCTGGTACCGCACCTCGGTCGTGGTGGCGGTCGCCGTGGTGGCGCTCGGGCTGCCGCTGGCCGCCGGCCGGCTGCTGATCGGACTGCCCGCCCTCGGCGACGGCCTCGCCCGCGCCGAGCAGTCGCTGCGGGACACCCCCGTGCTCTCCGCGCTGCTCAACCCCCGCGTTCTCACCGCGTGGCCGCCGCTGCGCTCCGGCCTGCACCCGATCCCGCCGACGTCGCTGGCGGCCACCGCCCTGCTCGGGGCGGTGGCGCTGGTCGGGCTGGTGGCTGGAGCCGTGAAGTGGCAGCGCGGCTGAAGGCTCCCCGTATCAGCCCGAGGGCTCCCTACATCAAGTGGCGCCTACAGAGCGCCCATAGAGGCGGGCTTGTCAGTCCTTGTCCTCGTCCAGCTTGAGGCTCACTGAGTTGATGCAGTACCGCTGGCCGCCGTGATCCACCGGGCCGTCGTCGAACACGTGCCCCAGGTGCGATCCGCAGGCGGCGCAGCGCACCTCGGTCCGCACCATGCCATGGCTGCGGTCCTCCAGCAGCGTCACCGCGTCGCCCTCCTGCGGCTCGTAGAACGACGGCCAGCCGCAGTGCGAGTCGTACTTCGCATGGGACCGGAACAGGGGCGCGTCACAGGCGCGGCAGTGGTACGTCCCCTCTGTGTGGGTCGACACGTACTCACCGCTCCAGGGGCGCTCCGTTCCCGCCTCCCGCAGCACCGCGTACTCCATCGGCGTCAGCAGCGAGCGCCACTCCGCCTCGGTCCGCTCAACCTTCTCCACCATCAGACTCACCCTTCTTTGCCGAGCTCAGCGTTCCTATCAAGTAACGGCTGAAGAGGAAGCCGTCTTCCGTCAGCAGGGTGTGCAGGATGAGCGGTAATCCTCCTGTAAGCTCCGGCCCGGCCAGGATCCGCATCGAGTCGCCGCCGAGCAGTTGCGGGGAGACCGCCAGGCACAGCTCGTCCAGGCGCTCCGCCGCCGCGAGCTGGCCGAGCAGGTGCGGGCCGCCTTCGCACAGGATCCGGCCGAGGCCGCGTTCGGCGAGCCGGTCCACCGCCAGGGCCAGGTCGACCTCGTCGGGGCCGGCAGCTATCACCTCCACGCCGACGGCGGTGGCCGCCTGGACCCGGTCGTCGGGAGCGCTCTCGGAGGTCAGCACGATGGTGGGCACGGCCGGCTCGGTGAACAGCGGCAGGCTCCAGTCCAGGTCGAGGCGGCCGGAGACCACGGCTATCGCGGCGGTCGGCGCCTGGCCGGCGGCCTTGCGGGCGGCCTGGTACTGCTCCCGGACCTTCGCCGGCCGGTACTGCTCGGTGCGGACGGTGTTGGCGCCGACCAGGATGACGTCGGCCAGGGCGCGCAGGACGCCGAAGATCCGCTTGTCGGCCTCCCCGGAGATGCCCTCGGACTTCCCGTCGGCGGTGGCCGCGCCGTCCACGCTCGAGACCATGTTCGCCCGCACCCAGCGGCGTGCCCCGCCGGGGTATGCGTAGACCTCGGTCAGATCCACTTGGCGATTGCGGCGCGAGGGTGGCAGCAACTGATACATGCCTCCAGCGAATCACACCAAGAGACTCCTGACACGTCCGTGCACAACAACAAGATCGGCCCTGTTCCGCAAGCGCTTTGTGATCGGCTTCACATGTGATCAATTGCACGCCCCTGATGGCCGGTTACACCCCTGCCGACCTGGGAGATTAGAAGGGTGCCGACGTCCGTTCCGCTCGTCTCCGCGCCCGCCTCGACCCTCGTCGGCCGCCGCCCTGCCGTCGGCGCGGACCGGCTGATCGCCGACCTGGTCCCGCCGCCGCGCTTCGACCAGGTGCGCTTCTCCTCGTACGCCCCGAACCCCGCCGAGCCCAGCCAGGCCGCCGCCCGCGACCGGCTCGAGGCGTTCGCGGCCACCGTCGGCGCGCCGCAGCGCAAGAGCGGCGGGCTGTTCAAGAAGAAGGCCGCTGTCCCGAGCGTGGGCGGCGTCTATCTCGACGGCGGCTTCGGCGTCGGCAAGACCCACCTTCTGGCCTCGCTCTGGCATGAGGCGCCGGCTCCGCGCGAGAAGAAGGCCTACGGCACCTTCGTCGAGTACACCAGCCTCGTCGGCGCCCTCGGCTTCGCTACTGCCGTGGAGCGCTTGGCCGAGTTCGCGCTCGTCTGCATCGACGAGTTCGAACTCGACGACCCCGGCGACACGGTGCTGGTCTCCACGCTGCTCACCCGGCTCTCCGATCGCGGCGTGAAGCTGGCCGCGACGTCGAACACGCTGCCGGACAAGCTCGGGGAAGGCCGCTTCGCCGCCGCGGACTTCCTGCGCGAGATCCAGACGCTGTCGGCCCGCTTCGAGGTGATCCGTGTCGACGGCCCCGACTACCGGCACCGGGACCTGCCGGCTCCGCCGGCCCCGGTCGCCGAGGAGGTCGTGCGGCGCACCATCGACACCCTCGACACCGCCGAGCGCTCCGGCGCCACCGTCGACGCCTTCGACGACCTGGCCGAGGAACTGGCCGCGGTCCATCCCAGCCGCTACGGCGCGCTGATCGACGGGGTCGGCGCGGTCGGCCTGACCGGGGTGCGGCCGCTGGACGACCAGAATGTGGCCCTGCGCCTGGTGGTGCTCATAGACCGGCTCTACGACCGCAAGGTCCCGGTCGTCGCCTCCGGCGCGCCGCTCGGCGAGCTGTTCACCCCCGAGCTGTTGCGCGGCGGCTACCGCAAGAAGTACCTGCGGGCGATCTCCCGGATCACCGCGCTGGCCCGCGACGGCGTCGCGCTGGCCGCGACCGGGGCGCCGACGGCCTGATCCGTCAGGCTGATCCGCCGGCGCTCTGATTTGTCGGGCGCTCTGATTTATCGGGTGCTGATCCGTCGCGTCCTGACTCGCTTCACCCGGATCCGCCGCGACGACGTGCGCGGCGGGCGCCCGGGTGGCAGGCTTCGGTCATGGCGAAGTCGTTCACAGACCTGCTGCGCGTCCCCGATACCCTGGTCGATCTTGCCAAGGTGCCCGCCGACGCGCACCCCGGCGTGAAGTCGAAGAAGGACGCCGGCCAGGCCATGCCGAAACTCGGCGAACGCCTCGCGGACCTGCAGGAGCAGCTGTTCGCGCAGGCCCGCGGCGGGACCAGGCCCGGGCATGCCAGCGTGCTGCTGGTGCTCCAGGGCATGGACACCTCCGGCAAGGGCGGCACGGTCAAGCACGTGACCGGGGTGATGGACCCCGGCGGGCTGCGCATCACCAGCTTCAAGGCGCCGACCGAGGAGGAGCTGACCCACGACTTCCTCTGGCGGATCCGCAAGGCGCTCCCGGCCGCCGGCCAGGTCGGCGTGTTCGACCGCAGCCACTACGAGGACGTGCTCGTGGTCCGGGTCCGGAACCTGGTGCCGCGTGAGCAGTGGGAGCCGCGCTACGGCCTGATCAACGAGTTCGAGCAGGAACTCGCCGACCTCGGCACCACCGTGGTGAAGTGCTTCCTGCACATCAGCCGCGATGAGCAGAAGGAGCGCCTGCTGGCCCGGCTGGCGGACCCCACCAAGCTCTGGAAGTACAACCCCGGCGACGTCGACGAGCGCAAGCTCTGGCCGGCCTACCAGGAGGCCTACGCGGCCGCCCTGAACCTGACCTCGACCGCGACGGCCCCGTGGTTCGTCATCCCCGCCGACCGCAAGTGGTACCGGAACTTCGCGATCACCCAGCTGCTCATCGAGACGCTGGAGCGGGTCAATCCGCAGTGGCCGCCGCCGGACTACGACGTCGCCAAGGAGAAGAAGCGCGTCCTGGAGTCCTGACGGGTCCTGACGTCCCTGCGATCGTTCCGGAGCCCGGCGCGCGATGGCGCCGGGCTCCACGTCGTATAGCAGAGATCAGAGACCAGGGATCAGAGCTCGGATCGGGGCCGCCGGCTACGGCACCAGCAGAACCTTCCCCGTCGTCTTACGCTCCTGCAGGTCCCGGTGCGCCTGCGCGGCCTCGCTCAGCGGGTAGGTCGCGCCGACGCGGATGCTGAGCGTGCCGTCCTGGATCCACCGGAATACGTCCCCGGCCCGCCACTCCAACTCCTGCCGGGCTGCGACGTAGTGCCCCAGCGTCGGCCGGGTCAGGAACAGCGACCCGCCCTGCGACAGCCGCAGCGGCGCCACCGGCGGCACCGGGCCGGAGGCGTTGCCGAAGCTCACCAGCATGCCGCGGGGGCGCAGAGCGGCCAGCGAGGCCTCGAAGGTGGCGGCGCCGACGCCGTCGTAGGCCACGTGCACGCCCTGGCCGCCGTTGCGCCGCAGCACCTCGGCGGCGAGCTCGTCGTCCGTGAACTGGTCGTAGCGGACGATCTCGTCGGCCCCGGCCTCGTCGGCGATCTTGGCCTTCGCCTCGCTGGAGGTGGTGCCGATGACCTTGCCGCCCGCGGCCTTCACCAGCTGGGTCAGCAGCAGCCCCATCCCGCCGGCCGCGGCGTGCACCAGGGCGGTCTCCCCGCCCCTGACCGGGTACGTGCTCTGCGTCAGGTAGTGCGCGGTCATGCCCTGGAGCAGCACCGCCGCGGCGGTCTCGGTGTCCACGCCGTCCGGCACCGGCACCGCCCGGTCAGCCGGGACGATCGCCTGTTCGGCGTAACTGCCCCGGGCGTCCACCGTGGCGACGCGGTCGCCCGGCTTGAAGCCGGCGACCCCCTCGCCGACCGCCAGCACCTGCCCGGCGAGCTCCGCGCCCGGGGTGTAGGGCAGCGCCATCTGGTACAGGCCGCTGCGCTGGTAGGTCTCGATGAAGTTCACGCCGGCCGCGCCGACCTGGACGAGGAGTTCACCGGGGCCGGGCTTCGGGTCGTCCCGGTCCGACAGCCGCAGGACGTCCGGGTCACCGAGTTCACTGACGACGATTGCACGCATGCACGAATCCTTTCAAAGGTCGCAAGGCTTCGCATGCGTGCAACCGCGCGGCCCGCGCGGTGATTCCGTCAGGCCGCGGCCAGCACCCGGCACGTCGCCACCGAGCCGTCGAAGCGGGCCAGGACCGTGTCGGCGACCTCCGGCGCGTCCGTCAGCTCGGCCGCGACCACGTCGGCCCCGGCCCGCAGCGCCGAGTCCCGGATCCGGTCGGCCAGCAGCCCCGGCGCCAGGAAGTACGGAGCCACGACGACCCGCCGCGCGCCGTCGCGCCGCAGCCGCCGCACCGCCTCGCCGGCCAGGTCGCCG
>JABFWL010000531.1 GCA_013362315.1 Catenulispora sp. | reverse complement strand
CCTAGTCGCCTTCCTTGGCCGTCTTGGCCGCCGCCTTCATCTCCTTCTTGAACGACCGCACCTTCGCCAGGCTGGCCGCGTCGACGACGTCGGCGACCGACCGCGTCGAACCCTCGGTGCCGTAGTCCCCGGCGGCCTGGCGCCAGCCGTCCGGTGTCACTCCGAACTGCTTGCCGAGCAGCGCCACCAGGATCTGCGCCTTCTGCTTGCCGTATCCGGGCAGCGCCGACACGCGCTTGAACAGGTCGGCTCCGTCCTTCGCGCCGGTCCACACCGCCGCCGCGTCGCCGCCGTACTGGTCGACCACGGCCTGCGCCAGCTTCTGCGCGCGCTCGGCCATCGCCTTCGGGAACCGGTGGATCGCCGGGACCTCGGAGAACAGGGCTACGAACCCTTCCGGGTCGTAGTTCGCGATCTGCTCGGCGTCCAGGTGCTTCACGCCGAGCCGGGTGGCCAGCACGTATGGTCCGGAGAACGCCTTCTCCATAGGGACCTGTTGGTCCAGCAGCATGCCGAGAAGTACGCCGAGCGGGTCCTCGGCGAGGAAGGCGTCGGCGTCGGGGTTCTGGGCCAGATGCAGGGTCACCATGGCTCAAGCCTGGCAGAACCGCCGCCCCGGCCGCGGCGGTTCTCGCCCGTTCGAGGCATGCGGCGGAGCTTCCGGGTGCCGTTCAGGGGTGCGGTCTCCCGTGGTCGCCTCAATCCTCGGACTCCAGATGTTCGAGCATTTCCAGCACCTGGGAAGCGAACTGCCGGTCTATCCACGGGCACGCCAGGACCAGGTGGCAGAGCGAGCCCAGCACCGTCACCGGCCGGTGGTCGGCGGCCTGCCCGAACCGGGCCAGCCGGTCCAGCAGCCGGCTCAGGACCTCCTCGCGCGTTTCCGGGAAGGCCCAGCCGACCGCGACCAGCGCCATTCCGGCCGCCTCGCAGACCCAGTCCTCGGGGCCGTCGAGCAGGTCGAGCAGGATCCGGCGGCGCTCGGAGGCGGTCCACGGCTCGTCGGCGCGGTGATGCGCCAGGCCGACGCAGGCGATGGTCTGCACCGCGCGGACCCAGTAGTCGGGGGCGCGCATCGCGAGGTCGTCGGGCCACGGCGCGTCCTGCGGCGCGGGCGGGTGCGCCAGCACGCCCAGCAGTTCCGGGACCGGCACGCCGGCCAGCGCGACCGCCCGGTCGTAGAGCGCGGTCGGCCCGTCCCAGTCCAGTGTGGCCAGGTCCCGCACCAGAGCGGCGGTCTGCGCCGACGGCGGGCCGAAGACCGGTTCGGCGTCAGGGCCGGTATACCGCCAGACGGCGACGTCGACGGGCCGGGCGGCCAGGCGCGGGTCGGGATCGCCGATCTCCAGGAAGGATGTGCTCAGCTCCGGCACCATCAGCCGCAGCGTGGCCAGGGCGCTCGGCGGCTCGATCATCGACAGCGACATCTCGCCGCTGACGCCGTAGTCGCCGGCCTCGACGAGCTGCCGCAGCACATTGATGCAGGCCTCCGTGGCCCCGGGCACCCGGCCCACCCAGGGCAGGTCCCGGCTGTGATGGCCGAGCAGGAAAGCGGCGTAGTCGTGGTCGGGCTGCGCGCGGTGGTAGTCGGCGAGGGCCAGCAGGTAGGTCGGGTCCCGGTCGACTTCGTAGCGCATGCCGAGCAGGGCCGGGCCTGCCTTCTCGTGCAAGGGCTCTGCGACGACCACGTCCTGGAGCAGCTTGATGCCCTCAGCGTGCCGGCCGACCTGCGCCAGCGCCTCGGCCAGGTCAACCGCCAGATAGGTCTGCGACGGATCCTGCTCGACGGTCCGCGTCCACAGCTCGATCGCGTCGTGGATCCGGCCGAAGCGGCGCAGCGCGTTGCCGAGCATGATGGCGCCCATCGCCCCGGTGCCGCCGCGCACCGCCGCCTCGCCCCACCGGATCGCCAGCTCCTGATCGCCGAGGCGGCGGGCCAGGCCGCAGGCCATGGCGGTCAGCTGCGGGTCGCCGCTCCGTTCGACCACGGTCTGGACGAGCGCGGCGAAGGGCAGCAGCGCGGTCCGCTCCTCGGCGGACACCGGGTCGCCGAGGGTCTGGCACAGCCGCAGCACCGCCTGGGTCAGCGACGCCGAGCTCAGCCGGTCCGGCAGCTCCGGGTCGGCCAGCCAGGCCACGCCGGCCCAGGGCCGGGCCGGCGCCGCGCCCATCACCCCGGCCAGCAGCCGCACCGCCTCGTCATGCCGCCCGACCGCGGCCAGCAGCTCCGCGCGGCAGGCGAGCGCACCGGTGTAGCGCTCGGTGTCGGGGAACAGCTGGAGCGCCGCCTGCGGGCCGCCGACCCGCGCCACCAGCTCGGCCAGCGCCTCGTGCGCCTCCGGCAGCGACGGGTCGGAGCCGATGGCGCCGGCCACGTGGTTCGCGGCGTGCTCGACGTCGCCGCCGTCGAGGATCAGGCGGGCCGCGGCGACTTCGCCCTCGGCCTCGAGGCGTTCGCAGCATCCGGTGTCGCAGGCTGCGGTGTGGGTGTGCGGGTGGTGGCTGTGGCTTTGGCTGTGACTGTGGCCGTGGCCGTTTCCGGGGCCGTGGCTGCTGTGGTCGCCACCGCGGCCGTCGTTGCCGTCGCTGCCCTCGTGGCCGTCGCTGCCGTCGTTGCCGTCGTTGCCGTCCATGAGCCGGCTCCCCTCCTGACTCGGCTTCGGGTACGGGGCACGAGACTATCCATGTCCGCTTCATCGCCGGGTGGCGACCCGGAGCCGGGACGCCGTGCCGAACACCACGATCTGGCCGTCGCGATCGGTCCGGAAGACCCGGGCGCCGGCACCGGCGGCGAGATCGAGGGTCCGCGGCGCCGGGTGCCCGTAGGTGTTGCCGGCACCGACCGAGACCACTGCGACCCGCGGATGCACGGCGGCGAACAGATCAGGGTCCTGGTGCGCCGAGCCGTGGTGCGGGACCTTCAGGATGTCCGCGGCGAGATCCGGGTGCGCGGCCAGGACGGCCTGCTGGGCCGGGGGCTCGATGTCCCCGGTCAGCAGGACCCGGACCGGGCCGTCGCGGGTCGCTATCAGCACGGCGAGGACCACGCTGGAGTTGTTGGGTCCGGAGCCTTCTTCGCCGCCGCCGTGGGTGCCGGCGTGGGAGTGCGCGTGGCTTTTGCTCTTCGTGCTTTTCGATCGTGACTTCTCCGGCTTCGCCGGTTGCGGGCTCACGCTGGGGTCCGGCCAGAGAACGTCCCAGGACAGCGGTCCATATTCGCGGCGTTCTCCGGCGGTGGCTTGCGAGGTGGGGATACCGGCCGAGTGCGCCCAGGTCGCGACCTCGGTCGC
This sequence comes from Catenulispora sp., assembly GCA_013362315.1. GTDB lineage: Bacteria > Actinomycetota > Actinomycetes > Streptomycetales > Catenulisporaceae > Catenulispora. The sequence continues at coordinate 440 of JABFWL010000531.1, read as the reverse complement.
GCCGCGGGGCGGGTCGGGGTCGTCGGTGGTCTCGATCTCGGTCACGGCGCGGTCGCGCAGGACGCCCGGGACGCCGTCGACGTGGTCGGCGTGGAAGTGGGTGAGCAGGAGCAGCGGGACCTTGCGGACGCCGAGCGAGGTCAGGCAGCTGTCGGCTTTCGCCGGGTCGGGGCCGGTGTCCACGACGACGGCGGCGGCCGGGCCGGCGGCGAGGGCGAGAGCGTCGCCCTGGCCGACGTCGCAGGCGGCGAAGAGCCAGTCGGGCGGGGGCCACGGGGCGTTGTGCCCGCGGAGGATGAGGAGGGTCGCGGTCGCCGAGACGAGGAGCAGCGCCGTGGCGGCGAGGCTGGCGAGGTGGCGGCGTTTTCGGGAGGTGCCGTGGAAGCCGTCCCCTCCACGGCTTTCGCTTGAGTGACTTTCGCTTGAGTGACTTTCGCTTG
>JABFWL010000262.1 GCA_013362315.1 Catenulispora sp. | reverse complement strand
TGGTGAGCTTCTTGTCCTTGAGCCCGGTGATCTCGGTCTCGTCCAGGTAGATCTGACCGGAGGTCACGGTGTCGAGGCCGGCGAGGCAGTGCATCAGCGTGGACTTGCCGGAGCCCGAGGGGCCCATGATCGCGGTGAACTGGCCGCGGGCGATGTCCACGTCGACATGATCGAGGGCGACGACGCGGGTCTCCCCGGACCCGTACGCCTTGACGACCTGCCGCGCCCGCGCGGCAACGGCCGTACGCCCTCCAGTACCCCCGTGCCTGGGAATGGTCACGGCCGAAGTCATGGTAAGTCTCCTATGTCGGGCGGCAGATGGGCCTGCCGGCCTGCGAATGAGCTGTGCGGATGTGCTGTGCGGATGAACGGTGAGGCGCTACGTCGATGAGTCTGTCGCCGAAGAGGGGTGCCGCGCGCTGGTGCCCAGCACCCTCTTCTACGGGGGAAAACCCCACCCCCGCCGGTTCGGTCAACCGCCCCCCAGCGGCATAAAGCCAGGTTAAGGACGCCCTGTGGCCGTCTCGTCCTCCGGCGGGACGAACCCTCCCCGAGCCGTAGTACGGAGGAACCCCTAAGGGAGCTCCACCGACGGGTGGAGCCGCTCTAGGGGTTCGGTCCACCCACCGGTCCACTCACCTTCCACCCTGCCGCGACGTGAGGGTCAAGTGGCAGAGTGGTCGCGGCAGATAGATGCAAGGGGAAAGGAATCCCGTGGACCAGGGGGACACAGAGATACGGGCCGCCAGGACGGACGGGCGCCCGAAGGACACGCACCGGCGCGGAGCGGTGGTCGCCGCGCTGATGATGGCGATGGCGCTCGCCGCCCTGGACGCCACCGTCGTCTCCACGGCCGTCCCCCAGATCGTCGGCGACCTCGGCGGCTTCTCCGTCTTCTCCTGGCTCTTCTCCGGCTATCTGCTCGCCGTGACGGTGACCCTGCCCGTCTACGGCAAGCTCTCCGACACCTTCGGCCGCAAGCCGGTCCTGGTCACGGGCGCCGCCGTCTTCCTGCTCGGCTCGCTGCTGTGCGCCGCGGCCTGGAACATGGGGGCGCTGATCGCCTTCCGCATCGTGCAGGGCCTGGGCGGCGGGGCGCTGCAGGGCACGGTGCAGACCCTGGCCGCCGACCTGTACCCGCTGAAGGAACGGCCCCGGATCCAGTCCAGGCTCTCCACGGTCTGGGCGGTGTCGGCGGTGGCCGGCCCCGGAATCGGCGGCATCCTGGCCGCGTACGCCGACTGGCGCTGGATCTTCCTGGTCAACCTCCCCATCGGCGCGGTGGCGTTGTGGCTGGTGGTCCGCCATCTCCACGAACCCCGGCGGGAGCGGACCGGGCGGCCGCGCATCGACTGGGCGGGCGCGCTGGCGGTGTTCGCGTGCGGGGGCGTGCTGCTGACGGCGCTGGTGCAGGGCGGGGTGGCCTGGCCCTGGCTGTCGGCTCCGTCGCTCGCCCTGTTCGGTACGGGACTCGCCCTCGTCGCGCTCGTGGTGGTGGTCGAGCGGCGGGCGGCCGAGCCGATCATCCCCGGCTGGGTGTGGCGCCGCCGCACGATCGCCGCGGTGAACCTGGCGCTGGGCGCGCTCGGCTTCCTCATGGTGGCCCCCAGCGTGTTCCTGCCGACGTACGCGCAGTCGGTGCTGGGGCTGGCGCCGGTGGCGGCCGGATTCGTGCTGTCGGTATGGACGCTGAGCTGGCCGGTGTCGGCCGCGCTGAGCCAGCACGTGTACCGCAGGATCGGCTTCCGCAACACGGCGATGCTCGGCATCGGGACGGCGGCGCTGATCCTGTTCGCGTTCCCGTTCCTGCCGTACCCGGGCGCGGCCTGGCAGCCCACGCTGCTGATGCTCCTCCTCGGCGCCGCCCTCGGCCTGTTCCAGCTGCCGCTGATCGTGGGCGTGCAGTCGACGGTGGGCTGGGCGGAGCGCGGCACCACGACGGCGTCCGTCCTCTTCTGCCGCCAGACCGGGCAGACGATCGGCGCCTCGGTCTTCGGCGCGGTGGCCAACGGCGTGCTCGCCGCCCGCCTCGGCGGCGTGGGCGACCTGGACGCGGTGACGCGGGGCCTGGACTCGGGCGCGGTCGCGGAGGCGACCCGGCGGGCGATCGCGGACGCGGTGCACGCGGTGTACATCGGGGCCGGATGTGCGGCCGCCGCGGCCTTCCTGGTGCTGCTGTTCCTGGCACCGCGGCGCTTCCCGGTGCTTGAGGACTGACGTCCGAAAAGTACACGGCGGCCGGTTCTGTAGCGCGTTCGGCCCGCCAAAGATCTGAGTTAATCGCGGTAACACCCGAGGTCAGCGATGTAAGCGCGTACCGACCAATCAGTTTGGTGAAAACTCCCCACAGGCTTGAACCGGCCGGTAACGTGCGGGGACCACACGCCCCCCACCTCCCTGCGGTCCTCCGCCAAGGGCCCGAGCCACGCAAGGAGCACCGGGATGTCCTACGAACCGTCCCCGCGCCATCCGTACCGTCCGCCGTACGACCCCTCCCCCGGGTACGACACCACCTATCCCTGGCAGCCACCCGTCAGAGCGCCCGAACCACCACCGCGGCACCGCACGCCGGAGCCCGCCCTCGGGCACCACAGCGATCTGCGGATCCTGCGCGGCGCCTACCGCTGGCAGCGCCGCACCGCCACCCTCACCGCCCTCGGCTACTTCACGCTGTTCCTGATCCTGTCGGCGTTCGCGCCGTCGTTCATGACGACCGAGATCGCCGACGGCCTGCCGACCGGGCTGGTCCTCGCACTGGCCCAGATCCCGGTCACCTGGCTGGCGATCGGGCTCTACGAGCACACCGCCCGCCGCCATGTCGACCCGATCGCGGCCCGTATCCGCAAGCAGTCCGAGGTGGACGCCAAGCGGGAGGCGGCACGGTGACCGGATTCAGCGGCAACGCGCAGGCCATGTCCCTGGTCGCCTTCTCCGCGATCGCCACGATCACGCTGCTGCTGTGCGTGATGACCGGCCCGGACGGCGACGACCTCGACGAGTTCTACACCGGCTACGGCTCCCTCTCCCCCATGCGCAACGGGCTCGCCATCGCCGGCGACTACATCTCCGCGGCGAGCGTGCTGGGCACCGGCGGCGTCATCGCCCTGTGCGGCTACGACGGCATCGCACTGGCGCTGAGCACCGCCCTGTCGCTGATGCTGCTGATGTTCCTGCTGGCCGAACCCCTGCGCAACGCGGGCCGGTTCACCATGGGCGACGCACTGGCGCGGCGCATGCCGGGCCGCGCCGTGCGCATCACCGCGTGCCTGGTCACCATCGCCGCGCTGCTGCCGCTGATGCTGGTGCAGCTGGCGGGCACCGGGCAGCTGCTGGCCTTCATCCTGGGCTTCTCCGGCGACTCGCTGAAGACCGGCTGCATCATCGGCCTGGGCGCCCTCATGATCAGCTACGCGGCGATCGGCGGCATGAAGGGCACCGCCCTCATCCAGATCCTGAAGATCGTGATGCTCCTCGGCTCGGGCGCCGTCGTCGCCGTCCTGATGCTGAAGCGGTTCGACTGGGACCCGGGTGCCCTGTTCAGCACGGCCGCCGCGCAGAGCGGGGTCGGTTCCCGCTTCCTGCACTCCGGCGTGGAGTTCGCGGGCAGCTCCTCCCCCCGCCTGGACATGATCGTCTCGCAGCTCACGGTGGTCATCGGCGGCGCCTGCCTGCCGCACGTCACCATGCGCATGTACACCGCGCGCAGCGCCCGCCAGGTGCGGCGCTCGATGTCCTGGGC
>JABFWL010000289.1 GCA_013362315.1 Catenulispora sp. | reverse complement strand
GAAGACCGGTTATCCACAGTATCCACAGCCCCTACTACTACTACGACAACAGATAGCTAAGGCCGCCGATCTGAATCAGCTCGGCCCACATCTGTGGAAAACCCGGCGGTCCACTTGTTGGACGTCCTAAGGCTCCGGGGCCGGATTCACTCTTTCAGGGGGCACTGACAACCCTTCCCGCTCTGTCGCGGTTTCAACCCGCCGACCGGCCTGCTTGGGGCACACTGGAACCTCCCGACATGACGCGCGATTCACAGCCTGTGGGTCGTCCAGGGCATGATGGGACGCTGGTTGGCGACGAGTGGCAAAGCAAGCAGGAGGCGGTGTCCGGTGAAGTTCCGGGTCGAGCGCGACGTCCTTTCCGAGGCCGTGGCATGGACCGCGCGGTCCCTGCCCAGCCGTCCGGCGGCCCCGGTGCTGGCCGGCCTGGTCTTCGAAGCCGTCGAGGGTGACGGCTCGGAGGGCTCGGTCACGCTCTCCGGCTTCGACTACGAGGTGTCCTCGCGCGCGCAGATCACCGCCGACGTCACCGAGCCCGGCCGGATCCTGATCCACGGCAAGCTGCTCGCCGACATCGCCAAGTCGCTGCCCAACCGCCCGGTGGAGTTCGCCACCGAGGGCTCCAAGGTGCTGCTGTCCTGCGGCTCCTCCCGCTTCACCCTGCAGACGCTGCCGGTGGAGGACTACCCGGCGCTGCCGACGATGCCGACGGCCACCGGCGCGGTCACCGCGAGCGGGCTGGCCGGGGCGGTCTCCCAGGTGGCCATCGCGGCCGGCCGCGACGACACCATCCCGATGCTCACCGGCATCCGGGTGGAGATCGAGGGCGAGAAGATCACCCTGGTCGCCACCGACCGGTTCCGGCTCGCGGTGCGCGAGCTGCAGTGGAAGCCCGAGCAGCAGGAGATGTCGGCGACCGCGCTGATCCCCTCCAAGATCCTCGCGGACACCGCCAAGGCGCTCACCGGCGGCGACTGGGTCACCCTGGCGCTGTCCTCCGGGGACGCCGGCGAAGGCCTGATCGGCTTCGAGTCCGGCGAGGGCGCGAGCAGCGGCGGCAAGGGCGCGCGGCGCATGACCTCGCGGCTGCTGTCCGGCGAGTTCGTGAAATACCGCTCGCTGTTCCCGAACGAGTACAACATCACCGCCACGGTGGAGACCGGGCCGTTCCTGGAGGCCGCCAAGCGCGTCTCCCTGGTGGCCGACCGCACCTCCCCGATCAAGCTCGCCTTCACCCAGGGCGAGGTGACCCTGGAAGCCGGCGCGGGCGACGAGGCGCAGGCCTCCGAGGCGATGGACGCGGTGCTCGACGGCGACGACATCACCGTCTCGTTCAACCCGGCCTTCCTGCTCGACGGCCTGCAGGTGATCGACACCCCCTACGCGCAGCTGTCGTTCACCGTGGCCAGCAAGCCCGCGGTGCTGATGGGCCGCCCGGCGCTGGACGCCCCGCCGATGGACGAGTTCCGTTACCTGATGATGCCGCTGCGTGTCCCCGGTCAGTCCGCGGGCTGACCCGGTAAGCAGGCGATCTTCCGGCGCCGTAGCGTGGAGACCGACACTCGATCAGGTGATGTTGAGGGAAGAAGAGGAAAGACCATGGAGATCGGTCTTGTCGGTCTGGGCAAGATGGGCGGGAACATGCGTGAGCGCATCCGCCGTGCCGGACACACGGTCGTCGGCTACGACCGGGATCCCAAGCTGGCCGACGTCGGCTCCCTGAAGGAGCTCGTCGAGACGCTGCAGGCGCCGCGCGCCGTATGGGTCATGGTGCCGGCCGGCGAGCCCACCGACGCCACGGTCCGGGAGCTGGCCGATCTGCTGTCCGTCGGGGACCTGGTGGTCGACGGCGGCAACTCGCGCTGGACCGAGGACATCAAGCACGCCGAGCTCCTGAAGACCAAGGGCATCGGCTTCGTCGACGCCGGCGTCTCCGGCGGCGTGTGGGGCCTGCAGAACGGCTACGCGCTGATGGTCGGCGGCGAGGCCGACGCCGTCGCCCGGGTGCAGCCGATCTTCGACGCGCTCAAGCCCGAGGGCGACAGCGGCTTCGTGCACGCCGGCGCGGTCGGCGCGGGCCACTTCTCGAAGATGGTCCACAACGGCATCGAGTACGGCATGATGCAGTCCTTCGCCGAGGGCTGGGAGCTGCTGGAGGCCGCCCCGCAGGTGACCAACGTCCGCGAGGTCTTCCGGTCCTGGCAGGAGGGCACGGTCATCCGGTCCTGGCTGCTGGACCTGCTGGTGCGCGCCCTGGACGACGACGAGCACCTGGCGAGCATCCGCGGCTACGCCGACGACTCCGGCGAGGGCCGCTGGACCGTGGAGGCCGGCATCGACATGGCGGTGCCGACCCCGGCCATCACCGCCTCGCTGTACGCCCGCTTCACCTCGCGCCAGGAGGACTCGCCGCAGATGAAGGCGGTCGCGGCGCTGCGCAACCAGTTCGGCGGACACGCCGTCCACAAGGACTAGCAGGTCTCACCGGGACCGGACCGAGCGAAGGACTACCTTGCGGGTCACGCATCTGTCGCTGGCGGACTTCCGCTCCTACGCCGCCCTCGAGCTCCCGCTCGAGGGCGGCGTCACCGCGTTCGTCGGCCCCAACGGGCAGGGCAAGACCAACCTGGTCGAGGCGGTCGGCTACCTCGCCACCCTGGACAGCCACCGCGTCGCCACCGACCAGCCGCTGGTGCGCTTCGGGGCGTCCCGGGCCATAGTGCGCGCGAACGTCGAGCGCGAGGGCCGTACCCAGCTTGTGGAGATCGAGCTGAACCCCGGCGGCGCCAACCGTGCCCGGCTGAACCGCAACCCGGTCCCGCGGCCGCGCGAGGTGCTCGGCGTGCTGCGCACCGTGCTGTTCGCGCCGGAGGACCTGGCGCTGGTGAAGGGTGATCCGGGCGAGCGGCGCCGGTTCCTGGACGAGCTGCTGGTCGCGCGCTGGCCGCGGTTCGCCGGGGTGCGCGCCGACTACGACCGGGTGCTGAAACAGCGGAACACCCTGCTGCGCACGGCCGCCATGGCGCGGCGTAACAAGACCTCCGGCCCCAACATGTCGACGCTGGACGCCTGGGACCACCACCTGGCGCTGGCCGGCTCGGAGCTGGTGGCGGCGCGGCTGGCGCTCATCACAGCCCTGTCCCCACTTGTGGACAAGTGTTATGCCGAGATCGCCGAGGGCGGGGCGACGAGCATCGGCTACCGCTCGACGATCGCTCCGGAGCCCGAGCCGGCCGTCGCCGTCCTTATAGAACAGTTCCTCGCGGCGCTCGGCGAGGCTAGGGGTAACGAATTGGAGCGCGGCATCACGCTGGTCGGGCCGCACCGTGACGAAATGCTGCTGGAGCTGACATCCGGCTTTGGGGAGACCATGCCCGCCCGCGGCTACGCCAGCCACGGCGAGTCCTGGTCCTACGCGCTGGCTCTGCGCCTGGCCGCCTACGACCTGCTGCGCTCGGACGGCTCGGCCGGCGGCGAGCCGGTCCTGATCCTCGACGACGTCTTCGCCGAGCTCGACGCCAAGCGCCGGCGGCGGCTGGCCGAGCGGGTCTCGGGCGCCGACCAGGTGCTCATCACCGCGGCGGTGGAGGCCGACGTCCCGCCGCAGCTGGCCGGGCAGAAGTTCGCGGTCGCCGGGGGGCAGGTGACGGCGGCGTGAATCCACAGCCTGTGGACGACGGAAGCGGCGGAGGTTCCGCGAGCTCGGCGGACTCCGGCATGGACCTGGCCCGCGCCGCTCTGGC
>JABFWL010000287.1 GCA_013362315.1 Catenulispora sp. | reverse complement strand
GTAACGGTCCGACGGCGAACATCACGGTGGCGTTCCAGGGCCATTACTCGCGGTTCGTCGACATGGCGCAGAGCTAGACGATTGATTCCTGGGGGTACCGGCGCGCTGTATCTGTTGGCCGCTTCGCGGCAGTGGCTGATCAGCTGCGCCTGGCCGCCCCGGCCGACCACCCACAGCCAACCAGGATGCGGGTGGCCGTCCGTGACGCCCAGGCTTGCTGCTGAGCCGTTTCGCAAGACTGCTTTTCGGCTGCGGTTCTGGATGCCGGAACCCCCAGGAATCAATCGTCTAGTGGAGATACGCGGCATCGTCCTGCCGGAGCGCGAGGAGCGGACGTTCTGGGTCGACGGGGAGGTGCTGCGGACCGATCCGGTGCCGGGCGCTGAGCGGGTCGTCGACGGTGGGTGGCTGCTGCCGGGGCTTGTGGACGTGCACACGCATCCGGGTACTGAGGAATTCACGGCGCCGTTCAGTGATGAGGTGCTGCGTCGGCACCTGGTCGAGCATCGCGATGCCGGGGTGCTGCTCGTCCGTACGCCGGGGACTGCTGTGCGGGTTCCGGGGTGGGTGGATGAGGATCCGGAGTTGCCGCGCGTGCGGTCGGCGGGGCGGTGGCTGGCGACGCCGGGGCGGTTCCTGCCCGGGTTCGGCCGGGATGTGAGTGAGGCGGAGGTGGTGGCGGCCGCGGTGGAGGAGGCGCGGGCGTCGTCCGGCTGGTGCAAGGTGATCGCCGACTGGAAGCACGCGGATCCGGCGCTGCCGTTGGATGTCTTCACCGAGTTGGTCGAGGCCGTGCACGCGATCGGCGGGCGGGTGGCCGCGCACTGTCAGACCGCTGACGGCAGCCGCAACGCGGTGCTCGCCGGGGTCGACAGCCTGGAGCACGGCATGCACCTGGACCCGGCACTGCTCGACCGGATGGCCGCGCAGGGCACCGCATTCGTCCCGACGCTCAGTGTCTTCGGCGCCGGCGTGGAGCGGCGGCGGGCGGAGCGGCCGAGTGCCCGTCGCGACTGGTGGCTTTCGGGCTGGGAGGGCCTGCTGCCCAACGTCAGGGCGGCGCACGAGGCCGGCGTCACCGTTCTCGCCGGGACGGACAGCTTCCCGTGCGGCACCGTGGCCGGCGAGGTGGAGTGGCTGCTTCAGGCGGGGCTGCCGGCTGAGGCGGCTTTGGGGGCTGCGTCGTGGGCCGCGCGGTCGTGGCTCGGCCTGCCGGGACTGGTCGATGGGGCGCCAGCCGACCTCGTCGCCTACGACACCGACCCGACCGCGGATCCTGGGTCGCTGGCTCACCCCAGCCGCATCATTCTGCGCGGACGGGTCATCGCCTGACCGCACATCGGTCGTCGGGCGAAGACGGACGCCGGCCGCCGACAGGCACCGGCAGAAGCTCCGCCCCGGCCGCCAAGAAGGAAGATCAAGCTCCCACCTGCGCATAACCGCGCTGCTTGAGACATCGCCCCGACAGAAGCAGCCGCGCCCCGCTAGTGTCGATACGTGACTTCTTCGTTCAGCGATGCCTTCCTCCGTATGGCGGAGCCCCACGCGGCTTGGGGCAGGCGCCAGATCGAGGAGTTCAACGAGTTCCTGCCGATCGGCCCCTGGACGGTGAACCTCGATGAGCGCCGGTACCGGCAGTCGGGGCGGGAGCTGCGGATCAGCGTCCTCGGCAGCTTCGACACCGCGGAGGGTTCCTGGCTGTGGGGCTGGGCCAATCCCGGGTTCGGGAAGCTGCCGGTGGTGGCGGCGGCTGAGGCGCTGCGGGGCTTCGGGCTGGAGTACGGGGTGCCCGAGTTCTCCGAAGAGCTGGTGGACCTGTCCGGCTTCGATGACCCCCGGTATGCCGCCGAGATGCTGGCGTTCGGAGCGATGGGCGTCTTACGCGCCGACGGCTACATCGGGGTGCAGGCCAACGAGACCGGGCGGCTTTTCATGGTCCCGGACGATCCGCAGGTCCCGGTGGCCGGTCCGGACCCGATAGCACTGCCGCGGCTGTTGATGGCCGGGTCCCAGTTCTTCAACCGCTCGGCGTTCGAGGTGGTGGCCGGGTACTTCCACCACTTCCAGCTGCCGTGGCGGCAGGAGGGCGACACCATCTACGCCGAGCTCCCCGGTGCGGCCACGGCGACCGTGCAGTTCGATCAGCAGGGTCGGATCGGCGCGGTGTCGATGGGCGCGATCGGCAAGGAGTCGCTGGGGAGCCGAAGCGAGATCTAGGAGTCAGCGAGATCTAGGAGTCAGCGAGATCTAGGAGGCGGTGGATCAAGCTGCTGAGATCAGGTCTCTGAGGGGCTTCTCAGTTCCCACTCCTGCACCGTGCACGCCGACGCCAACTCGATCATCCACTCCCGGGCCGCCCTCCGCAGCTCCGGGCTGAGCCCGTTCTCCAGTTCCTCCTCGCGCCGCCGGACGGCCGGCTTGGCCTTGTGGAACACCTCCAGCCCGGCCTCGGTGGCGTGCAGCTGCTGGGCCCGGCGGTCGGTCGGGTGCGGCGAGCGCACCACGAAGCCGTGCGCCTGCAGCCCGGCGACCATCTCGTTCGCGGCCTGACGGGTGCTGCCGCAGGCCCGCGCCACCTCGGCGATCGACATGCCGGGGCTGCTCTCCAACATCATCAGCGTCGCGAACTGGGGCACGGTCAGGCCGAACGCGGCGAGTTCGCCCTCGATGGCGGCGCGCATGCCGAGCCACACGTGGCGGACCAGGAAGGTGACGACGCCGTCGTTCCCGGCCTTGTCAGACATGGACATAACGGGATACTCCACCCTCACGATTGACAGGTACCTGACGAGTTTGCCAGGCTGGTAATCCGACAGGTACCTGTCGATTCTAGCGCGCCGTGCCGCGTTGTCAGCCGCTTGTCGATCCGTAAGCACTCGTCATGCTTCTCATGCGTCGCAACCGATCCTTGGGGGGTCGCTGCCGTGTCCCATAGCCCACAGCCGGACAGCCCACAGTCCGCCAGCCCGCCGGCCGGACGCCACCAGCGTCTGGTGCTGGCCGTCCTGATCTTCGCCCAGGTCCTGATCTGGATCGACGGCACCGCGCTCACCACCGCCTACGAGACGCTCGCCGATCCCGTCCGGGGCCTCGGCGCCTCGCCCGGCCAGCTGCAGTGGGCCACCGGCTCCTACACCCTGGTCCTGGCCACCGCCACCTTCACCGGCGGCGCGCTCGGCGACCGCTTCGGCCATCGCAACACCCTGCTGACCGGGATGGCCTTGTTCGGCCTGGCCTCGATCGGCGCCGCCTACTCGCAGGACAGCGGGCAGCTGATCGCCGCCCGCGCCGTGATGGGCCTGGGCGCCGCGCTGCTGATCCCGGCGACGCTGGCCACCGTCAGCTTCACCTTCGAGCCCGCGCGGCGCCCCGCCGCCTTCGGCGTCCTGGGCAGCTTCGCCGGGGTCGGCATCGCCGCCGGACCGGTGCTGGCCGGGCTGCTGCTCGCCCGGTTCTGGTGGGGCTCGGTGTTCCTGATCAACGTCCCGGTGGTGGCGCTCGGCCTGGTCGCGATCGCCCGCACCGTGCCGAACTTCCGCCCGCCCCAGAAGCGGGGCCTGGACTTCCCCGGCCTGGTGCTGTCCACAGCGGGTCTGGGCCTGCTGTCCTACGGCCTGATCCGGGCCGGCCAGGACGGCACGCTCGGCGAACCGGCGGTCTGGGGCACGATCCTCGGCGGCGTCCTGTTCACCGCCGCGTTCCTGGTCGTCGAGCTGCGGCTGGCGTATCCCAGCTTCGACCCGCGGCTGTTCCGGCACCGCCAGTTCGCCGCCGGCAACATCGCGCTGAGCATGGTGTTCCTCGCGCTGAGCGCGGCCGGCTACTACTTCGCCTTCTACCTCCAAGGCGTGCGCGGGTACTCGGCCCTGCACGCCGCGCTGCTCGGCATGCCCGGCGCGCTCGGCGTGGTGGCCGGCGCGCCGATCGCCGCCCGGCTGGCCCGGCGCACCTCGGTGCGGCTGGTCGCGGGCACGACGCTGCTGGTGGCGACCACGACGATGCTGGTCTTCTCCCGCTTCGGCCTGCACACCCCGATCCCGTTGTATGTCGGAGTGCTGGTCGTGCAGGCGGCGGCGATCGGCATGACCATCTCGCCGCTGACCGGCGCGGTGCTCAGCTCGCTGCCGCTGGCGCAGGCCGGTTCCGGCAGCGCGGTGAACGCCACCATGCGGCAGACCGGCAGCGTGCTGGGTATCGCGGTCGGCGGCACCGTGCTGTCGATCGTCTACCGGCGCGCGGTCCACGGTGCTACGGCGGAGCTGCCCGCGCCGCTGAAACAGCAGGCTGAGACCTCCGCGGAGCTCGCCCGCAACGTCGCCCGGCAGCACGGGCCGGCCGGTCTGGCACATCAAGCGGATGTGGCGTTCGTGCACGCGATGCACGTCGGGCTGGTGTGGGCGGCGGCCGCGGTCGCGATCGGCGCCGTGCTGGTGGTGAGCGGGTTCCGGGCGCCGAAGGCCGGCGCGCCGGCCACGGCTACCGAGCCGGCCGCCGAGCCTGCCGCCGCCGAGCCCGCTGCCATCCAGCTCGCTGCCACTCAGCCCGCTACCCCGCCGTCTCCCGCCGCGCCGCCGCCAGCCGCCGCACTGCCTCCCGAAGCTCTGCTCGGTCCGCCACCTCAGCGCACCCCAGCCGCAGAAACGGTCCCGGCGCCTCCGCCGCGAAGTAGCGGCTCCCCGAACTGACCGAGACGCCGTGCCGGCGCGCCGCAGCCGCCAGCACGGCGTCGTCCTCAGGTCAGAGTGCGAAGTCGTCCCGCGAGGACCGCGGGAGTGCTCTCGTCTGCCATGAGGAGAATCAGGGGACTGACTTGGACGCCGCTTCCCGTGCCGTCACGTTCTTCAACGACTCCCGGTCGAACGCGGCGACGACGGTGTTCACCGCGGCCAGCACGGCGAAGACGATCGCGAACACGTGCCACCCGGCGGCGTATCCGGCGGCGGTGGCCGCACCGAACACGACCGCCTTGACCGCGAGCACCCCGGCCATCGGCAGCTGGAACCGGGCGCGCGGCGCGGCGAAGGCGCCCCAGACGACGATCATCAGCGCCGGGGCGCCGATGCCGAGCAGCAGATGGACGGCGTTGTTCGAGCCGGTCTTGAAGCCCCAGAACGCGAGCAGGACGAGCGCGAGGAGTTCCAGCACGAAGGCGAGCGCTTCGTTGACGACATGCAGCGGCTTGGGGAGCATGGCGCGATCTTAACCGCAATATCGGCTGGACGTCCGAAGCGCTCCGACGGCATTCTGTGAACACCTTCCGGTGCGCAGGCAGCGGTTACTTCTCTGGTAAGGGTCTTTGGTTCAAGTCCAAGGCGTCTTTGTAGGGCAACCTGCGCCGACGTACCCATGTACCGCAGCCGATTCGGTCTCGGAAGGGCACTTTTTATCACGGGGTGATGGCAACCATGGCGAAGTTCAACAAGGCACAGAACTCTTCCACCACGACTTTCGAGGGCGGCAAGGCCTACAAGCGCGATGCGAAGTCGGACCTGTTCCTGCTCGCGGTCACGAACATGGTCGGCGAGGACACGTTCTACGAGAGCGCCGACGTCCGCGACCAGCGCTACCGCGACCTGGTCCACACCGTCGCGCTCGAGGACCCGCAGTGGTTGCTGCGGTTCGTCACCTGGCTGCGCTCGGAGGCGAACATGCGCTCGGCATCGGTCGTCGCGGCGTGCGAGGCGGTCTGGGCGCGGCTGCAGGTGGGCCTGTCCGGCCAGAACCGGCAGCTGATCGCGGCCGCGTGTCAGCGGGCTGACGAGCCGGGCGAGGTGCTGGCCTACTGGACCGGGCGCCACGGCCGCGCGCTGCCGAAGCCGGTGAAGCGCGGAGTGGCCGACGCCGTGGCCCGGCTGTACTCGGAGTACTCGCTGGCCAAGTACGACTCGGACGCCAAGGGCTTCCGCTTCGCCGACGTCATCGACCTGGTGCACCCGGTGGCCGCGGCCGACAAGCCGTGGCAGGGCGACCTGTTCCGGCACGCGCTGGACCGCCGGCACAACCGGGACAACCCGGTGCCGGCCGCGCTGGGCACGCTGACCAAGCGCGCGGAGCTGCTGGCGCTGCCGGTGGCCGAGCGGCGCGCGGTGCTGCTCGCCGGCGGCGGCGCGGAGCGGCTGGCCGCGGCCGGGATGACGTGGGAGGCGCTGGCCGGCTGGCTGCAGGGTCCGATGGACGCCGCGGCCTGGGAGGCCGTGATCCCGTCGATGGGGCTGATGGCGCTGGCCCGGAACCTGCGCAACTTCGACGAGGCCGAGGTCGCGGACGAGGTGGCGTGGCGGATCTGCGCGCGGTTCCTGGACGCCGGCCAGGTGGCGAAGTCGCGGATGCTGCCGTACCGGTGGCTGTCGGCCTACCGGGCGGCGCCGTCGCTGCGGTGGGGCCACGCGCTGGAGGGCGCGCTGGGCCACGCGGTCGCCGGGATCCCGGCGCTGCCGGGGCGCACGCTGGTGCTGGTCGACACCTCCGGGTCGATGGGCGCCACGGTGTCGGCGCGCTCGCAGGTGCGGCACGTGGACATCGGCGCGCTGATCGGCGTGGCGCTGGCTTTCCGCGGTGCGCAGGCTGCAGCCGACGGTACTGGCGGCTCCGGCTCGGCGGGCTCCGGCTCGGTTGATCTGGTCGGATTCGCCGACGGCGTGTTCCGCCACCAGGCGCCGAAGGGCGGCAGCATGCTGCGCTCGATGGAGGCGTTCACGAAGCGGGTCGGCGAGGTCGGATACGGCACCCGGATCGTGGAGTCGGTGAAGGCCGCCTACAGCGGCCACGACCGGGTGGTGATCGTCAGCGACATGCAGACGTTCCCGTACTACTACGACAAGGGGAAGGGCGCGGACGCGTTCATCCCGGACTCGGTACCGGTGTTCGGCATCAACACCTCCGGCTACGGCCGCAGCGCGCTGCCTCCGAACAAGACCAACCGGTTCGAGATCGGCGGCTTCTCGGACAAGGTGTTCACGATGTTCGGGCTGCTCGCCGAGGGGCAGGACGTCGCCTGGCCGTTCTAGAATCGGCGGCGACGGGTAGTGCGGCTGGCTCTGGCCGGCCGCACTACCCGTGGGTGACAGGCGCTCGCGGCTCCCGGGTTCCTCGAAGAGCCGTGGCAGGTCCAGATGGCACTGAACGTTTCGCCGTTCCCGCACCGGCCGAGCCTCAGGTACCGGCCAGCAGCTCCACCACCGGCGCCAGCTGCTCCATGAACATGCCGTTCACGGCGATGTAGGAGATGCCCAGCTCGTCGCGGCGGCGGCGGAGCTTGTCGGCCATCTCCGCGGGGGTGCCGGTCAGGACGGCCGGGGCGCCGGTCTTGACCAGCTCGGCCGGATCGACGCCCATCTGGTGGCGCAGGAAGTCGGGCAGGTCGGTGCCGACTCCGGAGACGTTGAAGTTCAGCTCGATGTCGTCGAAGCGGGACCCGGCGATGGCCCGCAGCTCGGCGACCTTCTCGGCCAGGCCCTCCTCGGAGGTGCGCGGGTCCAGGCCGAGGGTGATGATGTCGGCCTCGGCGGCGGCGAGCTGGAACATGCGGCGGCCGGCGGCGGCGAGCAGGATCGGCGGGTGCGGGCGCTGGACCGGCTTGAGCAGCGAACGGCCCTCGGCCGCGGCGGCGACCTCCTGCTTGACGATGCGGATGGCGTCGGAGAGCTGCTTGATGCGCTCGGCCGGGGTGCCGAAGGGACGTTCGCGGTGCACCACCTCGGTCTCGGCCGCCGGCCGCCCGGCCCCGAGCCCCAGGTCGAGGCGGCCGCCGGAAAGCAGGTCGAGCGCCAGCGCGCGCCAGGCGATCTCCGAGGGTGTGTAGAAGGGCGCGGGCAGCACGAAGGTGCCGACGCGCAGCGTGTCGGTGACCGCGGCCGCGGCGGTGAGCGCGGTGAACGGCTCCAGCGTGGTCAGCGTGTCCGGGGTCAGCAGGGTGCTGTAACCGAGGTGTTCGGCGCGCCGGGCCAACTGCTGCCAGTCCTGGGCGGTCGGCGCCAGCGCCGCCACGACGGCGAAGCGGAAGGTGCGCGGTTGCATGGGTTCTCCCTGCGTCGGGGTCCTGGTTCCTGCTTACCGCGATCCTGCGTCATGCGCGCGTGGGAGGACGTCCGGCTGGGGGAGGTCGCGTACGTACTCTGTGCGGAGTACGCACGCGACGGTCAGGTTCGCGAGCAGCTCACAGGGCTTCGGCGATCTTGGCGACCTCGGCGAGGATCCCGCCGGCCGTCTCCTCGACGATCGCCTTGGCCTCGGCCGCGACCCGGGTGCTGGTGGTGACCTCGGTGCGGCCGTCGCCGAGGTCCGTGAAGTCGACGGCCACGTCGAGCATCTCGGGGCCGTTGGGGATGGTCATGACGACGCGGCGGTTCTCCACGACCTCGACGTAGCGGCCTTCGAGCTCGACCTCCTGGCCGCCGGGGGTGACGGTCGCGCTCCACGTGCCGCCGGTCCGCAGGTCGGCGCGGACCGAGCCGGGCTTGGCGCCGAACCACTGCTCGAAGTACCGGGGCTCGGTCTCGGCACGCCAGGCCTTGTCGCAGGAGGCGTTGACGATGCGGGTGACGGAGACGGTGATGAGGTCGGACATGGTCTGCTCCTTGGTCGCGGTGGTGGCGCTCTGGCGCTCTTTTGCCACAGTCGTGTCCTTGTCGTGGGTTCAGACGACCAGGGCAGCCGAAACTCATCGGCGCGCACGTTAGGTGCGCCGTATCGTCGGGGCGTGCTTGATTACGATCTCGAAGCGGCCCGGTACGACGAGACACGCGGAGGTCTGGAGCGAGCCGAGGCCGCCGCGGCTGCACTGTCGGAACTGGTGCCTGCGGACGCCGCCGTGCTGGTGGACGTGGCCTGCGGCACCGGAATCGTCTCGGAGCTGCTGAAGCGGCCGGGCCGCATGGTGATCGGCGTCGACTACTCGGCCGGGATGCTCGCCCTGGCGCGGCCCCGGCTGAACGCCGTGGCGCGCGGTGACGCCACGCGGCTGCCGATCGCGGCCGGCGTGGCGGACGCGGTGACGTTCATGTGGCTGCTGCATCTGGTGGACGCACCGGTGGTGGAGGCGGCGATCGGCGAGGCGGCCCGTGTTCTGCGGCCTGGCGGAGTGCTGGTGACGAGCGTGGACAAGAACTCGGCCGCCTTCAGCACCGCGAGCGATGTCGGGGCGCTGCTCCAGGCGGCGCGTCGCGATCTCGCTCCGGAGCCGACCGACAGCTTCGAGCTGGTACGGGCGATCGCTGCCGAGGCCGGCTTGGAGTTCGCCGCCACGGCCGGATATGTGGGCCATGGCCAGGGGCGGACGCCGCAGGCTTGGGCGCACGCGGTCCGGGAGCGATTATCCTGGAGCCGCAACGCGGATCCGGAGGCGATCGCAGAACTCTGCCGACAGTTGGCAGCGTTGCCGGACCAGGACGTCGAGCGGCCGGATCCGGTGTACACGTTGGCCGCGTTCCGGCGGCGCGCGAGTTCCTCCACGGTGGAAGGCGTGCGCCGCCGAGCTCAGCGAGTACGAGCGGACGACTGCGGCTAAGAGCCCTTACTCACCGAAGAACACCGTCGCCGCCGACGCCAGCAGGAACGGGTCATCCGCCCCGCCGAGCTCCCGCGCCGAGTGCATCGACAGCGAGGTGATGCCGACGTCGAACGTCGTCACCCCGAGCTTCGCCGCGGTGATCGGCCCGATCGTGGTGCCGCACGGCATCGAGTTCTTGCTCACGAAGTACTGGCTCGGGATGCCCGCGCGCTCGCACACGTCGGTCCAGATCGCCCGGCCGAGGCCGTCGGTGGCGTAGCGCTGGTTGACGTTGATCTTCAGCGCCGGCCCGGCGTTCAGCCGCGGGCGGTGGCCGGGCTCGTGGCGCTCGGGGTAGTTCGGGTGCACCGCGTGGCTCATGTCACTGGACATGCACACGGTCGCGGCCAGGGCCCGGGCGTAGTCGTCGGAGCTGCCGGCCAGCTGGCTGTGGACGACGCGGCTCAGGACGGTGCCCAGCAGCGGGCCGCCGGCGCCGGTGTCCGACTCGCTGCCGGTCTCCTCGTGGTCGATGGCGGCCAGGACCGGGATCGGCGCGGCCGGGCCGTACGCGCCGCCGCCGGCGGTCGCGGCGATCAGCGCCTGCACGCCGGCGTGCACCGAGACCAGGTTGTCCATCCGGGGAGCGGCGATCATCTCCTGGTCGCGGCCCAGGTAGGTGGGCGGAGTGACGTCGTGCAGCATCAGGTCCCAGCCCAGGACGTCGGCGGCGGCGACCCCGGCCTCCTTGGCCGCGAACTCCAGCAGGGCCCCGTCCTCGAACGGGCCCAGGCCCCAGACCGGGGTCAGGTGCTGCTGCTTGTCCAGCAGCAGCCCGGTGTCGTTGACGCCGCGGTCCAGGTGCACCGCCAGCTGCGGCACCCGCATCAGCGCCCGGTCCACGTGCACCAGGGTGGCGTCGCCTCCGCGCAACACCAGCCGGCCGGCCAGGCCCAGGTCGCGATCGAGCCAGGAGTTCAGCAGCGGCCCGCCGTAGAGCTCCACCGCCACCTGGCGGAAGCCCGCGACCCCGGTGTCGGGCAGCGGCTTGACCCGCAGGTTCGGGGAGTCGGTGTGCGCGCCGAGCACGCGGAAGCCGGCGTGCGGCGCGGCGCCTTCCGGCACGTGCCAGGCGATCAGCGCCGCGCCCCGGATCACGTAATAGCCGCCTGGGCCGGCCGTCTCCCAGCCCGCCGTCTGCCGCAGCTGGCGGAAGCCCGCGGCGTCCAGCCGGGCGGCCGCGTTCCGGACCGCGTGGTACGGGGTCGGAGAGGCCGCGAGGAAGGTCAGGAGGTCGTCCGTGTGGGCGCGATCGAATATCGGCATGTACTGAGCATAAGAGAACGACTGCGCCGTGCAGCGGCTCCTTGACGCGTGGCTATGGGAAGTGGGCGGGAAAGAAGCGCCCCGCTGTCACGGGGAGTGACAGCGGGGCTTTGTTCTCCAGCAGGAAGACGGCGCCTATCGCACCCCGGCGCCCACCATGTCCTCGTCGTAGTGGCCGACCGGCGGCTCGCCGCCGTGGGCGTTCCCGCCGACCATCTTGTGGCCGGGCCACCAGGCCTTGTCCCCGATCAGCGCGGTGAACGCCGGCACCAGGAACATCGACATCAGGAACGCCGCGATGCTGATGCCGACCGACACCGCGAAGCCGATCTGCTGCATCATGGCCAGCCCGCCCAGCATCAGCGAGGCGAAGGTGCCGGCCAGGATCAGGCCGGCCGAGGCCACCGAGGGCCCGGCGTGCTCCACGGCCAGCGCGGCCGCCCGGCGCGGCGGGTTGCCCTCGCGGGCCTCCTCCCGCAGCCGGGAGATCATCAGGATGTTGTAGTCAGTGCCGATCGCCACCACGAACAGGTAGACCATGACCGGCAGCATGAACATCATGCCGGGCTTGCCCTGCAGGTTCTGGAACATCAGGACCGAGGCGCCGAGGGTGCCGGCGTAGCCCAGGCCCACCGCGACCATCAGGTACAGCGGCGCCACCAGCGCGCGCAGCTGCAGGGCCAGCACCAGGAAGATCAGCGCGGCGGCCACCGGCAGGATGACGCTCAGGTCGCGGCTGTTCGCGGCCTGGATGTCGGACAGCGCCGCGGTCGCCCCGCCGACCAGGGCCGTGCTCCCGGCCGGAGCGGCGGAGTGCGCCAGGTTCTTCAGCGGGCCGTTGACGGCGCTCATCGCCTTGGCGGCGAACGGCGAGTCCTTGGTCAGCACCTGGATGTGCGCGGCGGTGCCGTCGGCGTTGTAGGCGACGTTCTGCGCCGGCTTGCCGTCGCGGGCCGGGAACGGCATCACGCCGCCCATCTCCGGCGAGGCCGCGCCGACGCGCTGCGCGTACTGCTCCAGCGCCGCCTTGTCCAGCGGCTTGCCGTCGGTGGCGGTGACGATGACGTCGGTCGCGGCCGTGGCGCCCTGGGGGAACCCGCCGGCCTGCATGTCCTTGATCGCCTTGGTGGACTCGACATTCGCCGGCAGCTGCGCCTGCTGGTCGTAGTCGGCCTTGAAGCCGACCGCACCGATCGCCAGGCCCGCCATGATGACGAACGACACCAGCGTGACCGCCAGCGGCTTCGCACCGACCAGGTTGCCGGCCCGGCGCGCGGGACCGGCGCTGGGGATCCGCCGCCACTTCTTGCCCGGCCAGAAGATCTTCGTGCCCAGCTTCACCATCAGCGCCGGCACCAGGGTCAGGCCGGCCAGCAGCATCACGAACACCGCGATCGCCAGCGCCGGGCCGAGGGAGGTGAAGGCCTTGAAGGTGGCCAGGGCCAGGGCGCTGAAGGCGATGATGACGGCGGCCGCCGCCGAGGCGATGGCCTCGCCGACCCGCTCGACCGTGGTGACCACGGCCTCCTCGATGGTGTCGCCGGCCCGCAGCCGCTCCCGGAGCCGGAACAGCAGGAACACGATGTAGTCGGTGCCGATCCCGAACAGCACGACGACGAGCATGATCTCCAGGAACGACTGCACGTGCAGGCCGAACGCCTTGGACATCAGCGCGATGACCGGCTGGGAGACCATCATCACCAGGAACACCGACAGGATCGGCAGCAGCACCGCGATCACGCCGCGGAAGATGAAGCCCATCAGCACGATGATCAGCAGCAGGGTGGCCATCATGACGATGCTGGTGGCCTTGTTGGAGGAGTCCTGGGTGTCCAGGCCCATCGCGGCGTCGCCGGTGACCTCGGCCTTCAGGCCGCTGCCGTTGAGCTTGGCGGCCAGGTCGGCGCGCAGCGCCTTGACCGCGTCGCTGCTCGCCTTCTGATCGCCCTGGTCGGCGACGAGCTTGGCGAACATCAGCTGGGAGGTCTGCTTGGGGGCGACCTGGCCGGCCTGCACGCCGGCGATGCCGGCCACCTTGTCGCCGGTCACCGTCGCGGCCAGATCGGTGATCTTCTTCTGGTCGGCCTGGGACAGCGTGGCGCCGTCGCTGACCGGCCGCACCACGATGGTCGCGGTCTGCCCGGACGCGGACGGGAAAGCCTTGTCGAGGGCGTCCTTGGCCTGCACGGACTCATACTTGTGCGGAAGGAACGAGGACTGGTTGTCGTTGGTGACGCTGGACAGGGAGGGGCCGAGTGCGACGAGCGCCACGGCCGCCACTATCCAGCCGACGATGACTTTCCACGGGTTGTGGACGACGAAGCGTCCGAGCCGTCCGAACATGGGCAGAGCTCCTGGGTGGCGGTTTCTGTTCTCGATACGCGATACATCTCGTGCAAGCTTTCACAAACTTACCGTGCGGCAAGTAGACTAAGTTCCCGGAAAGGGCCCCCGGTTCGCCACATGAGACACAAGTCACAGCCGGAATCGGGTATGGCTTCTGGTATGGAGCACAGCCGTCCCGCGCACGACGCCGTCGGCACCAAGGAACGCATCCAGCAGGTCGCGCTGGAGCTGTTCGTGCTGCACGGATACGAGAAGACCTCGCTGCGCGAGATCGCCGACCGCCTCGGCATCACGAAGGCCGCGCTGTACTACCACTACGCGTCCAAGCAGGAGCTGCTGAAGTCGATCACGCAGCCGCTGATCGACGAGTTCGAAGTGCTCGTGGCGAGCGCCCCGGACCGGGACACGCTGCTGCGTTCTTATGTGGATGTGCTGAGTCGGCACCAGGCGGTGTTCCAGCTGGTCGCCAACGACCACGCCTCGCTGGCCGCCGCGGAGCTGGTGGAGCGCTCGGTGAAGCTGCGGCGGGACATCGTGCGACAGCTGGCCGGGCCGCGGCCGCGACCCGTCGACTACGTGCTGGCCTCCGCCGCCTTCGGCGCCATCGCGCAGGGGTTCGCGGTGGCGCGGCGGGTGGAGCCGCAGGCTGATCCGGCGCCGCCGGGCAGCGCGGGATATCCCGAGGGCGAGGAGCTGACCGAGCTGCTGGTCGCGACCGCCTTGCGGGTGCTGGAGCAGGGGTGAGCCGGGACCGTACCGGCTTGCGGCGGCCACCGCGGCGGCTGCCGGACACCTGGACCGAAAACCCCTGATTCGCCGGGGCTGGGAGCCCCTATCCTGGGTGGCGATGGATCTCGCGCTGCTGAGGACGTTCCTCGCCGTCCACCGCGCCGGCTCCCTGACCCGGGCCGCCGCGGACCTCGGCCTGTCCCAGCCCGCCGTCACCGCGCAGATCCGGACACTGGAGCAGCGCGTCGGCCGCGAGCTGTTCGTCCGGCTGCCGCGCGGCGTGGCGCCCACCGCCGCCGCCGACGACCTGGCGCGCTCGGTGGCACCGCATCTGGACGCGCTCGCCGCGATCGCCCAGGACGCGCTGGTCCCGGCCGCCGCGCAGGGCCCGGTCCGCATCGGCTGCCCGGCCTCTCTCACCGCGACCCTGCTGCTTCCGGCCCTCGCCCCGTTGGTGGACGAGGGCCTTCGCGTGGTCGTGGCGGCCGGCCGCACCGACGATCTGCTGGCCCGGCTGGCGGCCGGCCGCCTGGACCTGACCCTGGCCACCTCCCGGCCCCGGCTGCCGGGCGTCAGCGCGGTGCCGCTCACCGACGAGGAGTACGCACTGGTCGGCGCACCACGCTGGAAGCCGTTCGACCGCACGAACCGCGTACCGCTGCTGGACCTCGCAGAGGATCTTCCCTACATACGGCTCTACTGGTCCTCGGTATACGACGCCAAACCGCCCTCCGACGCCGCGCTGGTCATCCCCGACCTGCGCGGCGTTCTCGATGCGGCGGTCAGCGGCTGCGGCGCCGCGGTGCTGCCGCGCCCGCTGTGCGCGCCGGCACTGGCGGCCGGGACGCTGGTGCTGCTGGATGATCCGGAGATCCCGCCGATCCGCACGGTCTATGTGGCGGTGCGGGGGCAGCGGTCGCGGTCGGCGCCGGTGGTGCGGGTGCGGGAGCGGTTGGTCGCGGTGACGAGGTCGTGGTAGGCGGGACGTCGAGTCCTGAAAGCCAGAACCAGGCGCCGACCTGGACGGGTGGCTGGGGCCCGCCGGCCGCTCACGGTGGGGGCGCGGCGGTTCAGCCGGTGAATGCCTCGAAGGTGTGCGAGAACTCGTAGGCGGAGTTCGCATCGCGGGGCAGAGACCACATGGCCAGGCGGCCGAGATGGTGCTGGGTGGCGAAACGAGTGAGGGTCTGGGCGTCGGCGAGTTGGAAGGTTTCGCCGGCGGTGTCGTTGGGGCCGATCATGGGGGTGATGCCGATCATGGCCCACAGTTGGGGGTCGGGAGTGGCCGGGTAGAGGGGCTTGAGCTGGGCGTGGAGGGATTGGGCGGCCTGTTCGGCGAAGAAGCCCATGCGGTTGGCGGGGTTGGGGGCGGCCCAGTCGCCGTAGTCCATGGCCATGATGTTGACGACCGAGAGTTTGAGGCCGGTCGCGGTTGCGGTGGAGACCACGTCTACTCCCTGCGGGGTCAGGCCGGAGGGGAGGACCGGCAGGGTCAGGGAGATGTCGAGGGTCTTGCCCGCCGCGGCGTAGTCGGACTGGAGTTGAGCCAGGGCCTGCCAGCGGCGGGTCGTCGAGGGCTGGTTCGCGCTGGCGGTGCCTTCGATGTCGAAGTCGAGGTGGGTGAGGTCGTACTCGTCGATGACGGTGCGGTAGGCGGCCTTGAGGCTGGTCTCGTCGGGGCAGGCCAGGGCCAGTTCGGTGCCGTTGGCGCCGCCGAAGGACGCGATGGCGTCACCGCCCTGGGCGCGCAGGTCGGACAGGCCCGCTTTGAGTCTGGCGGTGAAGGCGGGGTCTTCGCTGCTGCCGTTCCAGGCGGGAGTGCAGCCGTTGTCGGAGAGGACGAAGCCTGCGGTGAGGTACTTGACGCCGGCTGCTGAGGCCAGGGCGCCGAGGTCCTGGCGTTGGGTGGTGTCGACGTAGGGGGCGAACTTGTAGGCGGAGCTGTTGGGCGCGGAGGCAGGGCTCGGGGGCGGAACGGTGCTCGTGCCGGTCGGCGGCGTGTTGGGCGAGGGGGCCGCGGCGGTCGGGGGTGGCGTAGTCGTCGAGGGCGGTGCGGTGGTCGAGGCGGGTGCGGAGCCGGTGCCCCAGTCCGCTGTCTTGGCATACCGGGCGGTGATCGTGCCGCTGCCGGCGGCACCCGCGGTGAAGGCCGCCACGGCACCGGCGGCCACGACGGCGGCGGTGACGAATGACAGCCCCCAGAGGCGGATGGGCTTCGGCAGGGCCATGGGGCAAGAGGTAACCGTAGGGCGCTGCCGGTCCGGAAGCGGTGTGACTAAGTCCGGCCGGGATCTTGACTAGGTTTTGGAATATACGTGCGATCCTTGGGTCCCTCTTTACCTACTCGGGTTTGGCTTCGGGTCCTGAGAACACCTTCAGCAGGAGGAAGAAGGCCGGCAGGATCACCGTCATGCCGAAGGCCATGGCGATCAGCAGGGCGTGCAGGTTGGCTGCTCCGGCGGCCGAGTCGCGGGCCGTCGCCGCGCCCACGGCCAGGTCAGGGTATTGAGCGGCGGCCCAGCCCAGGAGTACCGCAATGACGGCGGTCGCGGCAGTGGCGCGGGCCAGGACGTAGCGGCGCTTCCAGATCACCGCGATGGAGCCGAAGCCGCATGCTGCTGCCAGAACCACGAACGGGATCGACCGTTCGGTGAACCGGTGCGCCACCGTCGGCGCATCTTGATACAGCAGCGGCAGCAGAGCCAGGCTCACCAGGCCGGCCAGAGTCGCCGCGGCGAGAGCTTTGCGCCGGAAGACCGGTACCAGGTCCTCGGTGTCCGCATCCGTTCCAGCGTCGTGGCACAGATACACCGCGGCCAAGAACGCCGTGACGATAACAGCGAACACGCCCGACACGATGGTGAACGCCGAGTCGAACGGCGCCAGCGGACCGGAGTCGGCCGTCACCTTCCCGGTGGCCAGGGCGGCGCCGCTAACGCCAAGCATGAACGGTGTCACCGACGAAGCCACCGCGAACACGCGGCTCCACAGGGTGTCCGGACCGGCGGCGCCCTCGCCGTAGGCGCGGTAGACGTATGCGGCACCGCGCAGCACGATGCCCGCCAGGGCGAAGGCCAGCGGCAGCTCCAAGCCGCGGGCGATGAGGCCGAAGGCGGTGGGGAAGCCGCTGAAGGTGGCCACGATCACGAAGATCAGCCAGACGTGGTTGGCCTCCCAGACCGGTCCCAGGGCGTGCGCGATGAGGCGGCGTTCGCGATCGGCGCGGCGGCCGCGAGCCAGCAGGTCCCAGACGCCGGCGCCGAAGTCGGCCCCGGCCAGCAGGGCGTAGGCGGCCAGCGCGCAGATGATGACGGCGAGCAGCAGGTTCACGGCGGTCATCGGGCCGCTCCTTCCAGCTCGGGGCGCTCAGTGTGCCGCGGTTCGGTGGCACCGTCCTCGTCAGGGTCCTGCGGAGGCGGCCCGTCGGAGCCGGCTGCCGAGCTCGGCGGCGCGCCGGTGGCCAGCCGGCGCAGGATCAGCACCAGCGCCGCGGCGAGTCCCAGGTAGACGAGCACCGTGGCGACGAGCGACCAGGCGATGCCGCCGCTGGTCGTCGCAGCCTCGCGGACCGTCATCCGGCCGTACACGATCCACGGTTGCCGGCCGGCCTCGGTGACCTCCCAGCCGGCCAGCATCGCGGCCATCGCCGCCGGGCCGGTGAGCGCCCCGGCGATGAGCCAGGGCTTCGCCAGGGGGATCAGGGGACGGACTCCCTTGCGGCGCCGCCACAGTGCGACCACGGCCAGCAGCGCGGCCAGTGCCAGGATCGCCATGCCCGCGCCCACCATCGTGTCGAACGCCAGGTGCACCACCGGGGTCGCGGGCTGCTCCTTGGCCGGCAGGATGTCGAGGCCTCGGATGGTCTTGTCGGTGCGGAAGCCGGTCAGCAGCGACAGTCCGTCCGGAAGCTCGATACCGAAGCGCGTCTTGCCGGTGTCCGGGTCGTAGATGCCGCCGAGGGTCAGCGGCGCGTGATCCCGGGTGTGCGGCAGCGCCTCCATCGCGGCCAGCTTGGCCGGCTGGTACTTCTCCACCACGCGGGCCGCGAGGTCGCCGACCACGAGCTGCACCGGGGCGGCCGCCAGCACGGTGACCAGCCCCACCCGGAAGCCGCGCCGGTGGTACGCGTCGCGGCGGCCGCGCAGCATGCCGACCGCGTAGACCGCGGCGACCACACCGCCGGTGCACATGATCGCGGCGAGCAGCATGTGCAGCGATTCGGGGAGGGCGCCCGGGCCGGTGAGCGGCGCCAGCGGCTCGGCGGAGACGACCTTGCCGTTCACCTCCTTGATCCCGGTCGGGACGTTCATCCACGCGTTCGCGGTGACGATGAACAGCGTCGACAGAGTCCCGGAGATCGCGATCGGCCACAGCGTGAGCCAGTGCGCCCGGGGTGACAGCCGCTTCCAGCCGTAGAGGTACAGCCCGATGAAGATGGCCTCGGCGAAGAAGGCGAAGGCCTCCAGGGTGAAGGGAAGTCCGAGCACGCCGCCGTAGCGGGCCATGAACGCCGGCCACAGCAGGCCGAACTCGAAGGACAGCACGGTCCCGGACACCGCGCCGATCGCGAACAGCACCGCCATCACCCGCGCCCACTTGCGGGTCAGCGCCAGCCAGACCGCGTCGCCGGTCTTCAGCCAGCGGCCCTCGGTGACGATGAGCAGCCAGGGCAGGCCGACCCCGAAGACGGCGAAGACGATGTGGAAGGCCAGCGAGAAGCCGGTCTGGATCCGGGCGTCGGTGAGCGTGCTGCCGAGCATGGTGCACCCCTCAATGTTTCTACGGTCCGTAGAAGTTCTACCGGTTGTAGAGTAACCCTCATGGCGGACGAGCGCGCAGGCACCCCCCGACGGCTGGGCGAGCTGGAACGCGCGGTGATGGACGTCCTGTGGACCCGGCCCGAGGGCTGCACCGCGCAGGAGATCGTCGAGCGCCTGGCCGCCCGGGACGGCGGCAGCGAGCTCGCCGCCACCACCGTGCTGACCGTTCTGGACCGCCTGCGCCGCAAGGACTTCGTCGACCGCGAGCGGGCCGGCCGCGCCCACCGCTACCGCGCGGTGAGCAGCCGCGACGACGTCGTCGCGGCCTCGATGCTGGCCGTTCTGGAGACCACCGACGACCGCCGCTCGGCGCTGGTGCGCTTCGCCGGGGCGGTGTCGCCGGAGGAGGCGGCGCTGTTGCGTGCGGCCTTGGCGGAGCTGGAGGAGTAGGCGGCCGGGAAGGCTGGGAGACTGGGACCATGAACGCCATGGCCGGCCCGAGCGCTACTGGCGCCGCCGGCTCTGTCGGCGGCCCGAGCGCCGCTCACGCTCATGCTCGCTGACGCCTGGCCGCTGGCTGTCCTCGCAATCCTTCTGGGGTGGCCGATCCCGGTGTTCCTGGCCCGCGCCGTATGGCCGCGGCGCCACCCCAGGGCGGCGATCGCGTTATGGCAGGCCGTGGGCATCGCCGGCGGGCTCTCCCTGATCGGGGCGCCGTTGGCGATCGGGGTCGCGCCGCTCGACGGGCAGCTGCGGAACGGGTTGGCCGAGCTCGCTCGGGACGCCGTGCATCTGCGGGTGCCGGAAGCGCTCGGGCTGGGTCAGGAGACCGCCCTGGCGCTCGCCGCAGTGCTCACTCTGCGGCTGGTCGGTGTGACGTTGCTCTCGGCGCTCCGGATCGAACGCGACCTGCGGCGCCAGCGCAACGCCGTCGACCTCGCCGCCGAGCATGCCGACCGCCAGCTCCGCGTGCTCGAACACGCCGCACCCGCGGCCTACTGTCTGCCCGGCACCAGGACGCGCATCGTCATCACCGAGGGCACCATCGCCGCCCTCGCCCCTGACGAGCTCGAAGCCGTCCTCGCCCACGAACGTGCCCACGCGCGCTGGCGCCACGAGCTCGTCGTCCAGCCGTTCGTCGCCTGGGAGTCGGCGCTGCCCCTGCCGCCGGCCCACCGCGCGACCGCCGCCGTCACCGCCCTCGTCGAAATGCTCGCCGACGACCACGCCGTCCGCGCCGTCGGCCGGCCGGCGCTGGCCCGAGCGCTGGTCGCCATCGGCGGCACCGCGGGGCCGGTCCCGCATCAGCGCGCGGCGGGGGCGGTGGCCGGGGCGGCGTCGACCCCGACCCTGGACCGTGTCCGCCGACTGGTCCGGCCCGGTGTGCCGACGCTCCCGGAACGCCTCGTCGGTCCCGCCGTGTGGCTCGCCGCCGTCCTCCTCGTCGCCGGCCCGACCTGGTTCGTGCTGCGGTAGCGCCGCTGCGAAGTCACTAAAGCTTCCCCATGGCCGCCTTGAGCGCATCGCGCGAGGCGCCCGCCTTCGCACTCCCGGTCCGCTCGTTGATCTCCAGCGCCAGCCGGAAGCGCAGCGCCGCCTCCACATGCTTGCCCTGGTCGTAGAAGCTCCGTCCGGAATGGTGCGCGGCGGCTGCCACCAAGGTGTCGTCGTCCAGATACAGCGCCAGCTTCTCGGCGCGGTGGAACATCGTGTCGGCCTGCGTCCACTCGCCGCGGTACTGCCGGGCATGGCCGACGAGCAGCTGGGCGCGGACCATCTGGTGCAGGTCGCCGGACATGTCGGCGGCGGCGAGCGTGAGTTCGGCTTCGAGCACGGCCTCGTCGAGCCGGCCCGCGATCCGCAGCAGCGTGGCGTACTCGGCGCGGGTCTCGGGATGGTCGTCCAGGTCTTGGGCGCCGAGCTCGCTCAGGCGCGCCGCGAGGGCATCCGGATCGGCGACGGTCTCTCGCAGGGTCTCCGGATCGATCGGGAAGTCAAGGCCCATAGTTCCATCCTGCGCTGTGCGACGGCGCTGCGCGACCTCCTTACCTTGGCTATCCCATCGATTCCAGCGTCTTACCCTTCGTTTCCTTGACCAGGTAGTACACGAACGGTACGGAAATCGTCGCCGCGAGTGCGTAGAGCGTGTAGGCGCCGGTCAGGCTCCAGCGCGACAGCGACGGGAACGACACCGTGACCAGCCAGTTGGCGAGCCACTGTGCGCAGGCCGCCACGGACAGGGCCAGGGCCCGGATGCGGTTGGGGAACATCTCCCCGAGCAGCACCCACACCACTACGCCCCACGACATCGCGAAGAAGAACACGTAGGCGTTGGCGCTGAGCAGGGCTGTGATGCCGTGGCCCTTCGGCAGCGTGGTCTTGCCGGCCACCCTGGTGGAGTAGGAGAACATCCACGCCGTCAGTCCCAGCGACAAGGCCATCCCGCCGGACCCGAACAGCAGCAGCGGCCGGCGGCCGACGCGGTCCACCAAGGCCATCGCCACGATGGTGCCGGCGATGTTCACCACGGCGGAGACCATCGAGATCAGCAGCGAGTTCGAGGTGTCGATGCCGACCGACTGCCACAGCAGGGAGCTGTAATAGAAGATCACGTTGATGCCGACGAACTGCTGGAAGACCGACAGGCCGATGCCGATCCACACGATCGGCAGCAGGTTGTGGCGGCTGCGCGTCAGCAGGTCGGTGAGCTTGGGTTTGACCTCGCCGGCCAGCTGTTCGCGGATCTCGGCGATGCGGTCGGCGACGACCGTCCTGGCGCCCTCCACCTCGGTGAGCACCGTGCGGGCCCGCTCGTCCTCGCCGATCGCCACCAGATAGCGCGGGGACTCCGGCAGCATTGTGGCCAGCACGCCGTAGACCACCGCCGGGACCGTCTCGGCGCCGAGCATCCAGCGCCAGGCCGCGAGCCCGGCCACGTGCTCGGTGTTGGTGCCGCCGGCGGCCAGCCCGATCAGGTAGTTCACCAGCGCCGAGACGGCGATGCCGAGCACGATCGCCAGCTGTTGGAACGAGGTCAGGCGCCCCCGGTAGGCCGGCGGCGACACCTCGGCGATGTAGGCCGGGCCGATCACCGAGGCGATGCCGATGGCGAACCCGCCGATGATCCGCCAGAGGGTCAGGTCCCAGGTGTGGAAGGCGAACATGGAGCCGACGCCGCTGGCGGTGAACAGCACCGCCGCGATCTGCATGGCGCGGATGCGGCCGATGCGGTCGGCCATCCAGCCGCCGGTGAGGGCGCCGGCGGCGGCGCCCGGCAGGGCCGCGGCCACCATGAAGCCGGTGGTGCCGCTGCCCACCTTGAAGTCGTGCTGGATGCCGGTGACGGCGCCGTTGATGACCGCCGAGTCGTAGCCGAACAGGAAGCCGCCCAGCGCCGCGGCCGCCGCGATGAAGACGATGCGCGGCGTCACGGCGGGCGCCGGCGCCTCCGTGCGGCCCCTGCCGTCCCCGTTGCCCGTGACGCCGGTGCCGCCCGTGCTGCCCGTGCCCGTGCTGCTCTTGCCGCCGGTGCTTCCGGTGCTGCTCGTCATGCCCCTACCCCTGCCGCCGATCCCACCGGTTGAAGCGGCGGTGCGGCCGATCGGGTGGTTGGCCTACCGTGGATCCCATGCTGACCCTCCCGCAGGAGATCTACGACGCCATCGTCGCGCACGCCCGCGCCGACCACCCGGACGAGGCCTGCGGGATCGTGGCCGGGCCCGAGGGCTCCGACCGGCCGGTGCGCTTCGTGCCGATGACGAACGCCGCGCGCTCGCCGACCTTCTACCACATGGACTCCCACGAGCAGTTCCAAGTGTGGAAGGAGATGGACAGCCGCGACGAGGAGGCGGTGATCGTCTACCACTCCCACACCTCGACCGAGGCCTATCCGTCGCGGACCGATATCAGTCTTGCCGCCGAGCCCAATGCGCATTACGTGCTGGTGTCCACCCGCGACGCGGACAAACTCGGCGATTTTCAGTTCCGCTCGTTCCGGATCGTCGACGGCGAGATCACCGAGGAGCCGGTGACGGTGGTGCCGACCGACGGCGACCCGGTCGGTGCCCCCTGACGGGTCAGTCCGAGATGCCCGGTGTGCGCCGCCGGGTCAGGCTGGAGGCGTGAGTTCGACTGAGACGGTAACCCCGATCCAGAACGCCGTGAACATAGGGCCGGTCCTGACACAGCGGCTGCGCGACGTCGGCGTCACGACCCTGGACGAGGTCCGCGAGCGCGGCGCCATCGAGGTGTGGCAGCTGATCGCCGACACCGCCGAGGGCAATGAGTGCGCGCACATGCTGCTGGCGTTGGAGGGCGCGTTACGCGGCCAGCGCTGGACCTCGATCCCGCGGGCGGAGCGCGACGCGATGCTTGTCGAGGTCGGGTTGAAGGATGCCTCGGAGCTGCGCGCGCCGAAGAAGCGCTAGGGGCAGAAGCGCTGGAGGCGGATAAGCGCTGGAGCCTGCGCCCCTTCAGCCGACGATCCTCCCCTGCTGCAAGGCGCTCCACACCTTGTCTCCAGCAACGCCGTCCGGCCCGAGGCCCATGGCGGCCTGGTACTGCACCACCGCGCCGAAGGTGTCCATATCGAACACGCCGGTGGCCTTCACGCTTGTGTTCAGCGCCGAGGACAGCGCGTGCTGCAGCCGCTTGACGTCCTCTGGGTTCGCGCCCTTTCCGTGCTTCTCCCCGCCACCCTGATTCAGCAGGCTCAGCTGCGGTTTGGAGCCGGCCGCGATCAGCGCGGTCTTGGTGGAGCGGCCGACGACGCCCGACGGGTCGGCCGGATGCGTCCGGTTCTGGAAGGCGACGACCGCGGCCTGGGTGGCCGCGTCGAAGGTGCCGCTGATCTCGCCGTTGTAGAGATGCAGCTGCTTGAGCCGGCTCTGCAGCCACTTGACGTCGTTGCCGGTGACGCCGAGCGCCAGGGTCCCCGGCGGATGCGGGGCGGTGGACGGCGCGGTGGTGGTCGGGGCCGTCGAGGACGAGGACGCCGACGTGGTCGGGTCGCCTCTGGTGGCCGGGGCGCTGGTGCCGGTGGAAGTCGGGGTGACCACCTCGGTGGCGCTGCTGCCGGGGGCGGCGGCCGGGGTGGGATTGCCGCCGCCGAGGGTGATCAGCGAGACCACGATGACCAGGACCGCGCCGGCGGCCACCCCGATGCCGATCATCGCCGCGCGGCTGGAGCGCGGACGCGGTGCCGGCTCGGCGTCGTAGTCGTCGGCATAGGGGCCGTCGTAGGGCTCGGAGTACGCTCCGCCGCCGCCGGCCTGGTAGTCGATCGGCTGGTCGTAGGCGGGCTGGCCGTATCCGGCGCCGGGGGGCGGAGCGGCGCCGGGCATGGCCGGCGCACCGTGGGCAACCGGGGCGACCGGGGGCATGACCTGGGTGGCGTTGGGGTTGGCCGGCGCGCCGCCTTCCGGCCGGAACAACTCGGCGTAGTGGTCGGGATCCATCGGAGCCGGGCCGAAACTCGGGTTGCCCTGCACGGGGAACGGCTTGGTCGGGCTCTGCTGCGGAGGCAGGTCCCACGTCATGCCGGTCGAACCGGACATGGCGCCCGGACCGGACATGGCGCCCGGACCGGTCACCGCACTGTCGTCAGCGCCGACCCCGACGCCCGCGCCGGTGCCGCGTCCGACAGCGGCGAAGGCCTGCGTCGGGTCCGAAGCCGACGCGTACATCTCGCCGCAATTCGGGCAGTACCGGGCGCCCGGCGCCGTCGGCAGGACGGTCCCGCAGCGCTGACAAGTCTCCATGGTTCTGAGAACCCCCTCGGGCAGACCCGCCCACTTTAGAACACTGAGGCAAGGCCTGTTTGCGCGGTGACGCCGGCGCTACCCTCGGCCCATGCAAGAGCACCACGACCCCAGCTGTCCGGACCCGGAGCACCACCGGCCATCGCCCCACGTCCCGGGCCTGCACTGGGACCCGGGCAAGATACCGGCGTGGCTGCGCCTGACCACCGGCGAACCGCGGTGGCCGGTGACTCTTGGCGTACTCTTGGCGATCGCTTTGCAATTGGCGCTGCCCGACCGCTACGCCCTGCAACCGCGCTATCTGCTGCCGGTCCTGGAGGTGCTGCTGCTCGGCGGCCTGATCGCCGCGAACCCGGTGCGGTTCCAGCGCGAGCACCCGCTGATCCGCTGGGCCTCGATCGTCCTGACGCTGCTGGTGGCCGCCGCCAACTTCGGCTCCATCGCCCGCCTGGTGCACCAGATCCTGCACCACCACACCGGCACCGACCCGAGCAACTACGCGCAGACCCTGCTCGGCTCCGGCCTCGCGATCTGGATCACCAACGTGCTGGCCTACGCACTCTTCTACTGGCAGTTCGACCGCGGCGGCCCGTTCTCCCGCGCACAGGCCCGCAAGCCCTACCCGGACTTCCTGTTCCCGCAGATGACCGACCCGTCCAAGGCCCACGAGGACTGGGAGCCGGGCTTCGTCGACTACGCCTACCTGTCGTTCACGAACTCCACCGCGTTCTCGCCCACCGACACGCTGCCCATGTCGTCGTGGGCGAAGCTGACGATGATGTCGCAGTCGGTGGTGTCCCTGGTGACGGTGGCGCTGGTGGCGGCGCGGGCGGTGAACGTGCTGCCGTAGGGGTGGCTCTCGTCACTCGTCCAGACACACTACGTACCCATCCTCACCCTCCCTACCGATTCGCCCGCCCAAACCGGGCGCAACTCTGAGTAAGTGAACCAGGGCTACCAGTAGCACCAGAGCCCTGATCAGCTCACTCACACGCAGACGCAGGGGGGTGGCTTCGTCATGACCGCCGACGCGGCGCGAGCAGGCAAAGCCAGCGTCGAAGGCGTCATCGCCTCCTCGTTCTGGCAGCTGACCTCCTTCCTGGCCCGCATGACCGGCACCTTCGTAGCCGGCCAGCTGATCTTCCGGTTCGGCGGCACCGCAGCAGCCGGAAAGTTCGCCGTGGCCCAAACCGTCGCGATGATCACCTACACCTTCATGTGCTGGGGCATCCCGAACCTGCTCACCAGGACCCTGACTCGTGACCTCACCAAGACCCCGCTCTGGCTGGAATCCACCGCCTTCCTGGCACTGGCCTGTGGCGCACTGTGGACAGCGCTGTTCCTCCCCATCTGGATGCTCTGCGAAGGTGACCACAGCACCGGGACAGCTATCGCGTTGTCGATGACGGCCAGCGCCTTCGACGCCGTCAGCCGCCTGGTCTTCGCAGGCTTCTGGGCCTTCGACCGCATGCGTCTGGAAGCGGCAGCCACCTGGATCCAAGAACTGACGTTCCTCCTATCAGCCATAACCATCCTCAAACTCCACCACGGCCCAACAACCGTCCTCCTGGCGTTCCTCCTCACCAGACTCCTAGGAGCCTCCGTCGCCTGGTACCACGCCTGTCGCCTCACCCACCGCCTCCTCCTCCCACGCCCCCACGGCCGCTTCCTCTTCCCCCTCTTCCGCGGCGCCCTGACCTTCGCTGCTGGCGACGTCGGCTCCACCCTCTACACCCGCCAAGGCTGGCTAGTACTCGAAGCCTTCAAAGGCACCGCAGCGGTCGGCCTCTACAACGTCGGCGCCAGCCTGGTCTTCCAGCTCAACATCCTCGCCCGCATGATCAACAACGCCATCTTCCCGCGCATGTCCCGAGCCTGGCCCGCCCGCCCCGCGGCCCTCTGCGCGCTGCGCGACGCGGCGATGCGCGCCCAGGGGGTTCTCGGCGTGCCCCTCGCCATCGGCGGCGCCCTGGTCGCCGGCCAGCTCCTGATCTTCATGGGCGGCCACAAAGCCGCCCCCGCCGCCCACTGCATGATGGTGCTGGCGCTGGTGATCCCGGTCCGGATGCTCAGCCACACCATCGGCACCGCGATGACCGCGGTCAACCACCAACGCGAACGCAGCGCCACCACCATCTGGGCCGTCGTCGTGAACCTGGGTGCCTCGATCGCGCTGATACCGCGGTTCTCCTACGACGGCGCGGCTTACGCGACGCTGATCACCGAAACCTTCCTGCTCGGCGTCAACGCGACCCAACTCCGCACCTGGATCGGGGCCTCCGCCCTGGTCGGCGCGCTGCTCACGCCCGCCCTGGCGACAGCGCCCATGGCCCTCGGCCTACTCGCCTCGCAGCACTGGCCGTTCCCGGCCCGGCTGGTATTGGCGGCAGCTCTCTACGTACCGACACTGATCGGCATCTTCCTGTGGCAGCGCTCGCGCTCGACCGGCAAGGCCGTCTCCTTCACCAGCACCTCTGTCAAAGCTTCCGTCTCCGGCTACCTGAGAGCGACCTCATGACCGACCCCTTGGACGCGCGTGCCCTCAACTGGCGCTTCGTTCTCCCCGAGGCCGCCGGCCAGCTGATCCTCGCCTCGCACCGCGAGACCCTGCCCGGCGCTGTAACAGCGTCGCTGGCCGACGCCCGGACGGACCCGCGAAGCGCCGCAGCGTTCCTGAAGTCGGCAATAGCAGAGGGCCCTTATGAGTCGGTCGTGGTCGCAGACCTCAGCGGATGGAGCACCGTACTGCGGACCCGCCCTGAGCAGCTGCTGAAACGGCTGGCCGGCGCCGTACAGCCGGCCGGCGCCCTGTTCGCGGCGTTCGGCAACCGGCACTACCCCGCCAGCCCTTTCGCCGCCGGAACCCTGAGCCTGAAAGCCGCCAGTGCGGCCTTATCCAGCGCCGGCTTCACCGTGACGAATCAATACATCGCGATACCGGACCAACGCTGTCCAGCGCTCCTCATCCCAGTGAGCGCATCGGGAGCGGAGTTGGCCTACGTACTGCAAAACATCCTCTTCCCCTACACGGACTCCACCTCGAAGCTGAAGGGCCGGCTCAAGCAGATCCTGCTGTCCACGATGCAGCACGGCGCACAAGCCGTGCCGCCGATGCTTCGCTTCCGGCTCGCCCCGGCATACGCGGTCGTCGGTGTGCGCCCCGCCCTGCCCCGGGCTGTCATCCCGCCCGCTCGCCGCGCCGAACCGCCGGACTCGCCATGATCACCGCCCTCTGCGCCGCCCTCGCAGCACACTGGCCACACTTCGGTCTCCCCGGCCCTGCCCCGGAAAGCGGCGTGGTCGTCGGCTTCGACAAAGCCTCGAACGCCAAAGTCGTGCTGCTGCTGTTCGACCGGCACGGCACTCTGTCAGTGATCGTGAAGACCGGCCGCAGCCCAGAGAACGACGCGCAGCTGCGGCGCGAATCCGACGTGCTCACTCACTTCTGGGACAGCGGCCTACGCTCCCAGATCCCGCGACCGCTCGGCGTGTTCCCGATAGCCGGACGCCTCTGCCTCGCGCAAAGCGCGCTGCCGGGACGCCCCATGACCGTCGGCTACTACACCCCGGGCCACGTCTCCAGCCGCAACGCCGTCGCAGTGGACTTCACCGCGGCTGCCGCATGGCTCGACTCCTTCCACCGCCAAAGCGCCCGATCGCCTCTCTCAGTCGCCGAGTGGCGCGAAATCGAGTTCACGCCACTCCTAGAGCTGTACCGCCACCGGGTCGGCTGCACCGCTCGCGAAGAGTCGCTGTTCACACTCCTCGAAGACCGGATGACAGCGCTACGTGACGCGAAGGTTCCAGTCACCGGAGTCCACGGCGACTACTGGATGGGCAACGTGCTGCTCGGCGGCACGAGCACCAGGACGAGTACGCGAACAAGCGCGAGCGCTCGCAGCACCGCCCCCACAGTCACCGGCGTCGTCGACTGGGAACTCGGAACCCCAGCCGGCACCCCAACCCACGACGTCTACAAGTTCCCGACCTCATACGGCTTCTACCTCGACCGCACCCGGCCCTGGGGCAACGGCAAAGTCCCCGGGCATCCGGGCCGCGAGGACCCCACAGGCCGCTGGCGCTCCTACTCCGCCTGGCCCAACATCCTCGGCTTCGGCCACACCTACTGGGGGCGTGGCTGGTTCCCCGAACTCGTCCGGAGCTTCATCCGGGACCGGGAGGCAGCGCTCGGCATCGACCCGGCGCTCACGCCGATCCTCTTCAGCTGCTTCCTGATGGACCAGGCGCAGCGGGCGCCGGTCCCGGAGTTCCGCGACGGCTACCGCGCGGCCCTGGCCGCCTTCGCGGAGGAGAGGGACAGGACATGGCTCTGGCAAGCGTAAAGAGAACCGCCGCAGCCATCGTCGCCTGCGGGATGACGGTGACGCTCTTCACGGGCTGCAAAAGCGGCGAAGGCAGCACGGACAGCACGACCTTAGCCAGCTCCAGCACCGGCAAGGAGGCGCCCGTCGGAGCCGCGCCATCGCAGAGCGCTATCAGCGGAGCCAGCGGTAGCAGCCCGACCGCCGCCGGAACCGCCGCCACAGCCCCCACCGCATCCGACGCCAAGGGCACACCGGCCCTCCCCGGCGGCGTCCCCCCCGACTATCCAGCGTGGGCCACCCCCATCTCGCCCTACACCAAGAGCCTCGACAAATGGACCGCCCCCATGAAGGCCGCCGATGCCGCAGGACTGAAGGTCTGGATCGAGACCGACCTGGTGAAGGCCTGGAAGACCGGTCCGGACAGGTTCGCCACCACCATCGGGCAACTCGCCGCCGAAGCCGCCGCCGATCCCGGCGTCGTCGGCTTCAAGATCGCCGACGAGCTGGGCCAGAACCCGCAGACCTCGACGGCCTCCCCCGAGGAGGCCCTGCGCTTCCTGCACGACGCGCGCGCCGCGCTGCACGCCGCCGCGCCCGGAAAACTGATCCTCATCGACGTGATCGGCTACGACCTGGGGTGCGTCCCAGGCTCCACAGCGGCCGGCCGAGCCAAGTGCCTGTCCGACAACGCCGGCAACGACGCCCGGCTCGACCTCGGCACCATCGACCGGATCGTGGACTCCGGCTACGTCGACGAGCTCGACATCACCACCGACATGCTGCGGCCGGAGCAATACCAGAAGAACTTCAAAGTCACCCGGGCACAAGCGCAGCAGGCCGCCTTCGCTGAGGTCCAGCGGCGTGGCTGGGACAAGAAGGTGATCGTGAACACCCGCAAAGCGCTGTCGTGGAACACCGACACCATCCCCGACGTCGCGACCGCCGCCGCCCTGGTGCCGGACTTCATCGACGTGCCGACGGCTGCCGGAGCCAAGGCCGTCGACACGTGGTCCTTCTCCCAGGTCTATGGCAAGACCGGCAGGCCCGTGTATCAGATGTCTCCGGGCTACGAGACCAATGCCTTGTGGGATGCGCTAAAGGCCGAGAAGGCGCGGGGCGTCCAGTTGTTCACCCACTACACCCCCAGCTCCAGCCTGGGCTCTGTGGGCCAGGACATCGCCGCCATCTCTCAGGCCTTCACCGGCGTCTTCTGCGCCGCCGGCACCGGATGACCGCCGTGGACACCGTCTGGCAACCCTCAGAAGTCCCGGTCCGTCCGTCCTCGGGCCGGCGCACGCTGGACATCCTGGTCTCGGTCACGGCGCTGCTGGTGACGCTGCCGCTGCTCTTGGCGGTGGCCGGGGCGGTGCGCGCGACGAGCCGTGGCCCGGTGCTCTTCCGGCAAGTACGAGTTGGAGAGGGCGGCCGCGTCTTCACGCTCTACAAGTTCCGCTCTATGCGGATGTCCACAGGCGGCCCGGACGTGACTGCGCGGGGTGACCCGCGCATCACCGCCGTGGGCCGGTTCATCCGCAGCACCTCTCTCGACGAGCTGCCGCAGCTCCTCAACATCCTGCTGGGCCACATGACCCTGGTCGGCCCGCGCCCGGAGTCGCCGGGGCTCGCCGAGCGGTATCCGCCGGACTGCCGCTGGATCTTCGCCCACCGCCCCGGCCTCACCGGACCGGTGCAGATCCGGCTGCGGGACAACGTGACGCTGCCTGAGGACGTACCGGATCCGGAGAGCTACTACCTGTCCATACTCGTCCCGCTGCGAGTGTCCACGGACAAGAAGTTCCTGGACCGTCCCACCCTGGGTCGCACGGTCCTGTTCATCCTCGCCACCGCCTGGTACCTACTGGCTCCGAAGAGCTACCGCCCCTTCGGCGCCCACCGGAAGAAGCCGGTCCCCGAACCCGAACGCCTGCGCGTCGGCCATTAGCGGGTCTACTGGTCTCGCGAGCAGTAAGCGCGTCCGGCGAATACCAGACACGACAACGCCCGCCACCGGTTCGCCCAGGTGGCGGGCGTTACGTTTTTCTTCAACACGGCCGCCAGCGGGAGTTCGGGGCGGAGGGGCCATGCTGTGAACGGGACTTGAGCGAAACGCTCCAAGAGGCCCGACCCTTGGAGCGTCCCCTATAGGTCCCCCGTTGGGTTCTAAGACGGGATGCTCTGAACGTCTCAGCCCTCACGCTGCGGCGGGATGCCGTTCAGCAGAGCGCGCACCTCCTGCTCGCGGTAGCGGCGGTGGCCCCCCAACGTGCGGATCGAGGTCAGCTTGCCGGCCTTGGCCCAGCGCGTGACCGTCTTGGGGTCGACGCGGAACATCGTGGCGACCTCGGCAGGCGTGAGCAGAGGCTCAGCGTCCGGCGTACGTGCGGTCATATGGACTCCTCCTGACGGAAACGGGCGCCCAGCGCGCCCGATTTCTCGTGGACCCTCCCCGATAGCCTCGTTTGCCCGGTCCCGGGAAGACCGTGCGGCCGTGTCGGTTATAGGACGAACGGCTTGTCGTTCACAGTACAAGTACACCATCCGACAGGCGCCGTGGGCGATATCTATAAAATCGATACACAAAACCCGCACCGGCCGACCCCGGACGTAGGGGCCGATATACGGACAGCTTCACCCCCGTAACGCTGTGTCGATCGAGGACGCCATCAGGCGGTTGCTTCACCCGCGGTGTCCGGATTCGACCCCAGGCGATGATCTTGGCACGGGTGCCGCCCGGGCGGAAGACCCCTGATCACGCTTAGTTGGCCCGGGCCAAGAGCCGCACGGCGTCCCACTTCACGCGGTACCGAAGGTAAGCGGAAGTGACCGCAGCGTCGTCGCCTTCCGCGAGCGCCGCGAGCCCTTCAGCGACGTACCGCACCGAGCAGTCCATGACGACGCCCCCCTGCCGTTCCTCGGCCCCGACAGCGCCCTGCGCCACGAGCAAACCCATGAGCCCCCCGTAGTCGAGTTCCACCACCGACCGCGGATGGAATTCCTCCAGCCACATCCCCAGGGTCTGCACGGCCTCCACAAGCGGCCCGGCCCCTAAGGCCCGTTTCAGAACCCTCAGCCCCCTGGCACACCGCTTCCGCGCCGAGCTCATCGGTGTCCGAAACATGAGCGAGTGACCCTCCCCAGCCACGCCGTCCTCCTGTCCGAACAGGACGAGCCAGCGGAT
This sequence comes from Catenulispora sp., assembly GCA_013362315.1. GTDB lineage: Bacteria > Actinomycetota > Actinomycetes > Streptomycetales > Catenulisporaceae > Catenulispora. The sequence goes on along the minus strand of JABFWL010000287.1, from coordinate 9,116 downwards.
CGGGATCTGCCACGAGGACGTCAGGATGTGCGGAAGTGCCTCCGGGTCCTCGGCCCACCACCGGTCGTACTCCGTGTCCGCACGGTCCAAGACGGCCTGCGGCCAGTAGAGCCGGACTCCGCCGTCCCCGTGCATCGCCCGCAGTTCGGTCAGTGCGAGCCAGGACCTCAATCGCGATTGCCAGGGACAGACAAGCGTTGCCTCGCTTGTCCGCATCACATAAGCGATCCGGTCCTCGTTCTCCGGGACAGCGATCGGCGGCACCGCGACCAGCGCCCGAAGCGCCAGAGCCTGCTCCCGGGCCAGCGTCGCGCCCTCGGGATTGCGCGCCAGCCACTCCTCCCATTCCGTGCGCTCACCAGCGGGGAAAGCGGCCAGCGGCTCATAGACCCGCAGGTAGGCCGTGTAGGGCGCGGGGATCGCGCCGCTGGAGGATGCGCGCACCTAGTGATGCTCTCACCAATGCGGGCGGTATGCGCCGGAGAGCGGAGACGGCGGGGGCCGCCGCACATACCCCCGCGCACGGAATAGGCTTCTCCGTGCACGCTCCAGGCGCGGGGGTGGATTTCGGGCGATCCTCGAACCGCCCAGCACCGCGGGGTGTGCGCCAGCACCACAGCAAGCCTCCCGACCACCAGTCACCATCAGGAGCAACGCAGTGCCTGACAAGCCTGACAACGGCGTCAGCGAGCAAGACGACGTCAGCGAGGTATCCGAGGTATTCGCCCACGACCACGAGCAGGTCGTCTTCTGCCGTGACGAGGAGACCGGCCTCAAGGCCATCATCGCGGTGCACAACACCCTCCTCGGCCCCGGCCTCGGCGGTACCCGGTTCTTCCCCTACGCCAGCGAGCGCGACGCCCTTCTCGACGTCCTCCGCTTGTCGCGCGGCATGTCCTACAAGAACGCGCTCGCCGGCCTCGACCTCGGCGGCGGCAAGGCCGTCATCATCGGGGACCCGACGGAGATCAAGTCCGAGGCGCTGCTGCGCGCCTACGGCCGCTTCGTGCAGTCGCTGAACGGGCGCTACTACACCGCGTGCGACGTCGGCACCTACGTGCAGGACATGGACATCGTCGCCCGCGAGTCGACGTTCGTCACCGGCCGCTCGGTGGAGTCCGGCGGCGCCGGCGACTCCTCGGTCCTCACCGCATGGGGTGTTTTCCAGGGTATGCGCGCCTCTGCCGAATACCTGTGGGGTACGCCGTCGCTGGCGGGCAAGCGTGTGGGCATCTCCGGGATCGGCAAGGTCGGCCGCTACCTGGTCGGACACCTGATCGAGGACGGCGCCGCGATCGTCGCCACCGACCCCTACGAGGGCGCGATCCAGTGGCTGCGGGACAACTACGCCCAGGTGGAGATCGTCGCCTCTACTGAGGAGCTGATCGCCTCCGAGCTGGACGTGTACGCCCCGTGCGCCCTCGGCGGCGCGCTCGACGACGCCACGGTCGCCGCGCTCTCCGCGAAGATCGTCTGTGGCGCGGCCAACAACCAGTTGGCACATGCCGGCGTGGAGAAGCAGCTGGAAGCGCGCGGCATCCTCTACGCGCCCGACTACCTGGTGAACGCCGGCGGCGTGATCCAGGTCGCCGATGAAATCGGGGGTGCGGGGGTGTCCCCCGCAGGACACAGCCAGGGCTTCGATTTCGAGCGCGCCAAGCGGCGGGCCTCGGGAATCTTCGACACCACCCGGCGGATCTACGCCCTGGCCGAGCGGGAGGGAGTGCCGCCGTCGGTCGCCGCCGACCGGCTCGCCGAGCGCCGGATGCGGGACGTCGGCCGCCTGCGCGGCGTGTACCTCCGCTAGCGTCCCGCGCCGGAAATCCGTCACGGGACACCAGGTGGCGCAGATCCCCCCGGTGGCGCGTGGCATCGATGCGGGTATAAGCGCTATCGTGGGGTCGTGCCTGTGACACCCGAGTAACGCGGTCGGCTACACCTGTTCGTGCCGATCAGCCGTATGGCTCGTACCGATCGGTTGGGGAAACAGGTACCGTGAAATTCTCACGAATGACCGTGTGACCGGAGCAGGGGCAGACCAGCCCCGATCGTTGAGGGGGTCGAGCCAATGGGGCGCGGCCGGGCCAAGGCCAAGCAGACGCGGGTCGCCCGAGACCTGAAGTACCGCGACGTGGGGACCGATCTTGCGCAACTCCAGCGTGAGCTGCAAAAAGACGGCGTCCACACGTCCAACGGGCATTCCGCCGAGCCAGCGTCGCAGGACGACGACGACGCGGACGACGACGAGTTGTACGCGAAGTACGCCGATTACGCCGACGATGACGACGACTACGACAGCACGGACGACGGCGGCTCCCACCGCAGTCACCACCGTCGCGGTTGAGGCTGGACCGGGCCAGCGAGCACCGGTTGAGTAGGCCCGTCCCGCAAGGGACGGGCCTTCGTCACGCCCCGGCTGCTGCGGGTTCGGCAACGGCGCGTGCGACTCTGGTCTCATATGGTAAGACGCCCCGGCCACCAAGTGGCCGAGGCGCCCTACGAACCTTCGTGGGAGCCGCGGGGCTCCTACTTCGCGTAGTCCCCGTGCAGCGAGGCCGCTCCGTCGCCGCCCTTCGCGCCTCCGACCGTCGAGCCGCCCTCCGCGGCGGCCACCACCTCACCGCACACCCAACTCGGCAGTCCCCGCTCGGCCAGCAGCCGCAGCGCCGGGTCCACCGACTCCGCGGGCAGCACCGCGACCATCCCGACGCCCATGTTCAGCGTCTTCTCCAGCTCCAGCGTCGCCACGCCGCCGAGCGCGCCGACCGTGCTGAACACCGCCGGCGGGGTCCAGGTGGCGCGGTCGAGCCGCGCCTCCAGCCCGGCGGGGATGATCCGGGCGATGTTCGCGGCCACGCCGCCGCCGGTGATGTGCGAGAACGCGTGCACCCCGGGCTCGCCGTCACCCTCCAGCGCGGCGATCAAGGCCAGGCAGTCGAGCGAGTAGATACGGGTCGGCTCCAGCAGCTCCGCGCCCAGCGTCCGGCCGAACTCCGGCACCTCGCGGTCCAGCTGCCAGCCGGCCACGTCGAAGAACACGTGGCGCAGCAGCGAGTACCCGTTCGAGTGCGCACCGGAGGAGGCCATGGCGACCAGCACGTCGCCCTCGCGCACCCGCTCGGCGCCGAGCACCTTGCCCGCCTCGACCACGCCGGTGCCGGCCCCGGCCACGTCGTACTCCCCGGGCGCCAGCAGCCCCGGGTGTTCCGCGGTCTCGCCGCCGACCAGCGCGCAGCCGGCCAGCACGCAGCCCTCGGCGACGCCCTTGACGATCCCGGCGATCACCTCGGGGACGACCTTGCCGGTGGCGATGTAGTCGGTCATGAACAGCGGCTCGGCCCCGCACACCACCAGGTCGTCCACCACCATCCCGACCAGGTCCCGGCCGATGGTGTCGTGCCGGTCCAGCCGCTGCGCGATCGCCACCTTGGTGCCGACGCCGTCGGTGGAGGTGGCCAGCAGCGGCCGGTCATAGGCCTTCAGGGCGGAGGCGTCGAACAGCCCCGCGAAGCCGCCGATGCCGCCGAGCACCTCCGGGCGCCGGGTCTTGGCGACCCACTCCTTCATCAGCTCGACCGCCCGGTCACCGGCCTCGATGTCGACGCCGGCGGCGGCGTACGTGGCTCCAGACATGTGCGTTTCCTTCGGTGTCGGCTTCGAGGCGTCGGTCGGCTTCGGCAGGCGCCCGGGCGCTACGGCCGCGACAGGGCGTCGGTGTGGGCCAGCGGGTCGACCGTGAGCTCCAGCAGGTGCTTGCCCAGCAGCTCCTCCTCCGGCAGCGCGATCGGGTACACCCCGTCGAAGCAGGCCCGGCACAGCCGGTCGGCGCTCTGCCCGCTGGCGGCGGTCATACCGTCCAGGGTGATGTAGGCCAGCGAGTCGGCGCCTATGGACTTGGCGATCTCCTCGGTGTTCAGGCCGTTGGCGATCAGCTCGGCCCGGGTCGCGAAATCGATGCCGTAGAAGCACGGCCACTTCACCGGCGGCGAGGAGATCCGCAGGTGGACCTCGGTGGCTCCGGCCTCGCGCAGCATCTTCAGCACCGCGCGCTGGGTGTTGCCGCGCACGATGGAGTCGTCCACCACGACCAGCCGCTTGCCCGCGATCACCTCGCGCAGCGGGTTCAGCTTCAGCCGCACGCCGAGCTGGCGCAGGGTCTGGCTGGGCTGGATGAAGGTGCGCCCGACGTAGGCGTTCTTCACGAAGCCCTGGCCGAACGGGATGCCGGACTCCTCGGCGAAGCCGATGGCGGCCGGGGTCCCGGACTCCGGCGTGGCGATCACCAAGTCGGCCTCGACCGGCGCCTCCCGGGCCAGGATGCGGCCCATCTCCACCCGCGCCGCGTGCACGTTGCGCCCGGCGATCGTGGCATCCGGCCGCGCCAGGTACACGTACTCGAACACACAGCCCTTGGGCTGCGGCTCGGCGAACTTGCGGGAGCGCAGCCCGTTCTCGTCGACCGCGATCAGCTCGCCCGGCTCGATCTCCCGGATGAACCCGGCACCGACGGTGTCCAGCGCGGCCTGCTCGGAGGCCACCACCCACCCGCGGTCCATCCGGCCCAGCATCAGCGGCCGCACCCCCTGCGGGTCGCGCGCCGCGTAGAGCGTGGTCTCGTCCATCCACACCAGCGAGAAGGCACCCCGCAGCTGCGGCAGCACCTCCACCGCCGCGTCCTCCAGGGACCGGTCCGGGTAGGAGGCCAGCAGCTCGGTCATCAGCCCGGTGTCGGACGTCATGGCGTGCTTGTCGGTGACGCCGGTCACCGACCGCCGCTCCGCGGCCAGCCGCGCCAGCTCACCGGTGTTGGTCAGGTTGCCGTTGTGCCCCAGCGCCAAAGCCCCGTGCGCGGTGGCCCGGAACGTCGGCTGTGCGTTCTCCCACACCGAGGACCCGGTCGTGGAGTAGCGGGCATGGCCGATGGCCAGGTACCCCTGCAGCGACTGCAGGGTCGCCTCGTCGAAGACCTGGGAGACCAGGCCCATGTCCTTGTAGACCAGGATCTGCTTGCCGTTCGACACCGCGATGCCGGCCGACTCCTGACCGCGGTGCTGCAGGGCGTAGAGGCCGAAGTACGCGAGCTTCGCGACCTCCTCGCCAGGTGCCCAGACACCGAAGACGCCGCAGGCGTCCTGCGGCCCGGTGTCCTGGGGGTCGAGTTCGTGGGTGAGTCTGCCGTCACCGGGGCGGGAACCGGAATGGTGGATCACACCACGAGTCTAAGCCACGCAGGGTGATGATCCTCCACACCCAATAAGCATTTCCTGACTTTCGTCCCCCAACCGACCGCCTCACCCCATCAACGGAAGGAACTCCGCAAGATCAGCCCGCGACCCAGACGCCGACACCAGCCCCTCCGCCACAGCCTCATCCCAGCTCAACCGCCCAGCAGCCAACCGAATCCAGGTCTTCGGAGCCATCTCCACAACATTCGCCGGCGTCCCCCGCGTATGCCGCGGCCCAGCCACACACTGCACCGCCGCAAACGGCGGCACCCTCAACTCCACAGAATTCCCCGGCACCTTAGCCGCCATCGCATCGGCCAACTGCCGCACCGCGATAGCCAACGCCTCCCGCTCATGCGGAAACTCCCGCCCCACCGACCGCTCCAGGTCATCGCCATGCACCACGGCCTCCACAATCCGCGAGACCAGGAAGTCGTCAAACCGCATCCCCCCAAACCGCATGGCGATCGGCTCCTCATCCCCATACCGAGCCATCACCTTCTCCGCCTCGGCCAGCTCGTCGGCCAGCACCACACCCTCGGCCACCAGCTCCCGGGTGACGGCGTCGACCGCGGCGGCGGCGGTCGGCGTCCCGGTCATCCAGTCGAACACCTCGGCCTCGACCCCGCTGACCGGCAGCGCCGACCAGGTCTGCAAGCTGTGCACGGTGTAGGCGACATGCCCGACAAGCGTCCGCACATCCCACCCAGCAAGCACCGACGGCGCAGCGAGCTGCTCCGCAGTCAAAGCAGCGGCATAGTCGACATGCGCCTGCCACTGCTTGACAACAGCCTGACGAACTTTGACGGCTTGCGGACGACGAGTCTTCGGCATGCCGGGAATATATCGAGCACTGAGACGACGAGGCAGGGCCAATCGGGATGTTTTGGTCCGCTTAGCAGTACCCGGAGCCGCCCAACGCGCCCACCTCCACCCCCCGAAGGCCCGCCTGAAGCGACATGGCCAGCGCAGCCGGCGCACCTCGCCCGGTGTTCGGTTTGTTCCCCCCGGTCCGTAATAAAAGCTAGTAACCACAGATCAACCGCAAGCCACCCCCCACACCCTCACCAAACTCATCCAATCCGGTGAATCAGCCTCCCGAGGTGCGACGATCCGCCCCTTTCGCGACTACGGTGCTGTCACCGTGATCACCGCCCAGACCCCCGCCGCATCCGTCGTCGCCACCGCGCCCGCCACCGGCCCGGAGCCCACTCCCGCGCGCGCAGCCCTAGCCGCCGCGATCGACGCCCAGGCGCACCGGATGGACCAGCTGTCAGCCGCGATCGTGCGCGCCACAGCCCAGGTCACCTGGTCCGGGCGCGCCGCCGAAGGCTTCCGTGCGCGAGCCACCGAACGCTCCCAGGAGTGCCTCCAACTGGCAGTCGCGCTGCGAGCATCGGCAGACCGCTTCCACGCAGCGGCGACGGGTCCAGCCCGGACGGGTGCCCCAGCGCCCTCCAGCAGCACTGAACCACCCACCATGCCCGCGGCCGCCAGCCCCACCTCGTTATCGTCGAGCTACGCCCGATGACCCCCGACCCAGCCCCCGGAGCCCCCGCCGCCTTCTACGCCCTAGGCCCAGAATTCGAATGGCTAGCCTCCGCCTGGGACGGCTTCGCCCGCGAACTCGCCGAAATCGGCAACCTCCTCCGCCACATCGCCGAGGCCGCAGCCGACGACCCCCACCTCTCCGCCGAGTCCTCCGGCCTGTCCGCTCTGGAATCAGCAACTGACCGCCTGGTCCGCGAACTCGTCGAAGACGCGGCCCGCATCCGCCGCACCCACAGCACCTACGAGCAGGCCGACGCCAACGTCCACGCCGCGATCCCCACCCTGCCCCCCTCCGCACCGCTGACCGGCTTCGGCACCGCCCCCTCCTGCGCCAACGCCGCCACCACAATCTCCGACACCGCCCCCTACTCCGCCGCGACCTCCAAAACCGCCTGCGACACGGCCTCCCCCAACTCACCCCCCACCGACCCCACCTCGGACCTCTGGCACCCGGCCGAACCCCGCGACCTCTCAGAAACCGCCCTCGGCACCCTAGGCCGCTTCCGCCGCCAAATCCTCGCCCGCGCCGAACACTGGGTCACCCAGCACGTCCCCTACAACCAGGGCAACTGGCACGAGGGCTACCGCACCGACTGCTCCGGCTACGTCTCAATGTGCTGGGGCCTGCGCGACTCAATGGTCACCTCGACGATGCCCCAGATCTCCCACCGCATCGCCAAAGAAGACCTACGCCCAGGAGACGTCCTCATCAACACCGACGTCGCCACAGGACACGTCATCCTCTTCGACCGCTGGGCCGACTACGCACACAACTCCTACGTGGGCTTCGAACTCTGCCCCCAGGGAACCCTCCACCACGTGATCCCCTATCCCTACTACAACGGTTTCGGCACCTACGAGCCCTACCGCTACAACAGCGTCAGGGACTAAAGAAGAGGACCCCCGCTCAGCAGGGGCCCTCTTCCGCTCAGTCGCCTAACCTCACCCTCACACCCTCACGCCCTCACACATCCACCACCGAATACCCGAACAACTTCCGGAACGGCGCAGTATGCGCCGCCCGCAGCTCCTCCAACCCCACCGTGAACTGCCCCTGCACCTCCAAAACATCCCCATCCACAACCCCCACCCGCGCCACCGGCAGCCCCCGCGCCACGCACATATCCGTGAACCGCAGCTCCTCACTCCGCGGCACAGCCACCACCGCCCGCCCCGCCGACTCCGAGAACAGCGCGACGAACGGGTCCAACACACCCCCATCCGCATCCGTCTCCGGCAGCACCAACCGCGCCCCGCGCCCGCCCCGCAAGCAGCTCTCCACCACCGCCTGAGCCAGCCCGCCATCAGACAGATCGTGCGCCGCGGACACCATCCCGTCCCGGGAACCAGCGATCAGCACCTCACCCAGCACCCGCTCCCGCGCCAGATCCACCCGCGGCGGACGCCCGCCAAGGTGCCCGTGCACCTCGTGAGCCCACTCCGAGCCGCCGAACTCGTCGCGCGTGTCGCCGAGCAGCAGCAGGATCTCGCCCTCGCGCTCGAACGCCATCCGGGTCCGGCGCTCCACGTCGTCGATCACGCCGAGCACGCCGACCACCGGGGTCGGGTGGATGTTCACCTCGCCGGTCTGGTTGTAGAACGACACGTTGCCGCCGGTGACCGGGGTCCCCAGCTCCAGGCAGGCGTCGGCGAGGCCGCGGCAGGCCTCGGCGAACTGCCACATGACGTCCGGGTCCTCCGGCGAGCCGAAGTTCAGGCAGTCGGTGACGGCCAGCGGCTTGGCACCGGTGGCAGCCACGTTGCGGTAGGCCTCAGCCAGCGCCAGCTGCGCACCCTGGTACGGGTCGAGCTTGGCGTACCGGCCGTTGCCGTCGGTGGCCAGCGCCACGCCGAGCGACGTGCCGGGCAGCGCCGCGTCCAGGCGCACCATGCCGGAGTCCTCGCCGTGGCCCAGGACCGTGTTGCCCTGCACCCGGTGGTCGTACTGCTCCACGGCCCAGGTCTTGTCGGCCAGGTTCGGCGAGCCGACCAGCCGCAGCAGCGTGGCGCGCAGCTCCTCGGCGTTGCCCGGGCGCTTCAGGCGCTCCGGGGTCGGCTCGTCGGCCTGCAGCGCGTCCTGCCACTGCGGTCGGGCGAAGGGCCGGTTGTAGACCGGGCCCTCGTGCGCCAGGGTGCGCGGCGGCACGTCCACGATCAGCTCGCCGTGCCACCACATGCGCAGCCGGCCGCTGTCGGTGACCTCGCCGATTGCGGTGGCGGTGACGTCCCACTTCTCGCAGACCGCGAGGAAGTCCTCGACCTTGGCCGGCTCGACGACCGCCATCATCCGCTCCTGCGACTCCGACATGAGGACTTCCTCAGGGGTCAGCGTCGAGTCGC
>JABFWL010000300.1 GCA_013362315.1 Catenulispora sp. | reverse complement strand
CTCGCCACCCTGCTCGCCACCCTCCCGGCGGATCGGCCCCTGACCGGCGTCATCCACACCGCCGGCATCCTCGACGACGCCACCATCAGTACTCTCACCGGCGAACAGCTCGACGCGGTGCTGCGCCCCAAGGCGGATGCCGCGTGGAACCTGCACGAGCTGACGCCGGACCTGGACCTGACCGCGTTCGTCGTCTTCTCCTCGGTCGCCGGTACCCTCGGCGCGGCAGGCCAGGCGCACTATGCCGCCGCCAACGCCTTCCTCGACGCGCTGGCGCGGCACCGCCGCCGGCTGGGACGGCCGGCGACCAGCCTGGCCTGGGGCTGGTGGCGGCGCACCAGCGGGATGACCGCTGAACTGGGCCACGCCGACCGGGCGCGCATGACGCGCGAGGGCCTGCTTCCCATCAGCGACGAGCAGGGCATGGCGCTGTTCGACGCCGGGACGGCCAGCGATCTACCAGCCCTGATCCCGGCCCCCCTGGACCGCGCGGCACTGCGAGCTCAGGCTGCCGACGGCGCGCTGCGGCCGATCCTGCGCGGTCTGGTCCGGACGCGGCCACGCCGCCGGACCGCCGCCGTCCACGCGTCCTCGTGGTCCGGACGCCTCGCCGGGCTGTCCGAGGCCGACGGCGTCGCGCTGCTCGTGGCCCTGGTCCGGTCGCACGCGGACTCCGTGCTCGGCCATGGCGCGGCCGGCGACGCCGACAGCAGCGGCAATGCGGAAAGCACCACAGACAGCAGCACACACAGCAACACAGACAGCGACGCGCTCGCCGCGCGGCGCACGTTCCGGGACGCCGGGTTCGACTCGCTGACCGCCGTCGAGCTGCGCAACCGGCTCACCACCGCCACCGGACTGCGGCTGCCCGCCACCCTGGTCTTCGACCATCCGACCCCTGAGGCGGTCGCCCGCCAGTTGCGCAGCCGTCTGCTCGAAGGCGACTCCGCCGCAGCGGCCTCTGCCGCGGTCGCCGCGCCGGGATCGGGGCTGCGAACGCCGGTGGCCGACGAGCCGATCGCGATCGTCGGCATGGCCTGCCGCTACCCCGGCGGCGCCGACACCCCCGAACAGTTCTGGAACCTGCTGGCCACGGGCGCCGACGCGATCGGCGACTTCCCGACCAACCGCGGCTGGGACCTGGACCGGCTCTACGACCCCGACCCCGAACACCACGGCACAAGCTACGTGCGCGAAGGCGGATTCCTCTACGACGCCGACCAGTTCGACGAAGCGTTCTTCGGGATGAGCCCACGTGAGGCGGCCGCGGTGGACCCGCAGCAGCGGCTGCTGTTGCAGACCGCGTGGGAATCGGTCGAGCGCGCCGGGATCGACCCGACCGGCCTGCGCGGCAGCCGCACCGGGGTGTTCGTCGGCATCATGTACGACGACTATGCCTCCCGGCTGCTCGCGAACCGTGCGCCGCAGGAATTCGAGGGCTATCTGAGCACCGGCAGCGCGGCGAGCGTCGCGTCCGGTCGCATCGCCTACACGCTGGGGCTCGAAGGGCCGGCGCTGACGGTGGACACGGCCTGCTCCTCGTCGCTGGTGGCCATGCACCTGGCCGCGCAGTCGCTGCGGCGCGGGGAGTGCGAGCTGGCGCTGGCCGGCGGCGCGACGGTGATGGCGACGCCGAGTGTCTTCGTGGAGTTCAGCCGGCAACGCGGGTTGTCGGTGGACGGCCGGTGCCGGGCGTTCTCGGCGGACGCGGACGGCACCGGATGGAGCGAGGGCGCGGGGCTGGTACTGCTGGAGCGGCTGTCCGACGCGCGCGCGAACGGACATCCGGTGTTGGCGGTGATCCGCGGCAGCGCGGTGAACCAGGACGGCGCCAGCAACGGGCTCACCGCTCCCAACGGGCCGTCGCAGGAGCGCGTCATCGCCGCCGCGCTGGCTGACGCGAAACTGGACGCCGCGCAGATCGACGCCGTCGAGGCGCACGGGACCGGGACCAGCCTCGGCGACCCGATCGAGGCCCAGGCTCTGCACAACGCCTATGGCCGGGACCGGGATCCGCAGCGTCCGCTGCGGCTCGGCACGGTGAAGTCGAACATCGGCCACGCCCAGGCGGCGGCCGGGGTCGCGGGCGTCATCAAGATGGTGATGGCGCTGCGGCACGGAGTGCTGCCCGCGACGCTGCACGCGCAGCAGGCGAGCCCGCATGTGGACTGGTCGGCCGGGACGGTGGCGCTGCTCACCGAGCCGGTGGAGTGGTCCCGGAACGGGCAGCCGCGCCGGGCTGGGATCTCGGCGTTCGGCATCTCGGGGACCAATGCTCACGTCATCATCGAGGAACCGCCGGTTGAGGCGGCTGCGGCAGCCGCCGGCGGCGCCCCGGCGGCACCGGCCGCCGAGGCGACCGACGCGACGGGCACCAGCGACCCGACCGGCACGACCGAGGCGACGGGCCCGACCGGCGACAGCCGCATCGTGGCGTGGCCGCTGTCGGCCAAGACCGCGGAGGCACTGCGCGAGCAGGCGAGCCGGCTGGGCTCCTTCCTGCCTGATCATCCCGATGCCGCCGAAGCGGACATCGCCCGCACGCTAGCCACTCGCAGCCTGTTCGAACACCGCGCCGTGGTGCTCGGTGCCGACCGGGCCGCGTTCGCCTCGGGCCTGGCGGCGCTCGCCGCCGGGGAGCCGGCTGCGAACCTGGTCACCGGCGTGGCTCGCAATCCCGGCAAGACGGTGTTCGTGTTCCCCGGCCAGGGCTCGCAATGGGCCGGCATGGCCGCCGATCTGCTGGACACCTCTCCAGTGTTCGCCCGCAGCATCGAGGAATGCGCTGCCGCGCTGGCCGCGTACGTCGACTGGAACCTCATCGATGTGCTGCGGACCGCTCAGCCTCTGGACCGCGACGACCTCGTCCAGCCGGCCCTGTTCTCCGTCATGGTCTCGCTGGCGCGCGTCTGGGAATCGGCCGGCATCCGCCCCGACGCCGTCATCGGACACTCCCAGGGCGAGATCGCCGCCGCCTGCGCGGCGGGTGCTCTCAGCATCGACGACGCCTTCGGCATCATCACCGTTCGCAACCGTCTGCTGATCGACATCACCGACATCGGGGGCATGGCCTCGGTCGCGCTGCCGCTCGACCAGACCCTGGAGCGCATGGCGGCTCTCGGCGTCGAGCAGAACCTCGGCATCGCCGCGATCAACGGTCCGGTGGCGACGGTCGTCTCCGGCGATCTGGACGCCTTGGAGCGCTTCGAGGAGCACCTGGCGGGCGACGGGGTCCGAACCCGTCGCGTGCCGATCCGCTACGCCTCGCACTCGGCGCACGCCGAGGTGCTTCGCGAGCGGTTGGTGGCGGAACTGGAAGGCATCACCGTCCAGTCCACTACGAACGCTGCGAACACTACGAGCGCCGCCTTCTACTCGACCGTCACCGCCGACGAGCTCGACACCGCGGCCTTGACCGGCGAGTACTGGTACAGCAACCTGCGCGACGCGGTCCGGTTCGCGCCCACGGTCAGCACGTTGCTGGCGCAGGGATACCGGACGTTCGTCGAGATCAGCCCGCACCCCATCCTGACCGCGGCGGTCCAGGAGACGGCCGAGGCCGAGGCCGATCAGCGGGTACTGACCGTCGGCACGCTGCGCCGCGGCGAGCCGGGCTGCGCGACGCTGGCTCAGCATGCTGCCAGGCTGCAGGTCGCGGGAGCCGGGATCGACTGGTCCGGCATCAACGATCCGGCGCTCGGCGGCTCCGAGGGCGACGGCCGCGGCTCGGACAGCGGCGCCTCGGCGAGCCGGCATGTCGAGCTGCCCACCTATCCCTTCCGGCAGCGCCGCCACTGGATCAGCGCACCGCCCTCCGGCGACGCGGCGGACCTGGGCCTGGGCTCGGTGGCGCATCCGCTGCTGGACGCGGTGATGGAGCTGGCGGACAGCCGGACGCCGGTGTTCACCGGCCGGTTGGCGCTACGCGACGTGCCCTGGCTGGCCGAGCACGCGGTGGCCGGGACGGTGCTGCTGCCCGGGACCGCGTTCGTGGACCTCGCGCTGGCCGCCGCCGGCCACCTCGGGCTCGGGCACGTCGAGGAGCTGACGCTGCATCAGCCGCTGGTGCTGGCGGCCGACGGCGGTGTCCAACTCCAGATCGCCGTGGGCGCGGCGGACGAAGCCGGCCTGCGGCCGATCGCGATCCACACCCGGGTGCTCGGCGCCTCGGGCGAGCAGCTGTGGACCCGGCACGCCACCGGCTCGGTCGGCGCGGGCTCCGAGACCGGCTCCGAAACCGGCGAGGCGTCACCGCGGTCGTCCGAGCACTTGTCCGGAGCCTGGCCGCCGCCGCACGCCGCGCCGCTGGACATCACAGCGCTCTACGACGAGCTGGCCGATCGCGGCTACGAGTACGGCCCGATGTTCCAGGGCGTGACCGCCGTCTGGCAGCACGGCGACGACCTGTACGCGGACATCCAGCTGCCGGAGGAAGCGGACGTCGCCGGGTTCGGCGTCCACCCGGCGCTGCTCGACGCCGCCCTGCATCCGCTCCTTGCGGCGTCCCGGACCGAGACCCAGACCGGGTCCCAGGACGGCGACCAAGTGCGGCTGCCGTTCTCCTGGGAGGGCGTCACCCTGCACGCCGCCGGCCGCCGCGCCGCCCGCGTCCACCTGCGCACCACCGGTGACAGCACGCTGAGCGTCGTGCTCGGCGACGCGGCGGGCCAGCCGTTGGCGTCCGTCCGGAGCCTGACGATCCGTCCAGTCGCCGCCGACCGGCTCGGCGCGACGTCGGCGGACCAGATCCGACACCTCTATCGCCCCGCCTGGCACCCGGTCCCGCTCCCCGAGGCTGCGCCCGAGTCCGCCATGTCCACCCTGACCTGGGCCGCACGCGGTGACGGCGATCCGGACACGGTCCACGCGGCGGTGCGGGACATGCTGCGCGTGGTCCAGGACTGGCTGGCCGACGAGCAGCGCGAGGACCGGCTGGCGATCGTGACCCGGGGCGCGGTCGCGCTCGGGCCCGGCGAGCCGGTGGCCGACCTGGCGGGGGCGGCGGTCCGGGGACTGGTCCGGACCGCGCAGACCGAGCATCCCGGCCGCTTCGTGCTGCTGGACAGCGACGGCACCGCGGCCTCGACCGCCGCGATCCCGGCGGCGCTGGCCTGCGACGAGCCGCAGCTCGCGCTCCGCGACGGCGACCTCTACGCCGCCCGGCTGGAGCGCGCCGGCGGCGGCCGCCCCGGCACACGCTCCGAGCCGGGTTCGGAGCCCGGTTCCGAGGCCGGTTCGGACCCGCTGGCGATCCCGGACGGCGACGCGTGGAAGCTGGACACGACCGGCGCCGGGACCCTGGGCGACATCGCCCTGCTGCCGAATCCGGACGCGGCCGCGCCGCTGGAATCCGGCCAGGTCCGGATCGCCGTCCGGGCCATCGGTCTCAACTTCCGGGACGTCCTGGTGGGCCTCGGGATGTATCCGGGCGTCGCCAAGCTCGGCGGCGAAGGCGCCGGCGTCGTCGTGCAGACCGCGCCGGACGTCACCGACCTGCGGTCCGGGGACCGGGTCATGGGCCTGTTCCCGGAGACCGGCACCGGCAGCGTCGCGGTCACCGACCGCCGGCTGCTCGCGCCGGTTCCCGCCGGCTGGGGCTTCGCCCGGGCGGCCGGGACCCCGGTGGCCTTCCTGACGGCGTACCTGGGACTGCGCGAGCTGGGCGGCATGGAGTCCGGAACCAAGGTGCTGATCCACACCGCCACCGGCGGCGTCGGCCAGGCCGCCCTGCAACTGGCCCGGCACTTCGGCGCCGACGTCTTCGTCACCGCGAGCCCCGCCAAGTGGCCGGTGCTGCACGCGCTGGGCGTCGCACCCGACCGGATCGCTTCCTCGCGCAGCCTGGACTACGAGTCCACCTTCCGTGCCGCTACCGGCGACGCCGGGTTCGACGTGGTCCTGAACTCCCTGGCCGGCGAGCACACCGACGCCTCGCTACGGCTGCTGACCCCCGGCGGCCGATTCGTCGAAATGGGCAAGACCGACCTGCGCGATCCGCAGACAGTGCGCCAGGACGTGTCCTATCTCCCCTTCGACCTCGTCGAAGCCGGACCCGACCGGATCCAGGAGATGCTCGCCGCGCTCACGGACCTGTTCGCGCAGGGACATCTCAGTCCCCTGCCGACCACCGCCTACGACGTCCGCCACGTCCCGGCCGCCCTGCGCCGCCTGAGCCAGGCCCGCCACACCGGCAAGCTCGCCCTCACGCTGCCGACGCCGCTGAACCCGGAAGGCACGGTTCTGATCACCGGTGGAACGGGCACCCTCGGCGCCCTCACCGCCCGGCACTTCGCCGAACACCACGGCGCCCGACACCTGCTGCTGATTTCCCGGCAAGGGCCCGAGGCCCCCGGCGCACCAGAGCTCAAAACGGAATTGGCAGCGCTCGGCGCCGAGACCACCATCGCGGCCTGCGACACAGCCGACCGCGACTCCCTGGCCGCCCTTTTGGCCGCCATCCCTGAGGAACACCCGCTCACCGCTGTGATCCACACCGCCGGCGTCCTGGACGACGCCGTCGCCACGGCGCTCACCGACGACCAGATCGACGCCGTGTTGCGGCCCAAGGTGGACGCCGCGTGGAACCTGCACCACCTCACCGAACACCACGACCTGGCGGCGTTCGTCCTCTACTCCTCGGTCGCCGGGGTCCTGGGCGGCGCCGGGCAGGCGAACTACGCCGCCGCCAACACCTACCTCGACGCGCTGGCCCAGCACCGCCGCGCCCTCGGACTGCCGGCCACCAGTGTCGCCTGGGGTCCGTGGCAGCAGGCCAGCGGCATGACCGGCGGCCTCACGGACGTCGACCAAGCCCGGATCCGCCGCACCGGCCTGCGTCCGCTGACCACCCGCCAGGCGCTGACCCACCTCGACGCCGCCCTGGGCGGCCCCTATCCGGCCCCGGTCTGTGTGCACTTCGACCCGGCCCTGCTCGATCCCGCCCGGCTCGACCCGAACACCGGCGGCCGGCCGCTGCTCAGCGCCCTGGTCTGCGCGATGGCTGAAGGCACGGGTCCGGCCCGCCGCCCGGCGCCGGCCGCCGCCGCCGGGGGCCCGCTCCCGGCCCGGCTGGCGACGCTGTCGGAGCCGGACCAGCACGCCCTGCTCCTGGATCTGGTCCGGGCCCGGGCCGCGGCGGTGCTCGGCCACGCCGACCGCACGGCGATCGACGCGCACCGGCCGTTCAGCGAGCTGGGCCTGGACTCGCTGACCGCCGTCGAGCTGCGCAACGGCCTCAACGAGGCCACCGGGCTGCGGCTGCCCACCTCGGTGGTCTTCGACCACCCGACGCCGACGGCGCTCGCCGCGTTCATCCGGACCCGGATACCGGGCCTGGGCGTGTCGCAGGCTCCTGAGACACCGGCGGTCGGCGTGCGGACGCCGGTGGCCGACGATGAGCCGATCGCGATCGTCGGCATGGCCTGCCGCTACCCCGGCGGCGCCGACACCCCCGAGCAGTTCTGGAACCTGCTGGCCACGGGCGCCGACGCGATCGGCGACTTCCCGACCAACCGCGGCTGGGACCTGGACCGGCTCTACGACCCCGACCCCGAACACCACGGCACAAGCTACGTGCGAAAGGGCGGATTCCTTTACGACGCCGACCAGTTCGACGCCGCGTTCTTCGGCATCGGCCCGCGGGAAGCAGCGAGCGTCGACCCGCAGCAGCGGCTGTTGCTGGAGATGGCGTGGGAGGCGCTGGAGCGGGCCGGGATCGATCCGGCCGCGCTGCGCGGCAGCCGCACCGGCGTGTTCGCCGGCGTGGTCGCCCAGGGCTACGGCCCTCGGGTGGGCGAGATCCCCGCCGAGGCGGAGGGCTACGTGATCACCGGTGACACGGCGAGCGTCGCGTCCGGCCGGGTCGCCTACGCCCTGGGACTGGAGGGGCCGGCGGTCAGCGTCGACACGGCCTGCTCCTCCTCGCTGGTCGCCATGCATCTGGCGGGCCAGTCGCTGCTGCGCGGCGAGTGCGAGCTGGCGCTGGCCGGCGGCGTCACGGTGATGGCCTGGCCCAGTGTCTTCGTCGATTTCAGCCGCAAGCGCGGGCTGTCACCGGACGGCCGGTGCAAGCCGTTCTCCGCCGACGCCGACGGCACCGGCTTCTCGGACGGCGCGGGGATCGTGCTGCTGGAGCGGTTGTCCGACGCGCGCGCGAACGGACATCCGGTGCTGGCGGTGATCCGCGGCAGCGCGGTGAACCAGGACGGCGCCAGCAACGGGCTCACCGCTCCCAACGGGCCGTCGCAGGAGCGCGTCATCGCCGCCGCGCTGGCCGCCGCCGGACTGGACGCGGCTGAGGTCGACGTGGTCGAGGCGCACGGAACCGGGACCAGCCTCGGCGACCCGATCGAGGCGCAGGCCCTGATCAACGCCTACGGCCGGGACCGGGACCCGCGGCGGCCGCTGCGACTGGGGTCGCTGAAGTCGAACATCGGGCACACCCAGGCAGCGGCCGGGGTCGCGGGCGTCATCAAGATGGTGCTGGCGCTGCGGCACGAGATGCTGCCCGCGAGCCTGCACGCACAGACGCCGACTCCGCACGTGGACTGGTCGGCGGGCGCGGTGGCGCTGCTGAGCGAGAACGCGCGCTGGCCCGAGGGCGAGCAGCCGCGCCGGGCCGGGATCTCATCGTTCGGCATCTCCGGCACCAACGCGCACGTCATCATCGAACAGGCGCCGGCGGCGGAAGGCGCGTCGGCGGCCGGCGCACCGGCGGAACCGGGCGCCGGTGCCGATGCCGATGCCGCTGTCAGTCCGTCGGCGGAGCTTGGCGCTGAGCCGGCGCCGGAATCGGCGGTCGCGCTTGCGTCCGAGCCGGCCGCCACGGTGCTGGCTTTGCCGGTGTCCGCCAAGACCCCTGAGGCGCTGCGGGGCCAGAGCGCTCGGCTCGCCGCGTTCGTGACGTCCCGTCCCGAGACGGCTCCCGTCGATGTCGCCCACACACTGACCGCGCACCGCGGCCGGTTCGCCCACCGTGCGGTGGTGCTGGGCTCGGATCAGGACGAGTTGGCCGCCGGGCTGGCGGCGCTGGCCGCCGGCGAGTCCGCGCCGAACGTGGTCACCGGCGAAGCGACCGAGGGCGGAAAGACCGCGTTCCTGTTCACCGGCCAGGGCTCGCAGCGCCCCGGGATGGGCCGCGGGCTGTATGCCGCGTTCCCGGTCTTCGCCGCCGCGCTCGACGAGGTCTGCGACGCGTTCGGTCCGCACCTGGACCGCCCGCTGCGCGACGTGCTGTTCGCCGAGCCCGGCACCGAGCTCGCGGAGCTGCTCGATCAGACCCTTTACACCCAGCCGGCGCTGTTCGCCCTGGAGACGGCGCTGGCCCGGCTGCTGGGATCGTTCGGCATCGTGCCGGACTTCCTGGCCGGGCACTCCATCGGCGAGCTGACCGCCGCGCACGTCGCCGGCGTGCTGAGCCTCGGCGACGCCGCCGCTGTGGTCGGCGCGCGCGCCCGGCTGATGCAGCAGGCCCCGGCGGGCGGCGCGATGTTCCTGGTGCGCGCCACGGAGGACGAGGTGCTGGGGCAGCTCGCCGACCGCGAGCACGAGGTCTGCGTCGCCGCCGTCAACGGACCGGACGCGGTTGTGGTGTCGGGCGACGCGGCCGCCGCCGAAGCGGTCGCCGCGCACTTCGCCGAGGCGGGCCGCCGCACCCGGCGCCTGAACACCAGCCACGCCTTCCACTCCCCGCACATGGACTCGGCGCTCGAGGAGTTCCGCCGCGCCTGCGAGCAGGCCACTTATCAGGACCCTGGGATTCCGGTCATCTCTAATCTGAGCGGCCGGATCGCCGACCGGCTGACCGACCCCGATTACTGGGTGCGGCACCTGCGCGGCACGGTCCGTTTCCACGACGGGGTGCAGGAACTCGGCCGGCTCGGTGTGACCCGCTTGCTCGAGCTCGGACCGGACGGCACGCTCACGGCGCTGGCGACCCGAAGCCTGGCCGGAGGCGGTGCCGGCGGTACCACCGGTCCTGAGATCGGCATCAGCAACGGCGTCGCCGTTGACGTCGTCGGCAGCGCAGCCAATGGAGCCGACCCAGCCAGCGCCGACAGCGCCGACAAGGCCCATGACGACCACACCGCCGATCACCCCGCCGCCGACACCTCGGCGCTGAGCTGCGCGGCCCTGCGCCGCGATCAGGACGAGGACCGGTCCCTGCTGCTCGCCCTCGGCCGGCTGCACGCGCACGGTCTGGCCGTCGACTGGTCGGCGGTGCAGCCGGCGGGGCGGCTGGTCGAGGAGCTGCCGACCTATGCGTTCCAGCGGCGGCCGTACTGGTCGCTGCCGGCCGCGGCGACCGGCGATCTGGCGGCGGCCGGGCTGGAGCGGCCCGGGCACGCGCTGCTGGCGGCGGCGCTCGCGCTGCCCGACGACGGGGTCGTGCTGTCCGGGCGGCTGTCGCCGCGCGAGCACGGCTGGCTCGCCGAGCACACGGTCCGCGGCGCGACCGTGCTGCCCGGCGCGGCGCTGCTGGACCTCGTCCTGCACGCGGGACGGCGCGTCGGCCGTCCGCGCATCGTCGAGCTGACCCACCTTCGGCCGCTGGTGGTGCCCGCGGCCGGCGGGGTCGCGATCCGGCTCACCGTGACGGCCGGGGAAGCGGACCGCCACCGCGTCGACCTGCACTCCCGGACCGAAGACTCACAGCCCGACGCCGGCGCGCCGTGGACCCACCACGCGACCGGCCTGCTGGAAGTCGAGCTTCCCACCGTGCGCGAGAACCCGGCCGCGTGGCCGCCGCCGGACGCACGACCCGTCGAGGTCGCCGATCTCTTCGCGCCGCTGATCGACCGTGGCCAGCATTACGGTCCGGCCTTCCAGGGTGTGACCGGGGCCTGGCGGGACGGCACCGACCTGTATGCCGAGGTGTGGCTGCCCGACGACGTGGCCGCCGCGGGCTTCGGCGTCCATCCGGCGCTGTTCGACGCCGTGCTCCAGGCCGCGGCCTTGATGGACGCCGAGGATCCGATGACGTCGCCTGCTCCGGCACCGCAGGTGCCGTTCCAGTGGACGGGCGTCGCCCTGCACGCCACGGACGCGACCGCTCTGCGGATCCGGGTGCGGCGGACAGAGGGTGCGGCAGGAGTGCTCGACGGCGAGAACGCGGCCTGGTCGGTCACGGCAACCGACTCCGCCGGCGAACCCGTCCTGTCCATCAGCTCCCTGACGATCAAGCCGGTGGAAGAGGGCGTCCTCGGCGCGTCGGCGGACCGGCTCCAGCACCTCTACCTGCTGACCTGGCAGGCGATCTCTGCCGGATCGGCGTCGGCGGACCCGGTTTCCTGGGCTGTCCTCGGCGGCCCGGCCAGCCTCGCTGAAGCATTGCCGAACGCCATGGTTCTCGCCGACAGCGCCGGCCACGATGATCTCGACGCCCTCGCCGATCTCACGCCGAAACCCGAGATCGCCGTCGTAGGCCTGGCCCGCGACGACCTCGGCAACCCGCACACCGTCGTCCGCCACACTCTGGATCTCGTTCAGCGCTGGCTCGCCGACGAGCGGCTGACCGGCACCCGGCTGGTCTTCGCGACGCACCGGGCCACCGCGACGCGTCCGGGCGAGCCGGTGGCGGACCTGGCGGGTGCGGCGGTGTGGGGCCTGATCCGGTCCGCGCAGTCCGAGCACCCGGGCCGGTTCACACTCCTGGACACCGACGGTGACGGCGCCTCGGCGGCGGCCTTCGCGGACGCCGTGCTGATCGGCGAGCCGCAGGTCGCGCTGCGCGACGGCGAGGTCTTCGTCCCCAGACTCACCCGGGCCGAAGAAGACACCGCGACGCTGCGTCCGCCGGCCGGCGAGGCCGCGTGGCGCTGGCGCCTGCACGCCGCCGGCAGCGGATCGCTGGACGACCTGGCGCTGGTGCCCTGGCCGCAGGCCGCCGAGCCGCTGGGCGCCGGGTCCGTGCGGGTGGGGCTGCGGGCCGCCGGAGTGAACTTCCGCGACGTCCTGATCAGTCTCGGAAAGTATCCCGACGCCACCGCCACGCTCGGCGGCGAAGGCGCGGGGGTGGTCCTGGAAGTGGGCGCGGAGGTCAGCGATCTGCGACCCGGCGACCGGGTCATGGGTCTGTTCAACGGCCTCGGGCCGGCGGCGATCACCGACCACCGTCTGCTCACCGGTATACCGCGGGGTTGGAGTTTCGGGCAGGCGGCCGCGACTCCGATAGCGTTCCTGACGGCCTACTACGGTCTGCACGATCTGGCCGGGCTCAAGGCCGGTGAGCGGATCCTGATCCACACCGCCACCGGCGGCGTCGGACAAGCCGCCCTGCAACTGGCTCGACACTTCGGCGCCGAGGTGTTCACCACCGCGAGCCCCGCCAAGTGGCCGGTACTGCACGACCTAGGCGTACCCGCCGACCACATCGCCTCCTCCCGCACCCTGGACTACGAAACAGCATTCCGCGCCGCCACCGGCGACGCCGGCTTCGACGTCGTCCTGAACTCCCTGGCCGGCGAGCACACCGACGCCTCACTGCGGCTGCTGAAACCCGGCGGCCGGTTCGTCGAAATGGGCAAGACCGACCTGCGCGACCCCCAGACCGTGCGCCAGGACGTGTCCTACCTCCCCTTCGACCTCACACAGGTGGAACCGGACCGGATCCAGGCCATGCTCGCCGAGTTGTCAGAGCGCTTTGCCAAGGGCGATATCAAGCCGCTGCCGATCACGGCCTTCGACGTCCGCCACGCCGGTGCGGCGCTGCGCACGCTGAGCCAGGCCCGGCACACCGGCAAGCTCGTCCTCACGCTGCCCGCACCGCTGAACCCCGACGGGACCGTCCTGATCACCGGCGGCACCGGCACCCTCGGCGCCCTCACCGCCCGGCACCTGGTCACCGACCTCGGCGTCCGCCATCTCCTGCTGACGTCGCGGCGTGGTGCCGACGCTCCGGGCGCGGCCGAACTCACGGCGGAGCTGGCCGGCCTCGGCGCCGAGGTCACCATCGCGGCCTGCGACGCCGCCGATCGTGAGGCCCTGGCCGCGCTTTTGTCCGGCATCCCCGACGAACACCCCCTCACCGCCGTCCTGCACGTCGCCGGCGTCGTCGACGACGGCATCGTGACGGCCCTGACCCCCGAACACCTCGACCGGGTTCTGCGACCCAAGATCGACGCCGCCCAGAACCTTTCCCAGCTCACCGAGAACCACGACCTGTCAGCCTTCGTCCTCTACTCCTCCGCCGCCGCCACCTTCGGCGCGCCGGGCCAAGCCAACTACGCCGCCGCCAACGCCTACCTCGACGCCCTCGCCCACCACCGCCGGACGGCGGGCCGGCCGGCCACCAGCATCGCCTGGGGACCGTGGCAGGCCGCCGCCGGCATGACCGGCCACCTCACCGAGGCCGACCACGCCCGCATCAGCCGCACCGGCCTGCGTCCGCTGGACCCGGCCCAGGCCCTGGCGCACCTCGCCCCGGCCTTCGCCGGCGCCCACCCCGACCCGCTCTGCAGCCACCTCGACCTCACCGCCCTGCGCCGCGCCGCCGCCGACGCGGTCCCGCCGCTGCTGCGCGGCCTCGTCGGCCCGAGGATCGCCGGCGCAC
>JABFWL010000497.1 GCA_013362315.1 Catenulispora sp. | reverse complement strand
CCACCAGTGCCGGATCGCGAACCACGGCGAGCCCAGGTCGATCGGGCGGTTGTCGTTGAAGGTGAAGAAGTACTTCCACCCGTGGAAAGCGAAAACCATCACCGGCGCGTTCACCGCCAGCCAGGAGACCGCCGCGGCGCCGGCCGCCGAGCTCCACTGCCGCATCCGCCCCGCCCGCCAGCACAGCACCAGCAGCGGGACCAGCAGGAACACCGGATACAGCTTGGTCGCCGAGCCCAGGCCCAGCATGACCCCGGCCAGCACCGGCCGCCCGCGCGCCCAGGCCAGCATGCCCACCGAGGCCAGGGCCACCGCGATCAGGTCCCAGTTTATGGTCCCGGTCAGCAGCAGCCCGGGGGCCAGCGCGAACATCGCCGCGTCCCAGGGTCTGCGCCCGGCCAGGCCGATCACCGCCAGCACGCAGATGATGGAGAACGCGATCAGGAACCAGGTGGTGACGTCGTAGAACCAGCGCACCTGGTCCGGCGTGGTGTCGCCGAGCTGCTGCGCCAGCAGCGCGGCGGTCTCCATCGCCGCGCCGGCGACCACCGGGTACTCCAGGCCGTTGTTGCCGCCGGCCGGGTCGCTCTGCCGGTACGGAGTGAGCTTCTTGTCGAAGCCCCGGCCGTAGTACATGTACGGCACGTCGGTGTAGCACAGGTGGTTGTACTGCTGCTTGCCCGAGCCGTTCCACGCCGTCTTGTAGCACGGGGAGCGCTGCGCCACCCCCAGCCCGAGGGTGAGCAGCGTAAGCAGCACCAGCACCCGGGCCACCGTGGTGATCGCGCCGCGCGAGGTCAGCCGGGGCCGCCAGGCGTGCCCGCCCAGCGGTCCGCCCAGCGCGTCCGAGGCGGCGTTCACCACCGGATCGTCGAGCGAGGGGGCGACAAGGATGGGTGCCTGTGCGGTGCGGCTCGCCGGTTCCCCCGACGAGCCGGCCGCTTCCTCGCTCACGTCCGAACTCACTCGCACATCGTGCCCTACGGTGCCGTTCCCCGTCTGCATGTCCCGCCAGATTCGCCTCGCTATAGCACAACTTCTGCCTGCTGCTGACTGCTACCAGCCGCTACCTACCGCTACCAACAGCCCCCTACTGCCCGGTCGAGCCCGTCGGCGTCGTCGGTGTCGGCGACGTGGTGGGCGTGGTCGTGGTGGTCGTCGTCGTGGACGACGGCGGCGTGTACCACTCACAGCCCGGATCGGTCGGATGCACCTTGCAGATCCGCGACGGCAGCGAGGTCGGCGTCGTCGGCTGCGTCGACGGCGTGGTGTTCTGCGTGCCGGTCGCCGTCGGCGCGCTCGACGAGCTGTCGCTGGATGTGACCGGCAGCGGAACGCATTGCTGGGTGCTCGGTTCCCACTGCTGATTCGGCGGACAGACCACCGGCGGCGGCGCCGCCCCGGTGGAGCTGCTGGTGGTCGGCGTCGGGGTCGGGGTCGGCGTGGGCGTCGGCACGAACACGCCCTGGCAGTTCGGCTCCGAGCCGGTCGGCGTCCCGGGCAGCGAGCTGCCGGCGGCGGCCACCGTGCCCGGGGCGACGGACTGGCCGAAGCTCACGAGCTGGCTCACGCCGGTGCACACCGGCGAGTACGCCGGGAACGGCGGGGCGAAGTTGGGGTGCTTGCCCAGCTCGATGCTCATGAACTTGGACCACACCGTGGTCGGCCAGTCCATACCGTTGATCCGGGTGCCCTGGTTGTCGTAACCCAGACCCTTGATCGACTCCAGTATGTTGTCCTTCTGCCGGAAGATCGCCACCGCCGTGGACAGCGTGCCGGAGTACCCGGTGAACCAGGCCGAGTGGTTGCTGTCCGTGGTGCCGGTCTTGCCGGCCAGGTTGCCCTTGGCGGTGGCGACGAGCGCCTTCGCATCGCGGTTGGCGTACGCGGTGCCGCCCTCGCTCAGCACGGCCTGCAGGGCTTCGGTGACGCCGGCCGCAGTGTTCGCGGACATCACCTGCTTGTTGAGGGTGGAGCCCTGGCGGTCCGACGGCGGCGTCCAGACCACCTTGCCGTCACTCTGCCGGATGATCTGCTTGACCTGCACGGGCTCGTGCGAGACGCCGCCGTTGGCGAAGGCGGCGTAGGCGTTGGCCATCCGCATCGGCGTGATCTCGGCGACGCCCAGGGTCAGCGCGGGCACCTCCCCGAAGTCCGGCGTGCCCTCCTTGATGCCCAGCGACTGCGCCATGTTGTAGACCGCGGGCAGGCCGACCGCGGGGTCGAGCTCCAGGGCGGCGAACACCGAGTTCAGCGACATGGCCATGCCGTTCTTCAAGGTGGCGTAGCCGCCGGTGCCGCCGATCTCCTCGTCCTCGTTGGGCGGCCAGTTCTCTTCCTTGTGCGTGGTCGAGCTGATGAAGGTCAGCGGCTTCTTGTCGCCCGGGTGCCAGTACAGCGGCTTGGAGTTGTCGCCGGGCTCGGTGCTGTCCAGCGAGAACTTGCCGGACTGCAGCGCGGTGGCCAGGGTGATCGGCTTGAACGTCGAACCGACCTGCACACCACCTTGCAGGGCGTAGTTGAAGGCGTTGTCGTTGTACTCTTCCTTGCCGTCGGTGCCGGTGTAGAACGACTGCAGATAGCCGTTCTTCGGGTTCACCGAGGCGAAGGCCAGGTGCACGTCGTGGTCCGAGGCGTGTTTCGGGTTCAGCTTGCCCCCGCCGCCGCCGCTGGTGCCCTTCCACAACGCGTCCGCGGCGGCGACGGAGTCGTCCATCATCGCCTTGTTGTACGTCGTGACGATCTTGTAGCCGCCTTTGGACAGGGTGTCGATGTTGGCGAAGTCCAAGGTGGCCTGGTCGTCGGCATGCGCGCTCAGCTGTGCCGCCAGGTACGCGGTGGCCGCGTCCTTGAGGTAGCCCTTGTAGCCGGACAGGTCCTCGGACTTCTGGTCCAGGAACGTCGGCAGCTTGTCCTGGAACTTGTCGGTGAGCTCCTTCGGCTGGAACTTGTAGTCCGACATGTTCTTCAAGATCGCGTTGTACCGCTTCTTGAAGCGGAGCATCGTCTTGGGGTTGTCGGCCTGCGCCTTCGGGCTGGCCAGCGCCCGGGAGAAGTTGCTCGGGTCGTTGATCAGCGCCGCCAGGAACGCCGCGGAGCCGGCGTCGTCCGGTGCGACCTGCTTGATCGGCTTGCCCAGGTAGAGCCGCGAGGCGGCGTCGATGCCGTAGGCGCCGCGGCCGAAGGAGATCTGGTTCAGATAGCCCAGGAGGATCTTCTGCTTGCTCCAGCTGTGGCTGAGCTTTATCGAGATCAGGACTTCGTTGACCTTGCGGGCCAGGGTCTGGTCCTGCGACAGGAAGGCGTTCTTGACGTACTCCTGGGTGATCGTCGAACCACCCTGTTTGCCGCCGCTGCCGAACAGGTCGTTCAGCGCCGCGCGCGACACACCGGAGAACGACACGCCCGGGTCGGTCCAGAAGGAGTAGTTCTCCGCCGCCACGAAGGCGTCCTGGACCACCTTCGGGATGTCGTTTATGTCCTTGACCTCGAAGTAGTTCACCCCGATCGTGGTGATCGGGGTCTTGCCGTCGTCGTAGGTGTAGACCGTGGGGTCGCCGGCCGCGATGCTGTTGGCGGCCTGCGGGATCTTGGTGTTCGAGTACGCGTACGCCACCAGGCCTATCACGCTGAACAGGAAGGCCAGGAAGACCGAGAGCACCTGCTTGATGGAGGGCATCCAGTGCCGCCACCCGCGCTTGCCGTAGCGCGGGTAGTCGATGAACTTCATCCACCAGTCCTT
>JABFWL010000420.1 GCA_013362315.1 Catenulispora sp. | reverse complement strand
GGAGACAGGGCCATAACAGCCATTCTCTCAGATCCACCGCTCGCTTTGATCGGGTTCTCCCGGGATCTCCTGTCCCTGCCCGGCATCCGGACGCAGCTCGCCACCCTCAGTGTTCGAAGGGTCACCAACGGTGTGATCGGCGAGGTCATCAGGCTCGGAACCGGCGGCGGCAGCCGTCTGCGGCACCGCCGCGTCCTCGGGCAGCCGCGAGATCCGGATCCGCGCGATCCGCCGGCCGTCCAGCTCCACCACCCGCAGCTGGTAGCGCTGGACCTCGGTCTCGGCCGACTGCTCGTCGTCCAAGGCCATGCCGTGCGCGCCGCCGTGCCCGGTGTGCGGGCCGCCGTGGCCGCCGTAGGCCAGCTCGTGCGCGGTGGGGCCGCGCGGCGGGTCCAGCGCCACCACCACCTCATCGCCGAGCTCCGGCAGCCGGCCCAGCTGCGCCACCATGAACCCGGCCGCGGTCTCGTAGGGGCCGTCGGGCAGCCCGATGCCGGTCTCGTCCTGGAAGTCGTCGAGGTTCAGCAGGCCGTCGACCTCCATCACCCCGCCCACCAGCCGGGTGGTGCCGGCCTGGCCGACGTCGTACTCGTCCTGGATGTCGCCGATCAGCTCCTCGATCAGGTCCTCCAGGGTGACGATGCCGGCCGTGCCGCCGTACTCGTCGACCACGATCGCCAGGTGCATGGACTCGTTGCGCATCTCCGACAGCGCCGCCAGCACCTGCTTGGAGGTGGGCAGCATCTTCACCGGCCGGGCGATCTCCTCCAGCCGGATCGAGCGCCCGGCCAGCTCCGGGTTCAGGAAGTCGCGCACGTGCACGAAGCCGATCACGTTGTCCGAGGAGCCCTCGATCACCGGGTAGCGCGAGTGCGGGTAGGACGCGGCGATCCGGGCCGCCTGCCGGATCGGCATCCCGGCGTCCAGGAACGTCACCTCGGTGCGCGGCACCAGCACCTCGCGCAGCTGCCGGTCGCCGGCGGCGAAGACCTCGTCGATCAGCTCCCGCTCGTCGCTGTTCAGCGTCTCGTTGCCGGCCACCATCAGCCGCAGCTCCTCGGAGGACACCGCCTCCCGGCCCACCGACGGGTCGCCGCCGAACAGCTTCACCACGCCGTTGGTGCACACCGACAGCAGGAAGATGATCGGCCGGCAGATCGCGGACATCCGGTACAGGAACGGCGCCACGGCCAGCGCGGTGGGCTCGGCCCGCTGCAGGGCCAGCCGCTTGGGCGCCAGCTCGCCGATCACCAGGGTGACGAAGGTGATGACCAGGGTGACGCCGACGATGCCGAGGAAGCCGGCCAGTCCCTCGCTGAGGCCGGTGCTGATCAGGCCGCGCTTGGCGCTCTCGGACAGGGTGATGGCGCCGTAGGCCGAGGACAGCAGCGCGGTCAGCGTCACGCCGATCTGCACCGTGGCCAGCCAGCGGTTCTGGTCCCGGACCAGGGTGGCCACCACCCGGCCGCGGCGGCCCTGCTGCGCGATGGTCTCCACCTGGCTCTCGCGCAACGACACGAGCGCGATCTCGGAGGCCACGAACAGCGCCTCCACGAGGATCAGCGCCAAGACGACCAGCACGGACACCAGAATCGGGCTCACCCCTTGATTCTAGGGACCGGTGCGGGGAAGGGGTTGGGGCGCGAGTGACGCAATGAACCACGTGTGGTCCCCCCTTCTACGCAACGATCGTGCGCCGACACGCAATAAACGCTGCTTGAGCAGGAAAAACACGGTCCTTATGCTCAGTTCATGATCCCCGAGACACTCCCCGTGCCCTCGGCGGCACAGCGCGTGGCGACCCCGCGCCGCTATCTCATGTGCCCGCCCGACCACTTCGCGGTCACTTACGCGATCAACCCGTGGATGGACCCGGAGACCCCGGTCGACGCCTCGCTGGCCGCCCGCCAGTGGGAGGCGCTGCGTGACGCGTATCTCGACCTGGGACACCAAGTGGAGACCATCAAGCCGGTGGAGGGACTGCCGGACATGGTGTTCGCCGCCAACGGCGCCACCGTGGTCGGCGGCAAGGTGCTGGCCGCCGCGTTCCGCAACGTGGAGCGGCAGCCGGAGGGACCGGCGTACCGCGAGTGGTTCCGCCGGAACGGCTTCGCCCAGATCCACGAGTCGGAGTTCGTCAACGAAGGCGAGGGCGACTTCTTGTTCGCCCACCGGTGGATCCTGGCGGGCCACGGCTTCCGCTCGGACCCGCACGCGCACCTGGAGGCGCAGGAGTTCTTCGGCCTGCCGGTGATCGGGCTGCGCCTGGTCGACCCGCGCTACTACCACCTGGACACGGCGATGGCCGTGCTGGACGAGACGACGGTCGCCTACTACCCCGAGGCGTTCTCCGCGGGCTCGCAGCAGGTGCTGCGGCGGCTGTATCCGGACGCGGTCATCGCCACCGCCGAGGACGCGGCGGCGTTCGGGCTGAACGCGGTGTCGGACGGCCGGAACGTGCTGCTGCCGCAGGACGCCACCGGGCTGATCGCCCAGTTGGCCGAGCGCGGCTTCCGGCCGATCGGCATGGACCTGTCCGAACTGCTCAAGGCCGGCGGCTCGGTGAAGTGCTGCACGCTGGAGCTGAGGGACTGAGAGGGCTGACATCATGACCACCATCTCCGACGTTTCTGATGTTTCCGAGGTCTCCGGCGTCTCCGGCGTGTCCGGCGTGTCCGGCGTCTCCGGTGTGTCCGGCGTGTCCGAGGTCTCCGGGGTTTCCGCGACCGAGCCGGGCGCCGCTCCCGGCGGCGGGGCGCTGCCGCGGGTGCCCGCCTCAGCCAAGGCCGAGGCGCTGATCGCGCAGTCCGACGCGCACACCGCGCACAACTACCACCCGCTGCCGGTGGTGATCGCCGAGGCCGACGGCGCCTGGGTGACCGACGTCGACGGCAACCGCTACCTGGACATGCTCGCCGGGTACTCGGCGCTGAACTTCGGGCACCGCAACCCGGTGCTGTTGGCGGCAGCGCGCGAGCAGCTGGGGCGGGTCACGCTGACTTCGCGGGCGTTCCACCATGACCAGTTCGGACCGTTCGTGGCCGAGCTGTCCCGGCTGTGCGGCAAGGAAGCGGCGCTGCCGATGAACTCCGGGGCCGAGGCCGTGGAGACCGCGCTGAAGACCGCGCGCAAGTGGGGCTACCAGGTCAAAGGCGTGCCCGAGGACCGCGCGCAGATCATCACCTGCGAGGGCAACTTCCACGGGCGGACGCTGTCGATCGTCTCCTTCTCCACCGACCCCGAGGCGCGCAGCGGCTTCGGGCCGTTCACACCGGGGTTCGTCAGCGTGCCCTACGGCGACGCCTCGGCGATCGAGGCGGCGATCACCGATGACACCGTTGCGGTGTTGCTGGAGCCGATCCAGGGCGAGGCCGGGGTGCTGGTGCCGCCGGAGGGCTACCTGGCGGCGGTGCGGGAGGTCTGCACCCGGCGTGGCGTGCTGATGATCGCCGACGAGATCCAGTCCGGGCTGGGGCGGACCGGGTACACCTTCGCGTGCGACCACGAGGGCGTGGTGCCGGACGTCTACGTCCTGGGCAAGGCGCTGGGCGGCGGCATCCTGCCGGTCTCGGCGGTGGTCGCCGACCGCGACGTGCTCGGCGTGTTCCGGCCCGGCGAGCACGGGTCCACCTTCGGCGGCAACCCGCTGGCCTGCGCGGTGGGCCGGGCGGTGGTGGGGCTGCTGGCGACGGGGGAGTACCAGGCGCGCGCCCGGGCGCTGGGCGCGCACCTGCACGCGGCGCGGGCCGCGCTGCCGGCGGGCGTG
>JABFWL010000378.1 GCA_013362315.1 Catenulispora sp. | reverse complement strand
GCCACGATCCGGAAGCGCGGCATCAATCCGTGCGGCCCGCGCGGCCAAGCGCTCGGCGGCAGTAGCGGCCGGCAGACGTTCGACATCCGTCCGGTCCGCCTGCTCGGCGATCTTCGCCGCCAGCAGCAACGCGGCCTGCGCGACGGTGCCGCCGGCCGGGAACCGCGCGTCGGACAGCCGTCCGGAGGTGTCGATCAGCGCCACGCCCTCGGCGCGGCGCTCCACCACCAGACCGGTGAGCCGTTCCAGGTCCTCGGCGAGCGCACCGGCCCGCAGCTGGCCGTGTAAGGACTCGTCGATGTCCGCGTAGTAGGCCACGGGCTGCTCCAGCACCAGCCGGCGCGCCCGGCGGGCCGCCGCACGCCGCTGTGTGTGGGCACCTCGGGCGAATCCGGCCGGAGCAGCGTCCGCCGCCAACAGCTCGGTGACCGACCTGAGGTGTTGCAGGACTCTGCTGGGCTGATACACGGCGCCGACGACCTCACGGTCGATGTCGTACAGCGCCTCTGCCTTCTCGGGGTCGCCGGCCCAGGCCGACGCGCTGCCGTCGGCGGTGCGCAGGGCGCCGCGCGCCTCCAGGAAGGCGACCGCGTCGACGAAGGCGTCCCGGTCGGCCTTGCGCTCGGTGTCCATGCCCAGGCCGTCCGCCCGGGCGGCGTCGGCGCAGACCGTCTCGGCCAGCTCGGAGAGCGTGATCTGGGTGCCGGAACGGCCGAGCGCGGCCAGGGCCAGCACCAGATAGGCGTAGCGGCGGCGGTCGAAGGGGCGCCCGGCCCGGGTCAGCGCGGGCTGGGTGGCGTCCAGCTCGTCCTGGACCCGGACCAGCCGCGCGGTGTCGGCGGTGGTCACCAGCCGGTAGCCCAGCACCTCCGGCAGGTCCCGGCGCAGCTGATCGGCCCAGCGGCGGATCAGCGGCAGCGCACCGGTGTCCGGATGGACACCGGTGATCAACGGATTCCGGAGGATCAGGCGGACAGCCTTCTGATACTCGGCCAGTTCCAGCGGACCGACGTCGGCGGCGACGCGATGCGCCGCCCGCGGCGCGCCGGCCGTGATCGTCTCGCTCACGGCGCCGCCTTCCCGTTGTTCCGCAGGCTGATCCCCGGGCTGTTCCCCGGACTGATCTCCAGGCGCAGGCCGTCCAGATGCAGCCGCCCGCGCACGGTGGCGACGGTCGTCGAGCCCTCGGCCGGCACCAGCGTCAGCCGTACCCCGTGGGAGCGCGCCGATGCCCGGTCCGGCGCGGAGCCGGCGGCGTACCGGACTCCGGAGCTGACCGGCACGCGCGCGGCCAGCGCCAGGTCGAGCAGGCCCAGCAGGGTCCGGGTCTCCGGCTCGTCCAGCACCCGGCCGTACACGCCGTCGGCGGCCAGCGCGGCCGCGGCGGCGCGCGCCTGCGCCTGGGCCTTCACCTGAAGCGCGCGCAGTTGCTGGCGCTGGCCGTCGGCCCGCTCGACGCGGCCGGGGCCGCTCATCCGCACCGACCGGCCGGCCTGCACGAGGGTGCGGGACAGCTCCACCGCCTCGGCGTTCCACCAGGACTGCCGGGTGCTGATCAGCTCCGGGTCGGCGTGACCGACGGCGACGTGCCGGGGCGAGCCGAGGTCGAACGTCGCCCGGAACAAGGCGTGGGCGTCGTCGTCGGTCGGGCAGGCGGCGAACCACTGCGCGAGGTGGCGCAGCTGGCTCTCCCGGCTGACGCCGCCGCGGCGGGCCTCGGTGACCCGGCGCAGCAGCGCCAGCACCCCGGAGATGGCGGTGACGGTGGCGTCCTGCAGCCGCTCGCTCTCGCTGTGCTCGCCGTGGGCGAACCACTGGACCAGCCCGGACCAGCGCTGCCGCCAGTCGGTGACCCGTTCGGGCAGGGTGCGGAACAGGCGCTCGTCGGCCGAGGCGGCGAGTTCGGCGAGCCGGTCCACGCCGGTGGATTCGACCTCTGCCACAGCGGCGGCCAGCAGCGGCGCGAACCGCGCGAGTTCTGCGGTGAACTCCCGCATGTGCGCCAGCAACGTGTCCTTGTGGGACAGGAACACTTCCGGGCGGGCGTCGTTGGTGCGGGCCAGGTCACCGAGCATGAGGTAGAACCGGGCGGCGCGCTGGGCCATGTCGGCCAGGGCGCCGTCCAGCCGGGACAGCTTGCGGTACACCTCCTCGGCGTCGCCGGCGGTGGTGGCCGCGGCGAGCGCGTGCAGGTCGGCCAGGATGTCCGGGAACACCAACCGCGACAGCTGGGCGTCCTGGAGGCTGGCGCCCAGCACGTCCTCCACCGCGCGGTAGGCGCGGTAGCCGGCCTGCGTGAACTGGTAGACGTAGTGGCGGTTGCGGTACTCGGCGAGGCTGGCCGCGCGGGTGCCGTCGTAGCTGCGGTCCAGCACCTGCCAGTCGGTCAGCGCGTCGAGGAGCGGCTGGACGTCGCCGACCGCGGCGGCGGGATCGGCGGAACCAGTGGCGGAATCGGCGGGGCCGGCGGCCGGATCGGCGACGACGAGTTCGGCGAGCAGATCGCGGACGTCGGAAGCGTGCAGCAGAACCTGGTAGTTCGCCCGTCCGCGATCGAAGGCTCGCAGCACCTCCAGATAGTCGTGACGCTTCTCGGCCGCCGCGAAGTGGAACAGCCGAAGCCGGTCCTCCACGGTGAAGGCGTCGATACCGAACGTGGTCGACTCCGATGTCCCCTGCGCCTGCGCGTCGGTGGCGATATCCGTCACCGGACCATTGTCCCCGATCCGCGCACCGTCTCGTGACGGTTCGCCGAGTTCGCCACCTGCGATGGTGACGTCGCGTCGACGCCGCTCTCGCTGTCCGGCACCAGTATGTCCAATGCTTCCAATGCCTCCAGCGCGAAGCCACGCGCCAGCCGTTCGTGATGGTGCTCGTTGCGGCGGTTGCGCAGGCAGCCGTAGCACGAGGTCTCCGGGCCGCAGTCACAGGCACGCAGCCGTTCGCGCGCCGCGGCGACCACGACGTCCAGGTGGGCGCCGGCGCGGCCGGCGCCGCCCGCGCCGCCGGGCACCGTGTCGAAGATCACCAAGCCGTCGCGCCCGCCGGGCCCGGCGGCTCCGGCGTGCAACGCCCCGTCGAGGTCATCGCGGCTGATCTCCAGCCCGAGGCACGCCCCTTCCAGCAGCGCGTACAGCAGCGACAGTCGCCGCCCGGGCCCGGACTGCCCCGGGGCGTCGAAGTTCAGGGCCAGGATGTCGGTCTCGTAGCCGTGGGCCAGGGACCGCCATTGCAATGGCCCGGTGCACTGCCTGCCGCGCAGGGGATCGTTGTGGGTTCTGGGAGTCTTGCGCTCGTTCGGCGTGCCCCAGCCGCACCAGGCGCAGATGAGATAGGCGCTGCCGGTCGGCCCCTCGGAAAGGGTCACCAGCCGCCCTCGCGAACCCGACCGGCACCACGCCGTGGCACCGCCCGCCGAACGCCAGCGGGTCTGGACCGGATCTTGGCCGAGGGAGACGATGTGGGTGCCGCCGGACCAAGATCTGGACGGCGGGGTTCCGGACGGTTTGCCGGTGCGGTGTTCGGCGACGAATCCGAACTCCGGGACGAGGTATTCGCGGACCGGACCGTCCGCCGAGCGTCCGCAGGCCGGGCAGGCCGGCTCCAGATCCTCGCCACCCTCCCTGTAGTGACCGCATTCCTTGCACACCAGATAGCGGCGGCTGATGAGCTCCCGGCCCGGCAGCCGGTACACGCCGCCGGAGCGCCACAGCACACCGCCGGCCACGACCTCGGCGCCCGGGGCGTACTCGTGGATGGCGACCGCCAGGTCACGGCTGAGCTCCAGGCGGGCACCGACCTGGCTGTCGCAGTGCGCGGTGCGCAGATCGACGGTGTCCACCGGGAAGCCGTACTTCGGCAGGATGTTGCGATTGGCCAGGAACCCGATCAGGGATCTGCGGGTGACCGTGTTCACGCTGCGTTCGAAGCGCGCGGCGACATCGCTGCGGCGTTTGGCGAACGCCTCGGTACGGCGCTCCTCGAACAGCGCCACGTCGTTCGCGAGTTCGGCGGCGACCTGCTCCAGGTGGCGGGCCAGCTCGGTCACCCAGGAGCCGTCATCGACGCCGATCTCCTTGCGGACGCCCGTAGGAAGGACGGCTTCGAGGGCTTCGCGCACGTCGGCCGGGACCGGCGTCAGGAATCCACGGACCCGCGTGAACGGCGCCGAGTCGCCGAGGAAGAACGCGCCGGCGCTTTTATAAGTCTCGCCCCAGTTCTCCTTGGCATGGCGAAAGAACGCCGCCAGTGCCACCGAATGCGCATGACGCCGGTCGATGCGGGCATTGCCCAGTGGAACGTACGGCGCCCGCAGCTGCCCGGCGATCATCTGCTCCGGGGCGGCGAACCGTGACAGGTCATGAGAGCGGCGCTGAGCGTAGGTGAGCACCAGTGCGGCCGAATCCGCACGGCGCCCGGCGCGGCCGGCGCGCTGAATGTAGTTCGCCGTGCTCGGCGGCATGTTCCGAAGCACCACACCGGACAGCTCGCCGACGTCGACGCCGAGTTCGAACGTCGTCGAGCAGGACAGGACGTTGACGTCACCGGCCAGGAAGCGCTGCTGGATGTCCGCTGCCTCCAGCGATGTCCACTGCGCGGTGTGTTCGCGCGCGACGAGCGGGATCGGCGCGATGGTCTGATACAGGACCCGGTAGTGGTCGTCCTCGTCGGCTTCAGCGGGAACCAGGGCTCCGGAGCAGCGCATCGTCGGGCATACGCCGCGCACGGAGTCGAAGGCGATCCGGCGGCAGCGGGTGCACCGGTGCAGCTGCGCGTCGGAACCGGAAGCCACGGTGAGCCAGGTGTGGTCCACTTGCCGCACCTGCCCCAGCTGCGCGACCGTGCTCGCCGACAGCCAGCCGTCGCTCAGCGCGGTCAGGTAGCGCCAACAGCCGGCGAGCAGATCGCGGGCGTCCACGCCACCGCTCGGCGACAGCACCGCCGACAGCCGGCGCAGGTAGTCCAGCCGCCGGTTGACCCCCTTCGTCGGCAGCCAGCTCAGTACCTTGAGCCGGGCCTCGGCACCGTCGCCGCGCACGTGGATCGGACCGCGGCGCGGGTCGAAGAACTCGTCGGCCGGGTCCACGTCCTCCGGCATCGTCAGCGCACCCTGCAGACGCAGCGTCCGAACCAGCTCCGTCAGCAGCGCCCATGCCTCGTCGACGGTCAGGCCCAAGTCCAGCAGCGGTTGCGGCGGCGCCCACGAGGGCTCGCGGTCCAGCCCGATCCGCAGCAGCCCCAGCCCTTCCAGGCTGTGCCGCTCGTCC
The DNA here is from genome assembly GCA_013362315.1 of Catenulispora sp. Lineage (GTDB taxonomy): Bacteria > Actinomycetota > Actinomycetes > Streptomycetales > Catenulisporaceae > Catenulispora. The sequence goes on along the minus strand of JABFWL010000378.1, from coordinate 8,386 downwards.
AGCGCGGCCAACTCGCGCAGCACCCATCGGCCGGCCTCGCGCCGCCGCTGCTGCCGGGAGTCCCGCCGGGTGAAAGCCCCAGCGTCCGCCGCGGCGCGCACCGTCGCCTCGACGAGGTCCTCGACGTTCACCGTGTCGTCACGGCCGGTGGCCGCTCGCAGGCCCGTGAGGATCAGACGGCGCCGTCGCAGCTGGCCGTGACTCGATTCCAGATACGGCGCGAAGAACGCCGCAGCCTGCCGCGAGTCGCTGAACGTCAGGAGTTTGCGCCCAGCCCCGGGCCGGTCGGACTTGTCCGCATCGGCCGGCAGCGCGGTGTAGAAGGCGGTGGTCAGTACGGCGGCCGCCGCCTCGTTGCCGCTCTCGAACTGCCGGATCACTCCGGCTCCGCGTGCCCCGCAGGCCGAGCAGCCGGCCGGGGCGCCGGCCGAGGTCTTCAGCCGCCGGACCCGGCGCGAGAACTCCGGTCCGCAGTCGCAGGACGGTTCCGCGGTCCCGTCGAGGCGGCCGCATCTGGAGCACAGTGCGGCGGGCGTGTCCCCGTCCTGCGTTCGCCGGGTCTCATCCAGCGTCTCGTCATCCTCGTCGGCGTCCTGGGGGCCGATCGCACTGGATCCGGCTCCGTCGGCTCCGTCGGCTCCATCCTCGACGAGAAGCCAGGTCCGCCGCTCACTCCCGGTGATCCTCGGGCTGAACACCTCTGCGCCGTCTTCGGGCATCGGTGTGCCGAGCAGATGCACCGCACCGCAGCGTTGGCAGGAACCGAACTCGAACACCATTCCCTCGCACCGGTCACAGCGCTCCCGCCGTCCCAGATGGACGTGCGGGCCCTCGGGCGTCAGGCAGGTGAACGCGCCTTCGGTGGCGCGGGCGAACAGGTGGTAGCGCGCCGACAGCACCGGCGTCCCGGAGGCGTCTCGGATCCTGCCGCCGACGGCCACCAGCGCGGCCAGGCCGCCGGGCCCCAGGCCGGTGGCGACTGCCAACTCGCCGAACGGCCTGGGTCCGGCCGCCAACGCCGCGCGCACCTCGGCCATAGTTCGTTCGTGGGCCAGGGCTCTCGCCGGATCTGGCTCCGGCCCTCGACCCGCGGCCAGCCGCAGCAGTTCCTCGCCCGGATCGGACGCGGCGGCCAGCACCTGATAAGCATCGGCGTCCAATGGTCCCCAATACGGGCCTTCGGGGATCGGCACCCGCTCGGCGGTCACCAGATCCTGGCCGGACCGGTCGCCGGGCTCCCATTCGAAGGGCAGGTCGAACAGGTTGGAGGCGAAATCCATCACCGCCTCGGGCCGGTCGCCGACCGTGGCCGACGTGGCGATGGCCCGCAGCCGCCGCCCGGCCGCGACGCGGTGGCGGAGCCGGCGCAGCAGCATGCCCACTTCCTCGGCCTTGGCGCCGTCATAGACGTGCGCCTCGTCCAGCACGACGAACTGCCAGGACCCGCCGTGGCGGCCTTCGAACAGTTCCAGGTCGGCGGGCCGCAGCAGCAGGTATTCGAGCATCGCGTAGTTGGTGAGCAGCAGATGCGGCGGCTGTTCACGCATCTCCTGGCGGCTGAGCAGCTCGTTCGGCAGCCGCGGCTCGCCGGGGTTGAGCGCCTCGAACTGATCGGCTCCGGCGCGCGCCTGCTCCGGAGTCTCACCGGTGTAGCGGCCGAAGGTGATCTCGGGGGTGACCGCCAGCAACCGGCGCAGCCGTCGCAGCTGGTCGTTCGCCAAAGCGTTCATCGGGTACAGGAACAGTGCCCTGACACCGGGTCCGAGCGCTCCGGTAGTGTGCTCGGCAGCGAGATGGGACAAGACCGGTAGCAGGAAGCTCTCGGTCTTGCCGGAGCCGGTGCCGGTCGCCACCACGAGATTCCGGCCGGCGTGCGCTTTGCGTAACGCTTGCTCCTGGTGCGTGTACAGCGGCCGGTCCAGCGGCAGCGCCGGACTGTCGAACCGCGCGAAGCCGGGGTCCAGCACGCCTTCAGAGACCAGGTCGCGCAGGCTCGCCCCGGTTTTGTACGGCGGCGTGGCCTCCAGCAAGGGCCCTTTGGTGAGCAGCGGACTGGCCTGGATCTCCTCGGCCAGAGCGGCGGCCAGGGCGGGATCGCGGATCGGCAACAGCGAGCGCAGGTAGCGCCGGTAGGTGTCGGCGATCAGGCCGCTGGTGGCCAGGGGGTCCACAGATCTGCACTCCGGTATATGCGCGCGGTTTCGACGGCGGCGTCCTCAGCCTCGCCCCGCACCGGTGGTGCCGGGCAGCCACGGATCCTGCGAAGGCTCAGGAGCATGGATCCACGCTACTGTCGCTTCCCGGCCGTCGTGGACGAGTCGAAGAACCGTGTCGGAATGGAAGGCCACGGTATCCAGGATCCTGCGAAGGTTGTAGCCGCCGTCCCGGTGCGGGCGCACCCTCTGCACGACGCGTCCGCCGGCCACGACGTCCAACTCCGGCGGGCGGGCCAGACCCGGCAGTTCGACGAAGATCCGGCCCGCCACGGCGAGCCCGGCCGTGGTCAGGCGCGGCGGACGGATCGCCTCGGCATCATGGTCATACGCGCCTCCATCGACACGCACCCGCATCCGCGGCGGCTCCACCAGGAAAACCTCCCGATGCTGCCGCGTCACCGCTTCCACCGGCAGCCGTGCGCGATCGGTGCCGAAGGTCAGCCCCGCCGGGACCGTGGTCATCCCCGCTCCGGGATGGAACACGGCTTCCGCCGGTTCCAGCCCGTCGGGCCGCAGCAGGCGGACATCGGGGTGCCAGTGGATGCCGAGCCCTTCGGCCACGACGACCGTCCGGACAAGCCCCGGGCCGTTCGCCCCGCCGACCCGAACGCTGTATTGGCCCAGCAGCGGACGCGGCACCCTCCGCCAGAACCCGGACGTCTCGGTCGCCGTCTCCGGCGCGCCGCGGACGCGTTCACGCGCCAGGACTCCGCCGCCGTGGCCGCGCACCTCCACAGACCACTCGACTTCCCCGGCGGGAAGCCGCAGCACCGGCGCATCGACAACCACCGGCCGCCCGGCACCGTGGGAAAGACCTTGCACCGGCTTACCCGTCACGAGCACGGGCTTGCTCCGTCCGCCGACGACCCGGCGCGCGGCGCCCGGCTCGCGGGACCGCAGCCAGGCGACATCCCGCAGGTCGGCCTCGACCAGAGACCAGCCCGCCCAACGGAGCGGAAGCGAGCCGTGTGCTATGACCACCAGTTTCCCTTCGGCCTCCGGTGCAGCGCCGACCGGATACAGCAGCCATGCCGGCCCCGGCGATAGCGCCACGTCCTCGGGGACCAGGACGCCGTCCTGGCTGAACACGTACAGGCGGCCAGTCTTGACGGCCGCGGTGGCGGGGACCCCGAGACCGTCGGCGCCGACCAGAAGCGGGCCGCGGCCGAACGGTTCGATCGCCAAAGCGGAGCCGGCCGCTGCGCCCCTGTGATCGCGGCCGGCCCGGAAGCGGGCCATGGCTTTGGCGAGCCGCTGCGGAATCTCTGCCGCTTCTGTGTCTTGCGTGTCTTGCGTGTCTTCTGTGTCTTCTGTGTCTTCTGTGGTGGCGCTGTCGCGGATCGCGACCATCGCGTTCCGGCAGCGGGCGAGGAAAGCCGCCGCCTCCGGTCGACCGAGGAGCAGCGCCACCGGTCGGCTGGCCTGCTTCCCCGTGTCGCCGACCAGCGTAGAACACAGTTCTTCCAGGAAGGCATCGGGAACGCCGGCGTGCACCAAGAGCGCATCGTCAGCCGACAGCTCCGCGAAGACGGGTAGACCGAAGCTCGACAACGCGTTCCGGAACGCACAGTCCCACGCCTCAGCCACGACGAAGGAAGGCTTCCTCCCACCGCATGCGCGCCACCACACGCCCCACACCGATCCACGGCAGTAGCGGGAGCAGACCGTACCGACCACTGCCATCAGCAGGCTGGCGGGCCACCGCTCGGCCGCCGTATCGGCATCCTGACCGCTCAGTGCGGTGGATGCCGCCGCCAGCAGGTCGCCGTGGCGTTCGGGCTCAGCCTCGGCGACCAGCACGCGTCCACGCAGTGCCGGAGCCCAGGCGCGTTCGCACAGGTCGAGCAACCCGTGAGCGTCCCGGGCAGCCGTCAGAACCGCACGCACCCGACCTCCTCACGACCGGCCCCTCATCCACGGAAAAGCCTACGGCCGCGCCATGAAGCCGGACGCGAAAGCACCAGAGTAGGCGTGGACTTCGCCGGACAGCGGTGCTCGTCGCTGTCCGGCGATCGCGGCGTCCCAGGTTCACTCGGGTAGGGGTCTGCCAGCCACAGTGAATCAGAGTTCGAGTGCTGCCGACGCGACCACGAGTCGATCAGCACCCCCGCACGGCGGCGGCGATGTCCGTCACAGGAGCATCGTCCCCGATCCGCGCACAGTCTTGGCCGTCACCTCATCCGATCGTGTAAGCGTTCTGGACGGTCTGGCTGATCGAGCCGCCGATGGCGTCCCGGGCGGTGACCCGCAACCACGGCGTCGTCCCGTGCGGTGCGGCGTTCTTCCAGTGCACCTCGAAACGGCCGCAGCCGGTTTGCGCCACGTGCGCGTCACTCCAGGTCTTGCCACTGTCGAAGGACACGGAGACGGTCACGCCGGTGACGGCGGCCTGCGAGCCGATGCCGTCGAAGCTCTGGTGCCCGACGGTCAGGTCCAGCTTCTGGAGCGGCTTGCGGCTGGTGTTGGTGGCGTCGGAGTCCAGGTGGTAGCCCAGGTTCAGAATCGGCAGGATCCGGCACGGCGCCGGGTTCGCCTCTTGAGGCCGGGTGCGGGGGTGGCAGGAGTCCTCGGCGGGGAGCGCCGGGTCACCGGACGGACGGTAGGGGAAGCTGACATCCGTGTGGGTAGCAGTGGACTGTGACAGGCCGGAGCCGGTCAGATCCGTGTCGAAGACGGCGCGGTAGGTGGCGGCCTCCTGCGGGAGTCCGGTGAACACGACGCCGTCGGCCTGGTCCTGGTCGAAGAGTTTCGTGTCGCCGCGGTAGAAGGTGAAATGCGTCGCCGCGCCGCCGAGCGCGACAAGCTGCGTGTCCGGCTCGGAATCGACCAGCGGCGGAAACGAGAAGCCGAGGGTCGATCCGTCGGCGCAAGCCCCGCACCGCGCGGCCCCGTGCACCTGACCGATCTGCGGGGTCAGCGGGCCGTGGAACCAGGTGCGCCAGGTCTCGGTGCCGGGGGTGAACGGAATGGCCCGCGGCGAGGCGAACAGGGCTATGGCGGTTGTGGTGATGGTCGGCGAATACTCCTCAAACCAGTGAGCACCGGCCACCGGAGCGCTGACGTACTCGGTGATGTGGCTCGGCGTGCGCGGGTAGATGGCGGGCATCAGACCGGCGCCGTTGTCGAATTCGAAGCCCACGCCGAACACACCGCGCTGCTGGGCGTAAACCGCGTCAGTGTCCAGGGTGTTGTGCTGAACGGCGAGCTTCGCCGGGTCGACCGGCCAGGTCTGGTTCGCGTCGACATGATCCACCGGCGGATACATCAGGTCGTAGTGATACGGGTCCGGGCCGTAGACGTCGCCGCCGCCCCAGACCACCTGGTAGCTGAAATCGCCGAGCTGCGGCTTCGGCTGGGGCTGGACCCACAGCGGGCCGGGGCCGGACACCTGGATGGTGGCGGTCTGCCCGGCGACATCGGTGCTGTTGAAGAACGCCAGCGTCTCATCGGTGGTGGCGGGCCGGGGCGTCGCGGCGGTGACCGCGGCGGACGCGGCGCGCGCGTCGGCGGTCAGCGGGGTTGTGCCGCCGTCCGCCGGCACCTCGAAATCACCGCGCATGACGACGTGCATGGTGTCGATCTCGGTGTCGAGCGGTCCGCCGAACTGCTTGTCCACGAACCAGGTGTAGGCGGTGTAGTGGCCGGCGGGAACGGCGGCGCGGCCCACGCCGCCGATGACCTGGATCGCCGAAGTGAAACGCCCGATGTCCTCGGCGTTGACGAGCACGGTCAGCGCCGAAGCCGGGGCGCCGGCCAGATCGGTGGCGTTCACCTGCACGATGTGCAGGGGATAGTGCGGCACGACAGTGCTCTTCGCGACCTCCGGCGCGACGGCCAGCGCGGGGATGTCGTAGTCCGCCGGATTGAACGGCTTCGCGTCGCCGATCACCGACGCCGGTATGACGTAGGCGTGGCCGTCGGCGATGTCGTAGCGGATGCTCGGCACGCTGGTGCCGTCCTTGCCGGTGACGGAGAAGACGGCGTGACGCCCCGTGCCGCGGACTGTGACGGTGTCGCCGGTCGGCAGGGCATACGTCGTCCGCTGATCCGCGGCCCGTGCTCCCGTTGCCGTTATCGGGTCGACGGCGATGGCGACGGCGTCCGAACGCGCCGATGTGGCTGCCGACGCGCTGTCGGCGTAGGTGGCGGTGGCGGTGCCGGTGGCGAAGGAGAACACCGCGGAAGCGGCCAGCGCTGCTAGGCCGCGGGATCGTCGATTCACTGGGAGGTTCCTCCTGGCATGGACGAGTCTTGATACTCATCCGACGCAGGGAGTCAGGGGATTGTTACACCCGTTCAAGGAGCCCGTCGTGCAGGTCGAGCACCGTGTCGGCGAGTTCCGCCAACCGCGCGTCGTGCGTGGCGACCAGCGCGCCGATCCCGTCCCGGTCCACGACGGTCCGCAGCAGCCGCATGATGCGCAGGCCGGTGTCGGCGTCCAGGTGCCCGGTCGGTTCGTCCGCGATCAGCAGGCGCGGCCGGGAGGCCAGGGCCCGGGCGATCGCGACGCGCTGCTGCTCGCCGCCGGACAGTTCGCCGGGCCGGTGGTCCGCCCGATCGGCGAGGCCGACCACGTCCAGGAGCTCGGCCACCCGGGTTCGGCGCTCGGCGGGATCGGTGGCGGTGAGTCGCAGGGGCAGGCCGGCGTTCTCGGCCGCGCTGAGGAACGGGACCAGGCCGAAGGACTGGAAGACGAAGCCGATGGCCGCGCGGCGCAAGCCGATCAGCTTGCGGTCGCTGAGGGTTCCCAGGTCCGTGCCGGCCACGCGGACGGTGCCCGCGGTCGGCCGGTCCAGGCCGCCGACCAGGCCGAGCAGCGTGGTCTTGCCGGAGCCGGAGCGGCCGCGGACGACGACGAGCTCGCCGTCGGCGACCCGGAGGTCGACGCCCCGCAGGGCGTGGACCGCGGTCCGCCCGGAGCCGTGAGTACGGGTCACCGCGGCCAGCTCGACGAGCGGCGGCAGCCCGGGAGGTTCTGGGAGCTCCGGCGTCCGGTCGGCGCCGGTCGCGGAAGCTGTCAGATCCGTCATGAGCTCTGCTCCTCATCGCTCTGATGGGGCCAGACACCGATGTGGTCCGCTTCCCGTTCCAGCCGGACCCGGTCCCGGATCCCCAACGGCTCGGTGAACTCCCGGGGCAGCTGCAGGCGCCCGGCACTGTCGACGACCGCGTATTCGATCCCCGGTCCCAGCCCGGCGCCGGCGCTGTCCGGGCCCGCCGTGCGCAGGGTCTCGGTCGCCACCCGGCCGTCGCGGATCGCGATGGTGCGGGCCACCCGGCCGGCGATCGCCGGATCGTGGGTGACGACCAGCACCGTCGCACCGTGCTCGCGGTTCGCCGCTCGCAGCGCCTCGAAGACGTTCTCAGCAGTCTGCGAGTCCAGTTCGCCGGTCGGCTCGTCGGCGAGCAGCACGCTCGGCTTGTTGGCGAGCGCCACGGCGATCGCGACCCGCTGCTGCTCGCCGCCGGACAGCCGGGCCGGGATCCGGTCGCGGTGGTCTGCCAGCCCGAGCTCGTCGAGCAGATCGAGGGCGCGGGCCCGGCGCGCCCGATATCCGGTGCCGGCGTAGCGCAGCGGCAGCGCCACGTTCTCAGCGGCGGTCAGGTGCGGCAGCAGGTTGCCGGCGGGGTTCTGCCAGATGACGCCGACCTCGTGGCGTCGGTAGCGCAGGCGATCCGCCTCGCGCATCCCGGCGAGCTGGTGTCCGGCCACCCGGGCGGAACCTGCGCTCGGCGCGTCAAGGCCGGCGAGGATGTTCAGCAGGGTGGATTTGCCGCTGCCCGAGGCGCCGACCATGGCGACCATCTCCCCGCGCTCGACGCGCAGATCGAGTCCTTGCAGTGCCTGCACCTCCAGGGACCCGGCCTTGTGCACGCGGACCAGCCGGTCGCACTGGATCGCCGGCTCGGCCGCCGCCTGATCTCCCCCTTGATCTCCCCCCTGGTTTCCGCCCTCGTGTGCCGAAGCCGCCGCCTGTGCGGTCGCCGTCATCGAAACCTCCCGGACTCGCCTCGCACGCACACCCTCACGCCCCGATCCGCAGCGCCGCGGACAGATCCTTCTGAGTACCGCCGCGGAGGATTCCGACGGCCTGACCGGCGGCGAACGCCACGACGGCCGCCAGCACCGGGGTGACCAGATCCGACGCCCGCAGCGGGACGGCGGGTTG
>JABFWL010000407.1 GCA_013362315.1 Catenulispora sp. | reverse complement strand
CAGTCCAGCGTCTGGAGGCCGTAGACAGGCAGGGACAGGTTCTTCACGCGCACAGGCTTGAGCACACTCATGCCTGTATAGACGATCCGGAACCCGTTAAGTCATCGGCGTTCGAGAATCGCGTCCAGATCCCGGATCGTCTGGGCGGTGTCGACGAAGCGGATCGCCGCCATGCCCACGGCCCGCGCCGCCTCGCAGCAGACCTCGACGTCGTCCACGAACACCACCTCCTCGGCCCGCAGGCCGAGGCGTTCCAGGCAGAGCTCGTAGATGGCGGGGTCCGGCTTCTTGAGGCCGACCTCGTGGGAGTACACGATCAGGTCGGTCAGCTCGCTGAAGCGGTACGCCTCCTCCTCGCGTTCGCGCGCGCCGACGAAGCTGTTGCTGATGATGGCGGTGGCGTAGCCCTCAGCACGGCGGGCTTTCCAGTAGTCGGCCAGCTCGGCGTTGTAGGTGCCGAGGTATTCGACCCACATCTCTTCCATGTAGGCCTCGAACCGGGCCGCTGGCACCCCGAGGATGTCGACGATCTGCTCGTGGACCTGCTCCAGCGTGATGTGGCCGAGGTCGCCGGCGCGGAAGACGGGCAGGACTCGGGAGACCCAGTCCGCGCCGAACTCGGCCTCCCACTTCCGGTCCACGCCGAGGTTCGGCGTGATCTCCAGAACTCCCCCGATGTCCAGCACGATCGCGCGGATCGGCATACCGCTCCCCCTCGTTTCCCCGTTTTCCTTCGAGTACAGATCAGGCGATGCCGAGCACCTTGCGGGCGACGCCGTCCCACTTGGCGGGGTCGGTGATGTTGCGGCCGTCGATGACCACCTTCACGCCGGGGAAGTCGCCCGCGGACAGGTCGCGGTACTCCTCGTGCTCGGTGTGGACGATGATGCCCTCCACCTCGGTGCCGGGCTCGTAGGCCGGCAGGCCGAGCGCGGCCAGTTCCTCGGCGCTGTAGAGGGGGTCGGAGACGTAGGGCACCGCGCCGTCGCCGGCGAGCGCCGCCACGAGGCCGTACACGCCGGAGAACGCGGTCTCCTTCACGCCGCCGCCGCGATAGGCGGCACCGAGCACCAGCACCCTGCGGCCGGCCAGCCCGCCGCCGCCGGTGGCGCCGCCGAGCAGGCCCTCCAGCAGCCCGACCAGGTAGGCCGGCTGCGCCAGGTTGGACTCGCGGGCCGCGCGCACGATGGAGGCGTCGGGGTCGTTGAACAGGTAGAAGCGCGGGTAGACCGGGATGCAGTGGCCGCCGACGGCCGGGCCGGGCTGGTGGATGTGGCTGAACGGCTGGCTGTTGGAGGCCTCGATGACCTGGAAGATGTCGATGCCGGTGCGGTCGGCGAAGCGCGCGAACTGGTTGGCCAGGCCGATGTTGACGTCCCGGTAGGTGGTCTCGGCGAGCTTGGCCAGCTCCGCGGCCTCCGCGGAACCAAGGTCCCACACCCCGTTGCCGCGCTTGAGGTCGGGCCGCTCGTCGAAGTCCAGCACCGCCTCGTAGAAGCGCACCGCGGCAGCCGCCGACTCGGCGTCGATGCCACCGACCAGCTTCGGGTACTTCCGCAGGTCGGCGAAGACCCGGCCGGTGTAGACCCGCTCGGGGCTGTGGCACAGCAGGAAGTCACGGCCGGCGTTCAGCCCGGACGAGGACTCCAGCGCGGGCAGGAACCGCGCGCGGGTGGTGTGCACCGGCAGCGTGGTCTCGTAGCTGAGCAGGATGCCGGTCCGGCCGTTGGCGGCGGCCTGCTTCAGGCCGGCGGCGATGGTCTGGGTGGCGGCGTCCATGGCCCGGAAGTCCGGCACCGCGTCCTCGTCGACGACGACCGGCACCACCACCACGACCGCGTCGCTGTCGGCGACGGCGGCCACCCCGTCCAGCGTCGCGGTGAGGTTGCCCTCCCGCACCACCGCCGGCAGCCGCACATCCAGCTCGGCCTCCCCCGGGAACGGCTCCACACCGGCGTTGATCTGGTCGACCACCCGCGGCACCACGTCAACGCCGTAGACCTGGTGGCCCTTCGAGGCGAACTGCACGGCCAGCGGCAGGCCGATCTTGCCCATTCCAATGACGCTGATCTTCACAGTGCTCCGGACTCCAGGTTCGGCTCTCGGCTTCCTACACGTAGCAGGACGCAAGCGTACCCGGCCCGGTTCCTAATACTCTTATGCCGTCTAGTTGCTGAGGAGTACCGTGACCGACCCTGAACTCACCGTCATCGTCCCCACCCGCGAGCGCCCGGGACTGCTCAAAGAGACGGTGGACTCGATCACCACCTCAGCCCGCGCAGCCTCCGACACCCTGGGCGCCACAGTCCGGGTGCTGGTCGTCGACGACGCCTCCCCCACCGACTCCACCCGCGACCTGGTGGCCCAGCTACGCACCGAGGCAGCAGCCGCGGGCACCGCGGTGAGCGTGGACTACGCCCGCGTCGAGGAACACGACGGCCGCAAGGACCCCGGCGCGGCCATCGCCCTGGGCGTCTCCCTGGCCACCTCCCGCTACCTCACCATCTTCGGCGACGACGACATCATGCTGCCGCCGCACATCACCACGCACCTGCGGAACATGCGCCGCGGCGCCGACGTCTCAGCAGCCTCGTACTACATCACCGACGGCGACCTGAACCGCCAGTACGCCAAACGCCGCCGGGCAGCCCACCTGGGCGACCTCCTGATCGGCCGCATCGACGTCAACGACGGCGCCTTCGTCCGCACCGACCTGATCCAGGCGATGGAACTGGACCCGGCCCTCCTGGCCCAGATGCTGTACCCGGTCTGGGCCACCCTGCTGATCGACGGCCGCAAGTTCGTCTACTCGCGAACACCGACCTTCCTGTACCGCCGCCACGACGCCAACATCAGCAGCGCCAACAAGGACGACACAGACGCCGCCCTCCGCAAGTCCCTACAGGAGAAGTACCAGGCCCTGGCCGCCGAACGCCTGGGCGCCGTACCAGACCCCCGCAAGATCGACTGGGCACGCCACAAGCGCGAATGGCGCTACTCGAAGAAGGGCTACGTGCGCTGGCGCATGGCAGCCACAGAGCTGGCGGTGAAGCGAAACCCGGCGGTCCGCAAGGCCTTCCGCATGCCGCCGCTTCCGCCGAAGGAGTCGTAGCCGCTGATCGCGAACCGGCCGCCGAAGCCCCATCGCCGACCGACGCCCCGCCCCCTATCCCACCTCCACAACCGAGGCGCCCGCCGCCCCCACGCCCTCCCGTGCGATCAACGCCGCCGCCACCAGATCAGCGACGATCGTGACCAACCGCGAAGCCAGCGCGACCACGGTCGCCCTTCCCGGATCCAGCACCGGCTGCAGCGCCGCGACCAGAATCAACTCCCGGACCCCCGCCCCGGCCGGCGCGAAGACGATGATGAAGCCGACGCTCCACGCGAAGGCGTACCCGCCGACCGCCAACAGCAGCGTGCGCAGCACCGGTGCTCCGAGCGCCACCGCCAAGATCCAGATGTGCAGCCCCGCCAACACCCACCCGACGAGGCTGCGACCCGCGGTCCGGCCAAGAGTGGCACCGGTCAGCGGCTCGATCGCGGGCCGCCGAGTGATCCGGAACAGCGTGCGCAGCACCGGGTTCGCAACCCGCGGATGCAACCCGGCCAGCAGAAGCGGGACCACCGCGAACGCCCAGAGGTAACCCGCTCCGCCACCCCCGCCCACCGGAAGTGTCGTCCCAGCCAGGACAAGCGCTGTGGCGAGGGACACCAGCATCGCCAAGGCGGCTGCCGCGGCGCTCCGAGCCCGCGGGATGTGATGCGCCCGCCCCAGCTGCATCTGCGCAACGACCGGCCACACCGAGCCGGGCAGGTATTTGCCCAGCTGGCTCACGAAGAAGACGCGCGCAGCGGAACGGAAGGCAAGCGGCGACCCAAGCGCGGCCAGCAGCCCCCGCCACGCAAGCATCATCGCCGCGACCGACCCGAGCGCCGGAAGGAGCGCCGCCAGCAGCGGCAGCGGACCGAGCTCGGCGAAGCCCGCACGCACGCGAGTCCACTGGCATGCCACGGCGTAGATACCGGCGGCGAGAGTCAGCGCGAGGAAGCCCAGCCGAGCTAGCCGCCCCCTCCGACCAGGCCTTGCCGGGGCAAGCGGATCGAGTTCCAGAGGCAGTGGTGAGGCCACCGGCGGCGCTGAGCGCTGCCCCGAGGCTTCCCCGTCAATGGAATCGCGCACAAAGGCATCATCCGTCATCGCGGCGAACCGCGACGTAGCAACCGACGGCCTGGCGGCACCACTCACCAGCGGCGCCGAACCGCGCCCCACCTCTATCTCTTCCCCTCGCCGCCGCCCGAATCGGAAGCCGCTACTGTGGCTGACCATGCGCATCCTGATCTTCGGCACCTACGACGTGGCAGCCCACCCCCGGGTGGCCGTCATCGCCGAAGGTCTGCGTGCTGCGGGTCATGAAGTCCGCGAGTCTAACGTCCCCCTCGGCTTCGACACCGCTGCGCGCGTTCAGATGCTGGCCCAGCCCTGGCGCGTGCCCGCCCTCGGCCTGCGCCTGGCGCGGTGCTGGCTGCGGCTGGCCCGCCAGGCGACCCGCGGCCCACGCCCTGACCTCGTCGTGGTCGGCTACCTCGGGCACTTCGACGTGCACCTCGCGCGCCTGCTCTTCGGCCGCCGCCGCGTCGTGCTGGACCACCTCATCAGCGCCGCCGACACCGCCCGGGACCGCCAGGTGAACCGCGGGCTGCGCCAGCCGCTCCTGCGGGCGATCGACGCCGCGGCCCTCGGGGCGGCGCGCGTCGTGGTGGTCGACACCGAGGAACACCGGCAGACGCTGCCCGCCAAGCATCGCGAGCGGGCCGTGGTGGTGCCGGTCGGAGCCCCGCACGAATGGTTCGAGCAGGAGCCCGGACCGAACACCGGCCCCCTGCGCGTCATCTTCTACGGCCTGTTCACGCCGTTGCAGGGCGCCGCGACGATCGGCTCGGCCATCGCGCGCCTGGCCGAGACCGGCAGCCCGGTCGCGTTCACCATGGTCGGCAGCGGCCAGGACAAGGCCGAGACCGTCCGCAACGCGGGCCACGCGGCCGCCGTCACCTGGCACGACTGGATCCCGGCCGCCGAACTGCCCGCTCTCGTCGCCGCGCACGACGTCTGCCTCGGCATCTTCGGCACCGGCCCGAAGGCGCTGCGCGTGGTGCCGAACAAGGTGTACCAGGGTGCTGCTGCCGGCTGTGCGGTCGTCACCTCGGACACGCCGCCCCAGCGCCGCGCCCTCGCCGACGCCGCGCGTTACGTCCCGCCCGGCGACGCGGAAGCCCTCGCCGCCGCGCTCGCGGATCTCGCCGAAGACCGCGAGCAGCTCAACGAGCTGCGAAACGCCGCCGCGCGGGCCGCGCGCGAGCGGTTCACGCCGGAACGGATCGTCCAACCGCTGCTCGCGAAACTTGCGGCCTAGAAGCGACCGCGCCTCACACACCAGCATCCTCGAACACTTCCCCGCCACCGCCAGCATCGACCCCGCCACCGGTCACGGGGCTTGCGTCGACATCGGTAGCCCCGACATCAGCCTCCCCGACTCCAGCACCCACCTCCTCCAAATCCGGCTGCGGCCCCGGACCTGGACCGGGCCCAACCGCCACAGTCCCCCGCGGCCGCCCCCGCAACCAGTTCAACTCCCACGTCACCACCCGCCCCCGCCGCGCGTACCACGTCTCAACGCCGACCCCACCGGCCAGCCCGAACGCCGACGCAGCGCTCGCGTAAACACCAAGCCCCCCGTCAGGCGAGGAGTAGCGCAGCGTCACGGTATGCGTGCCAGCCGGCACCTGCACAGCGACCAGCCCTTGATCAGCGGGCACCAGCCGAGCCTTTTTTCCATCGACCGACGCCGACCAGCCCACCTGGTCCGAGTCCGCCACCACCAGATAGCCCGGCTCGGTGGCGTCCACCGCCACCCCGATCGAGTCCAACCCGTCCGACAGTGTCGTCACCGAGCCCGTGCTCGACCCCGACCCCGAGCCCGTCCCAGCAGCACCCGAGCCCGACCCCGCCAAAGGCGTCCCGCTGTTCAGCACCACCGTCGAAGCATCCAACGTCCCCGACGCCAGCAGCCGCACCCGCTGCGCGGCCTGCGGCACCACCACGGCCGAGGACGCCCAGCGGATCCGGGGCATCGCGTTCAGCCGCTGGTAGATCACCGACGATCCGGCGTGCACCAGCCGCAGATCGTCGTTGCCCGGGTTCACCACGGTGGCCAGGGCGACGGAGCCTGCGTTCGCCTGCACCGCCAGCGGCTTCGTCTTCGCGGTGTGCAACGTGATGCTGGCCGTGCGAGGGCCGTGGACGGCGACCGAGTCCAGGGCGACCGGCACGTCGAACTCCACGCCGGCCTTGATCCCGGCCGTCAGCCGCTGCGTAGACGTGACCGTCCCCGCGCTGTCGCTGACCGTCACCTCGATCCAGTCGTTCGCGGACGTCGGGGCGTAGGCGAACACGTCGTCCGGAGAGCCGGACGGCACCAGTCCCAGGGCTCGCACGCCGTTCCCGACCGGCAACGTCACCTGCGTCGGCACGTTCGGCTGCAGCAGCACCGAGGTTCCGTCCGTGGCGGCGTCGAGATGGGTGCCGAACACCGGCTCGCTCGGAGCCGCCGTGAAGTAGGCGACGCCCAGCCGGTCCAGGATGGGGCTGGTCGCCTGCGCCTGGTCCGCGCTGAACTGCAGCCGGGTCGGGGCCGGGACCGGATTCCCGGGAACGCCCTGCACCAATGTGGCGAACGCGGAGTTCAGGAAGGCGTGGCCGTTAAGCGAGCGCAGCCCGTAGACCGAGTCCGTGCCCAGGACCGAGGCCTCGGACGTGCTCGCATACCGCGAGCTCCCAAGGTTCGCCGCCAGGAACTGCTGCGTATCAGTGACCGGATAAAACGTCTCCCGGTCCGCGCTGGGGCTATAGCGGCCGATGAACGCCGACCCCTCCGCCGCGACCATCACCAGCACCCCGCAGGCCGCCAGCGTCCGCACCACGTCGAGCCGCTTTATCGAGGAGCCGTAACGACCCGCCAGCCACAAGGCGCCGACCAGTACGACAGCAGCCCCGAGCAGCAGCAGTCCTTTGTGGATTTCCGCGTCGTACGTAGACACGGCCGGCTGCCCGTCGTTCGACTGCGCTGTACCGTCGGCTACCGCGAGCCGATGCCCCACAGCCAGGAGCCGCCAGGTAGCCGCGCCAGCGGCCAGGACCACCAGCGTCGCCCAGGCCGGGCCAATCCACCGTGTCAGGGCACGAACACCTGGCGTCCAACGGGAACCCAGCACCGCACGAACACCCGACAGCGCACGCACACCCGGCACGGCCCCGGCACCCGACATCGCCGGAACATCCGCAGCCTCCCGAGCACCCGCCGCGCTCTCCGACCGCCGCCACCGCAGCAGCACCTCGAACCCGACCGCCGCCAGACACGCCAGCAGCAGCCCGGTCACCGCCCGCGCCCGCCCGATGAAGTTCGCCGCGAACACCGACCGCAGCACCGGCACCTGCTGCAGTCCCGTCAGCAGCCACCCGCCGCGGTACACCAGCAGCAGCCACAAGGCCGTGGCGGCGACGAAGAACACCCACACCCCGCGCGGCAGCAGCGCCCGCCCCCGGCGCAGCGCGAGCACCGCCACCATGGCCAGTACCAGCACCGCCGCGCCGACATAGGACAGCGACTCCACTGCGTTCTCATCCAGGAACCACAGCTGCGGCGCGTCCGAGGCCACGCCGCCGAACGCCCAGGGCGCGAACGAGGTCAGGAAGGTCACCGGGTTCAGATGGTCAGCGCCGGTCTGCCCGCGGCCCTCGATGAGCCAGGACGCGTAGAACCGGGCGAACGGCAGCAGCTGGAACATCGCCAGCCCGATCCCGGCGGCCACGCCGGTGGCCAGGCCGGCCAGCAGCCCGAGCCGCCGGGTACGGACCAGCGCGTAGGCGGCGGCCGTCAGCAGGGCGTATCCCTCGACCGAGGGGAAGCCGCCGAGCAGCAGCGCGCCGACCGCCAGGGCCAGGATCGCGACATCCCGGATCCGCCGCTCCTGCAGGAACCGCTCGGCCGCCCAGAACACCAGCGGCACGAACGCCCCGACCCGGGTCTGCGGCCAGCCCTGCCAGGCCACCATGTAGGCGCCGGAGACGTAGGCCATCCCGCCGAGCAGCGCGGCCGGCGGCGACAGCTTCAGGCGGCGCAGGAACAGATACAGCCCGACCAGTCCGACGACCACCTCGGCCAGCCGCTCGTAGGCCGGCGCCAGCCAGGACGGCAGCAGGTAGAACGGCGCGGTCACGGGCGATGCGAGGGCGTTGTTGGTGATGCCGCCCAGCGGCGTGCCGCCGACGATGTAGGGGTCCCAGGCGGTGAGCTGCCCGGACTTCACCCCCTTCGCGAACAGGTACTCGGCCGGGATCTCCGAGCTGTAGACGTCCGACTGCATCAGGTTCTTGCTCTGGGACTCGGCGAAGCCGGCGTTGGCGTAGGTGCCGTAGCGCACCATGTAGTCGGTGTCGGCCAGCACGCTGCGCCCGGCGAGCTGCGTGGCGATACCGCCGACCGCCAGATACACCGCGGCCAGCACGGCGGCGGCCGTCACCAGCCTGGCCCCCCACCCGCGGGCGCTCACTCCGGACGGGAGCGCACGATGAGGTCGGCCAGCAGTGCCATCGACGCGATGATCAAGCCGCTGAGCAACAGCAGCGCGGTGTTCTGAGCGAACCGGAAGGGATGCATGGCCAGGTCGAACACCGCCTTCACGACGCCGATCCCGACCAGCCACAGGGCCGGCGGCATCAGGACCTTGAGCGGGTTGAAGTACATCACCATCCGCAGTACTTGCAGGATGTAGCGGTAGGCGTCCTTGACGAACCGGAACTTCGACTTGCCGGCCCGCTTGGCGTAGTCGATCGGCATGTAGACGACGTTCTTCTGGTTCGACATGAAGGCCAGCGTGATCGTCGTGACACACGAGAAACCGGGGGGCAGCAGCCGCAGGTAGGGCAGCGCCACCTCACGGCGCATGGCCCGCAGCCCGGAGTTCAGGTCCGGGATCTTCTGGTTGGTGAGCTTCTCGGCGATCTTGCGGATCACCCACTTCGCCGGGATCCGCAGCAGCCGGTGCGATCCCCTCTCGGCCTTGCGCGCTCCGACCACCTGGTCGACGTCCGCGTCGAAGTCGAGCACCTCCACCAGTTCGGGGATGCGCTCGTTCGGATAGGACATGTCGGCGTCGGTCCACACCACGATGTCGCCGGCGGCCATCCGGGACCCGATGCGGCGCACCGTCCCGGCGCCGCCGTTGCGGCTGAACGCCACCACGCGGACGTTCGGGTACTCGATCTCGGCCTTGCGCAGCACCTCCAGGGTCCCGTCGGTGGAGGCGTCGTCGATGGCCAGCACCTCATACGGGTAGCCGGCGGAGTCCAGAGCGGCGCATATCCGCCGGATTTCCAACAAGACGTGGGCTTCTTCGTTGTAACACGGCAGAACCACACTGACGTGAGGAGGTGGCTGCTCGCTCTCCAAGGATCCAGCCCCTTTCATCAGGCACTGTACGGACTTGCCCCCGCCAGGGAGATCAGTGTCCGTGAGGACCCTTAGAGTTTCGTGAAGAGCGTCAAACCGGGGTAAGGAACGCGTTAGGGCCTCCGCCTGCCGGTTATCCCGGCGCGAAGGCCCCAAACGTCGATCGCAATGCACTCACCCGGCGTCACGGCGTCGTCACAACGGCGTCACAATGTCCTCGTCACAGCCCTCGCCACAGCGGCGTCGTCACGGTGTCCAGAACGGGGTCATGACGTCCGTCACAGCTCCACGGTGGCACCCTTGGCAGCCGAGTCGAGCGCGGCCTCGGCGACCCGCACGACCTGCAGTCCCTGCCGCATGCTGACCACCCGGTCGCGTCCGCCGTCGACGTCCAGGACCGCGTCCCGGAACGCCTCCAGCTCGGTGCGCAACGGTTCCGGTTTCGGGATGGCGAAGCGCACCATGTCGCCCTCCGATACTCCGCGGAAAGCTTGCATCGCCTCCCAACTGGGGATCGTCGGCGCGGAGGCGTTGGCGTAGAAGGTCAGGTCCGCGGTCAGCGTGTCGGCGACGAAGCAGCCCTTCTCGCCGGTGACGATCGTGACCCGCTCCTTCATCGGCGACAGCCAGTTCACCAGGTGGTTGACCACGGTACCGTCGCCCAGGCGGCCGGTCATCGCGATCAGGTCCTCGTGCTCGCGGCCCGAGCGGTAGGCGGTGTGCGCCGAGATGGTGGTGTAGTGCTGCCGGGTCACCCACGCCGTGGAGTCGATGTCGTGGGTCGCCAGGTCCTTCACCACGCCGACGTCGGCGATCCGGTTCGGGAACGGTCCCTGGCGCCGGGTGACGACCTGGAAGACCTCGCCGAGCTCCCCGGACTCCAGGCGCTTGCGCAGCTCCTGCAGCGAGGGGTTGAAGCGCTCGATGTGGCCGACCGCGCCGACCAGCCCGGCCCGCTCGAAGGTCTCGGTGAGCAGCGTCGCGGAGTCCACGTCCGGTGCTAAAGGCTTCTCCACCAGCGTGTGCACGCCGGCCTCGGCGAGCGCCAGGCCGGTCTCGGTGTGGAAGACCGTGGGGACCGCGACCACCGCGAAGTCGATCCCGGCGGCGATCAGCTCCTGGACGTCCTTGAGCACCGGGCGGCCGTTGGCCGCGCCGTGCGCGTCGCCGCCGGGGTCGGCGACCGCGACCAGCTCCACGCCGTCCAGCGAGCCCAGCACCCGGGCGTGGTGCCGGCCCATCATGCCCAGGCCGATCAGGCCCGCGCGCAGTCTCGCGCCGTTGCCGGCGCCGTTCGCGGAGCTCACAGCGCGTTCACCCCGGCGACGATCCGCTCCAGCTCGTCCTGCGACAGCGTGGGCATGACCGGCAGCGACAGCGCCTCGCGCGCCGCCTTCTCGGTCTCGGGCAGCTCGCCGGCGACCCGGGAGGCCACGTCGTCCCGCTGGAACGAGGGCAGCCGGTGGATCGGGATGGGGTAGTACATGCCGGTGCCGATGCCGCGCTCCTTCAGGCGCTCGGCCAGACCGTCGCGCCCGCCGGCCACCTCGTCGGTGACGCGGATCGTGTACTGGTGGTAGACGTGCTCGGCGCCCGGCGCCACCGGCGGCACGCCGACCCCGGCCAGGTGGGCGTCGAAGTACTTCGCGTTCTCCTGGCGCTGCTTGGTCCAGCCGGCCAGCTTCGCCAGCTGCACTCGGCCGACCGCGGCGTGCACACTGGACAAGCGGTTGTTCAGGCCGATGACCTCGTTCTTGTACCGCTCCTCCATGCCCTGGTTGCGCAGCAGCCGGACCTGGCGGGCGACCTCGGCGTCCGCGGTGACGACGATGCCGCCCTCGATGGAGTGGATGTTCTTGGTCGGGTACAGGCTGATGCACGCGGCGTCGCCGAAGGTGCTGATCGCCTTGCCGTCCAGGCTCGCGCCGACGGCCTGCGCCGAGTCCTCGATCACCAACAGGGCGTGCTTGCGCGCGATCTCCATGATCGCGCCCATCGCGGCCGGGTGCCCGTAGAGGTGCACCGGCATGATCGCCACGGTCCGCTCGGTGATGGCGGCCTCGATCGCGGCGGGGTCGATGTTGAACGAGTCGCGCTCGATGTCGACGAACACCGGCACGGCGCCGACGATCGCCACCGAGTTCGCGGTCGCCGCGAAGGAGAACGAGGGCATGATCACCTCGTCGCCGGGCTTGACGCCCAGCGCCAGCACCGCCAGGTGCAGCGCCGAGGTGCCGGAGTTCACCGCCACGCAGTGCAGTCCGTCGACGAGCTGCGAGAACTCGTTCTCGAACGCCTCGACCTCGGGGCCGGCGGCGACCTGCCCGGTCCGCATGACGCGTACCACGGCCTCGATCTCATCCTCGCCGGTCACGGGGCGGGCCGGGGGAATGAACGCCCCGGAAAAATTAGATGCCAGCGTCACGCCTTCTCCTTCAGAACGCCTTCTTCGATCTCAACGTACTCAGAGCCGTCCTTCGGGCAGACGAACAGACCGTCGCCGCGGTCCTGCAGCGGCTCGCCGGCCTTGCCGACCCAGCGGATGCGCCTGGCCGGCACTCCGGCGACCAGCGCGAAGTCCGGGACGTCCTTGGTCACCACAGAGCCGGCCGCGACCAGCGCCCAGCGGCCGATGGTCAGCGGCGCCACGCACACCGAGCGCGCGCCCACCGAGGCGCCCTCGCGCAGGGTGACCCCGACCGGGGTCCAGTCCTGCCCGGACTTCAGGCTGCCGTCGGTGTTGACCGCGCGCGGGTAGTGGTCGTTGGTCAGCACCACGGCCGGCCCGACGAAGACCCCGGCCTCCAGCACCGCCGGCTCGTAGACCAGGGCGTGGTTCTGGATCTTGCAGTTGTCGCCGACCGGGACGTCCGGGCCGACGTAGGCGCCGCGCCCGATCACCACGTTGCGGCCGATCCGCGCGCCCTCGCGCACCTGCGCCAGGTGCCAGACGCTGGTGCCGGCGCCGATCTCGGCGCGGTCGTCCACGTCGGCGCTGGGCAGGATCCGCACGCCTTCCCGGCTACCCTGCTTCTGTTCTGTCACTCTCAGTTCTCCGGGATCGCTCGTGCGGCCGCGCCTGGTTCGCAGGCTCCGGACCGTCGGCCCTGACTGTCGTGCTGTGCGGGCCCTGTTCGTCGGTGCAGCGCCTTCCTGATTCAGCGCCTGCTTTGGTTCAGTGCCCGGCCAGAGCGCGGACCCGCTGCGCGAGCGCGTCGTACTGCGAGGCCCCCGCCAGGTGCTCGGCGGCCCATTCCCGGGCCCCGCGGCGCGCCTGCAGGAGTTCGTCGTACTGCTCCGACCACCGCCGCAGCGTAGCCGACGCGGCGGCGGGGTCCGCCACCACCTCGCCCGCGGCGGACTCCTTCACCAGCTCCGCCATCCGCGGCAGCGGGGTCGCCACCACGGCCAGGCCGACGGCCAGGTACTCGTACAGCTTGCTGGGCACCGCCTCGCGGAAGGCCGGGGTGTCGTCCAGGAGCACGAGCCCGGCCCACGCCCCGTCCGCCAGCGCCCAGGCCTTCTGCGGATCCAGACGCCCGTGGAACCGGATCCGGTTGCGCACCTGTTCGGAGGAGGTGGCGCGCCAGTTCTCCAGCCACGCCTGGTCGTCCGGGTTCAGCACCGGCCCGACCACGTCCAGCTCCCAGGTGTAGGTGCCCTCCACCGCGGCCAGCATCGCCTGCAGGCCGCGCGAGCGCCGGACATCGCCGATGTAGATCGCGCGGGGCGCCTCGCGGTCCGGCTCGCCGGGCTCGGGCAGGAAGGAGAAGTCCGGCAGGTTCTTCACGACCAGCCGGTCGCGGCCCTTCATCGGCGGCACGTGGTCGTCGGCGACGACCGTCAGATGGGCCCGCTTGGTCCAGAAGGTGCATATCCGGACCAGGGTCGTGGCCGCGAACTTCTTCCAGGAGGCGCGCGCCCAGGCCCGGTCCTTGAGCAGCTTCAGGTAGTCCTCGTGGACGTCGGCGACGACCTTGCGGCCCTTGAACCAGCGGGCCAGGGTGGCGCCGGGCACCATGTCCGGGTCGACGGTCAGCAGCACCTTGCCGCGGGCGGTGAAGGGCAGCGTCAGGTCGGCCTTGAGGCGCTTCTTGGCCGAGCGGGCGCCCAGGGTGCGCACGGCGCAGTCGGCGGGCCCGGCCTCGGCCGC
>JABFWL010000135.1 GCA_013362315.1 Catenulispora sp. | reverse complement strand
GGCTGAGCAGCGCGGCCACAGTCGCCTCGTAGCCGGCCTTCGCGGCGGCGTCGATCTCCGCGCCGCCCGCGCCGAACCCGGCGCGCCGCAGCAGGTGCGCGACCGCGGATCTGTTCTGGTCGATGCTCACGCTCCCAGAATCGTGGCGCACGGTTAAGCGGCGGGTAAGTACGCCATATGTCCTCGGATACGGATCCTGCCTCCGACCCGCCGGCACCGCGGCACGCAGTGCGGAATCACGAAGCGCACGAGGCCATAGCGCGCTCGCTCCACGCCCCGCCCCGCGAGCCGCCGCCGGTGCCGCTCCGGCTGCGCGCCGAGGCCGAGGCCTACTTCGCCGGCGCCATGTACGCCTACGCCGACGGCGACCTGGCCGGCGCCCGGCTGTCGCTGCTGGCGGTGGCCGGCATCGGCGCGCCGGAGACCGCCCCGGCCGCGATGGTGTTCCTGGGCGTGATCGCCTGTCGGCAGCGCGAGTTCGCCCAGGGCTACATGTGGTTCGCGCGCGCGTCCACGGGTCCGGACGAGCACTGGGCGCTGGTGGCCGATGAGGAGCTGAAGCGGATGGCGTGAGTCAGCCGAGTTCCGCGGTGCCCTCGCGGTAGACCTTGGCGGTGACGATCAGGCCCTCGCGCAGGCTGAAGAAGGCGGCGATCGGGAAGGCCTGCTCGGCACCGTCCCACACCAGGGTCTCGGTCATCTGGGCCGCCGCCTTCGAGCCCCGCACGACCAGGTTCTCGATGGCCAGCCTGGGACGCAGGTCGTCGATCGCCGCTTTGAAGAACGGTTCCAGATCGGCTTTGCCGCGCACGGTGGTCCGGCCGGTGATCCACACGGTGTCCTCGGCGAGACCGGCCAGCAAGGCGTCCAGGTCCCCCTCACTGAAGGCTCGCACGTGTTCGCGCACCAAGGCGGCGGTCTGATCGTCGTCCATGACCGCCACGATAAACGGCCCCCGACCCGGAAGCCGGGTCGAGGGCCGTCCTGACGGAGCCCGCTTACTGCTGAGCTATCCGCTTTACTTCTGTGTCATCCGCTTACTTCTTCAGCAGATTCCGGAGCACGTACTGCATGATCCCGCCGTTGCGGTAGTAGTCCGCCTCACCGGGGGTGTCGATGCGCACCACGGCGTCGAACTGGACGTCGCCGGCCCGCACCCGCACCGTCCGCGGCGTGGTGCCGTTGTTCAGCTCCTCCAGCCCGGTGATCTCGAAGGTCTCCTCGCCGGTCAGGCCGAGCGAGGCGGCGCTCTCCCCGGCCGGGAACTGCAGCGGGACGACGCCCATGCCGATCAGGTTCGAGCGGTGGATGCGCTCGTAGCTCTCGGCGATGACCGCCTTCACACCCAGCAGCGCGGTGCCCTTGGCCGCCCAGTCGCGGGAGGAGCCGGAGCCGTACTCCTTGCCGGCCAGCACCACCAGCGGGATGTCCGCGGCCTGATACGCCTGGGAGGCCTCGTAGATGGTGGTCTGCTCGCCGGTGAGCAGGTTCTTGGTGAAGCCGCCCTCGACGTCGTCGAGGAGCTGGTTGCGCAGGCGGATGTTCGCGAAGGTGCCGCGGATCATCACCTCGTGGTTGCCGCGGCGGGAGCCGTAGCTGTTGAAGTCCTTGCGCTCCACGCCGTGCTCGGCCAGGTAGTGGCCGGCCGGGCTGTCCGGCTTGATGGAGCCGGCCGGGCTGATGTGGTCGGTGGTCACCGAGTCGCCGAGCTTGGCCAGCACCCGGGCGCCGTGGATGTCCGCGACCGGCGCCGGCTCGGCGGCCATGCCCTCGAAGTACGGGGGCTTGCGGACGTAGGTGGAGTCGGCGTCCCACTCGAAGACGTTGCCGGTGGGGGTGGGCAGCGAGCGCCAGCGCTCGTCGCCGGCGAACACGTCGGAGTAGTCCTTGGCGAACATCTCGGCGGTGATCGCCTGGTCGATGACCGACTGGATCTCGGTCGTGGAGGGCCAGATGTCGCGCAGGTAGACCGCGGCGCCCTCGGCGTCGTAGCCCAGCGGCTCGTTCTCGAAGTCGAAGTCCATGGTGCCGGCGATGGCGTAGGCGACGACCAGGGGCGGGGACGCGAGGTAGTTCATCTTCACGTCCGGGTTGATCCGGCCCTCGAAGTTGCGGTTGCCGGAGAGCACCGACACCACGGCCAGGTCGGCGTCGTTGACCGCCTTGCTGACCGCCTCCGGCAGCGGGCCGGAGTTGCCGATGCAGGTGACGCAGCCGTAGCCGACCAGGTTGAAGCCGAGCTTGTCCAGGTAGGGGGTCAGCCCGGAGCGCTCGTAGTAGTTGGTGACGACCTTCGAGCCGGGCGCCAGCGTGGTCTTGACCCACGGCTTGGCGTGCAGCCCGCGCTCCACGGCCTTCTTCGCCAGCAGCGCCGCGCCGACCATCACCTGCGGGTTGGAGGTGTTGGTGCAGGAGGTGATGGAGGCGATGACGACCGCGCCGTTGTCGATGGCGAACTGGGTGCCGTCGGGCATGGTCACGCCGGTCGGCTTCGAGCCCTGCGCGGCGTAGGTGGGCAGCACCTGCGCGAACTTGTCCTTGGCCTCGGAGAGCACCACGCGGTCCTGCGGCCGCTTGGGGCCGGCGATGGACGGCACCACGGTGGCCAGGTCCAGCTCCAGGTACTCGGAGTAGACCGGCTCGTGGTCCGCGTCATGCCACAGCCCCTGCGCCTTGGCGTAGGCCTCGACCAGCGCCAGCTGCTCCGCCGAGCGGCCGGTGAGCTTGAGGTAGCTGATGGTCTCGTCGTCGATCGGGAAGATGGCGCAGGTGGAGCCGAACTCCGGCGACATGTTGCCGATGGTGGCCCGGTTGGCCAGCGGCACCGCCGCGACGCCGGCGCCGTAGAACTCCACGAACTTGCCGACGACGCCGTGCCCGCGCAGCATCTCGGTGATGGTCAGCACCAGGTCGGTCGCGGTGGCGCCGGCGGGCAGCTCGCCGTGCAGCTTGAAGCCGACGACCCGGGGGATGAGCATGCTGACCGGCTGGCCGAGCATCGCAGCCTCCGCCTCGATGCCGCCGACGCCCCAGCCGAGCACGCCGAGGCCGTTGACCATGGTGGTGTGCGAGTCGGTGCCGACCACGGTGTCGGGGTAGGCCTGGCCGCTCCGGTCGAAGACCACGCGGGCCAGGTGCTCGATGTTCACCTGGTGCACGATGCCGGTGCCGGGCGGCACCACCTTGAACTCGTCGAAGGCGGTCTGCCCCCAGCGCAGGAACTGGTAGCGCTCCTTGTTGCGGCCGTACTCGATCTCGACGTTGCGCTCGAAGGCGTCCGGGCGGCCGAACACGTCGGCGATCACCGAGTGGTCGATGACCAGCTCGGCCGGGGCCAGCGGGTTGATCTTCGCCGGGTCGCCGCCGAGCTCGGCGACCGCCTCGCGCATCGTCGCCAGGTCCACGACGCAGGGCACGCCGGTGAAGTCCTGCATGATGACGCGGGCCGGCGTGAACTGGATCTCGGTGTCCGGCTCGGCGCTCGGGTCCCACTGGCCGAGCGCCTGGATCTGGGCCGAGGTGACGTTGGCCCCGTCCTCGGTGCGCAGAAGGTTCTCCAGCAGCACCTTCAGGCTGAAGGGGAGTCGCGCGGAGCCCTCGACGGCCCCGATGCGGAAGATCTCGTACGACTGCGCGCCCACCGCGAGGGTGTCGCGGGCGCCGAAGCTGTTCTTGGAGGTCATTGCCATGGCCCAGCTCTCGCTTGCGGAAAGTATCTCGACATCAAGAGACTCTAGTGGGTGC
>JABFWL010000742.1 GCA_013362315.1 Catenulispora sp. | reverse complement strand
GCGGGTGCGGCGGGCCCGGCCGCCGGGCCGGGGCGCCCCCCGGTCATCGACGAGCCGCCGGAGCCGCGGCGCATACGCCGTCCCGCTGACCTGCTGCGGGCCGTGGCCAGCTCCGTCTTCATGCTGCTGTTCCTGGGTCTCGGGATGGTGGCCGGCGGCACCACGCGCGGCGCCGAGTCGGACATCTCCAAGCTGTCCGCGGACCAGAAGCTGCCGCTGAGCCTGGTACTCGGAGTGACGTCGGTTCTGCTCGCGGTGGTTCCCATCGTGCTGGCGATCGACCGGCTGTTCCAGCGCGACACCCGGCGCGTGGTGGACTCGGTGCTGTCCGCGGCGATGGCCTACCTGGCCGCGGTCGGCCTGAACGCGCTGGTGGCCTCGCCGCACACGCCGAAGGCCATCTCCGAGGCGCTGACCCTGCCAACCAACGCCGCGGGCAACAGCGCGGCGTTCCACATCTACCTGACGACGGTCGTCGCGTACCTGACGATCATCGGCTTCGGCAACCGGCACAACTTCCAGAACGCGACCTGGATCGCCCTGGTCGCCTACGGCGTGGTCACCCTGATCCAGGGGGACGCGACCCTGATCAGCCTGGCCGAGACCGTGCTGCTGGGCCGGCTGGTGGCCTTCGGCTGGCGCTGGCTGCGCGGGGTGGTCAACGACCGGCCGACCGGCGAGGCGGTGTACGCGGCGCTGGCCGCAGCGGGCCTCGGGCCGCTGTCCTGCCGCCGGGTGCCGGACGTCGAGGAGGTCCGGCGCTACCGGGTGGCCACCCTGGAGCGCGGCGACCTGGACGTCATCGTGCTGGACCGGGACCAGCAGGCGGCGGGGCTGGTGTACCGGCTGTACCGGCGGCTGCGGCTGCGCGGCCCGGCGCAGCGCCGCAACCTGCTGAGCCTGCGGCGGATGCTGGAGCAGGAAGCGCTGATGTCGTACTCGGTGACCGCCGCCGACATCCGCACCCCGCGCCTGCTGGCGGTCCGCGACCTCGGCCCGGACACCGGGATGCTGGCCTACGAGCTGGTCCCGGCCCGCACCCTGGACCAGCTGGAGGAGGGCGAGCTGACCGACGCCCTGCTGGACGACATGTGGGAGATGCTGGCCGAGCTGCACGAGAATCAGCTGGCGCACCGCCGGCTGTCGGCCAACGCCTTCCTGGTGGACGACGGCGGCCGACCCTGGCTGACCGACCTGCGCCTGGGCGAGGTGGCGGCCGGGACGCTGTCGCGCCGCCTGGACACCGCCGAGATGCTCACCGTGATGAGCCTGCACTTCGGCTACGAGCGCTCGGTGGCCGCCGGGGTGCGGCGCCTCGGCGAGGACGACGTGGCCGCGGCCCTGCCGATGCTCCAGCCGGTCATCCTGACCCGCAACACCCGCACCGCGCTGAAGAAGTCGAAGGGCCTGCTGCGCAACATCCAGGAGGCGGTGCAGGCGCTGCACCCCTCGGTGGAGCCCGAGCCGGTGAAGCTGGAGAGATTCAGCCCCCGGACTCTGTTCTCGGTGGTCGGCCTGTCCTTCGCGGCCTACGCGCTGATCGCGACGAACCGCTCCTGGTCGAGCCTGACCGCGGTCAACTGGTGGTGGACCGGCGCGGCGGCCCTGGCTTCAGTCGGCACCTACGTGGCGGCGGCCATGGCCCTGGACGGCTTCGTCCCCGAGCAGCTGCGCTGGGGCCGCACGATCCTGTCCCAGGTCGCGGCCTCCTTCGTCACCCTGGTCGCCCCGGCCGCGGTCGGCGGCGTCGCGGTGAACACCCGCTACCTGCAGCGCACCGGCCTGCCGACCCGCGCGGCGGTGACCGCGGTCGGCGCCCAGCAGGTCGTGGGCCTGGTCCAGCACCTGCTGCTGATCCTGGTCTTCGGCGTGATCGCCGGCAGCTCCGGCGACAACAGCGGCGGCGGCTCCCACGCCTCCAGCGCCACCCTGATCGCCATCATCCTGGCCCTGGCCCTGCTGGTCCTCCTGATCGGCACCATCCCCGCACTGCGCCACTTCGCCGTCAACCGCCTGCGCCCCCTGGTCGCCGGCTCCGTCCCCCGCCTGATCGAGGTGGCGCAGAACCCGCTGAAGCTCTCCACCGGCCTCGGCGGCACCGTCCTGCTGTCCCTGCTCTACATCTTCGCCCTCTGGGCCTCGATCCAGGCGGCCGTCACCGACGACCACGCCGCCAAGATCAACTTCGCCACCGTCGCCATCATCTTCCTCACCGCCCAGGCCGCCGGCTCGGTCGTCCCGACCCCCGGCGGCGTCGGCGGCGTCGAGGCGGCGCTGACGCTGTCGCTGACGACGTTCGGACGCCTGGACGGCACGCTGGCCGCGACGGCCGTGCTGCTGTTCCGGCTGATGACGTTCTGGCTGCCGGTGCTGCCGGGGTGGATCGCGTACAACTACATGACGCGGCGCGGGGAGTTGTAGCCCGATCCAGGGAAGTGGGTTGAGCTGCGGGGACGGAACCGGGACCCAAGAAGCCGACGGCCGCCGCCCCACGCGGGGACGGCGGCCGGCTCTCGCTCAAATCAACGAACGCAGACTGATAGACCTCAGTAGCTCGGCTTCTCCGGCTCGATCTGGTTCACCCAGGCCAGCACACCGCCGCCCACGTGCACCGCGTCCTTGTAGCCCGCCGCGTGTACCACGGCCAGGGCCTCGGCCGACCGGACACCGCTCTTGCAGTGCAGCACGATGCGCTTCGTCGAGTCCAGCTTCTCCAGCGCTCCGCCCATCAGGAACTCGCCCTTGGGGATCAGGGTCGCGCCGGGGATGTTGACGATCTCGTACTCGTTCGGCTCGCGGACGTCGATCAGCTGGATCTTCTCGTCCGCGTCCAGCCATTCCTTCAGCTGCTTGACGGTGATGGTCGAGTCCTTCGCCGCGTCGGCCGCCTCCTCGGAGATGGCGCCGCAGAAGGCCTCGTAGTCGATCAGCTCGGTGACGGTCGGGTGCTCGCCGCAGACGGCGCAGTTCGGGTCCTTGCGGACCTTCACCGTGCGGTAGGTCATTTCCAGGGCGTCGTAGATCATCAGGCGGCCGACCAGCGGCTCGCCGACGCCGGTGAGGACCTTGATGGCCTCGGTGACCTGGATGGAGCCGATGGAGGCGCACAGCACGCCCAGGACGCCGCCCTCGGCGCAGCTGGGGACCATGCCCGGCGGCGGGGGCTCGGGGTACAGGCAGCGGTAGCAGGGCCCGTACTCGGACCAGAAGACCGAGGCCTGGCCGTCGAAGCGGTAGATCGAGCCCCAGACGTACGGCTTGTTCAGCAGCACGCAGGCGTCGTTGACCAGGTAGCGGGTGGCGAAGTTGTCCGTGCCGTCGACGATCAGGTCGTACTGGGCGAACAGCTCCATGACGTTGGTGGAGTCCAGGCGCTCCTCGTGCAGGTTCACCTGGACCAGCGGGTTGATCTCCTTGACCGAGTCGCGGGCGGACTCGGCCTTGGAGCGGCCGATGTCGCTCTGGCCGTGGATGATCTGCCGCTGCAGGTTGGACTCGTCGACCACGTCGAACTCGACGATGCCGAGCGTGCCCACGCCGGCCGCGGCCAGGTACAGCAGCGCCGGCGAACCCAGGCCGCCGGCCCCCACACACAGCACCTTGGCGTTCTTCAGCCGCTTCTGGCCGGCCATGCCGACGTCGGGGATGATCAGGTGGCGCGAGTAGCGGCGCACCTCTTCCACGCTCAGGTCCGCTGCCGGCTCGACCAGCGGGGGTAGGTTGCTCACAACGTCTCCCGGAGATGTCTTCGAAGCGCCTGGGGGTAATCCGC
>JABFWL010000648.1 GCA_013362315.1 Catenulispora sp. | reverse complement strand
CAGCTCGTTGCGATCAGGCGCGGGAGTCATGCCTCCCATTGTCCCTTCGGACCCGGTGCTGTGAGGGGGCAGATTCTTTCCCGGGCAAGAACGTGCTGCTTTTGCACGTCTGGGACCTGGGCGAACCTGGAGATCAGCCCGGCACAGCGCCGGGTCCGAGGCCCACCTCGACGGTGCGGCCCGACCGGAACAGCATCTGCGGAGAACCACATGAACAGGACCGACATCACCTTCGACAGCGCCGGCATCACCCTGGCCGGGCACCTCTACCTTCCCGGCGGACCGGCCGAGGGTCCCCGCCCGGCCGTCGTCGTCGGTCACCCCGGTACGAGCGTGAAGGAGCAGACCGCCGGTCTGTACGCGCAGCTTCTTGCGGAGCGCGGCTTCGTCACGCTGGCCTTCGACGCGGCCTACCAGGGGGAGAGCGGTGGCCTGCCGCGCGGCCTGGAGGACCCCGCCCAGCGCGTCGAGGACCTCAAGGCCGCGGTCTCCTTCCTCACCACCCGCGGCGAGGTCGACGCCGAGCGCATCGGTGCACTGGGCATCTGCGCGTCCGGCGGCTACGTCCTCCCGGCCACCGCGAGCGACCACCGCATCAAGGCCGTCGGCACGGTCAGCGCCGTGGACGTCGCGCGCCAGTTCCGGCTCGGCGCCGACGGCACCCAGGACCCGGCCGTGTTCCAGGCCATGCTGGACGCGGCGGCCCAGGCACGCACCGCGGAGGCCCGTGGCGAGGAGCCGCCGGTGCTCACCCTCTTCCCCGACACCGCCGAGCAGGCCCGTGCGGTCGGTGGGGAACACGCCGTGGAGGGGTTCGACTACTACCGCACACCGCGCGCCCAACACCCGCGCGCTGCAAGCTACTTCACCTGGAACAGCGTCGACAGGATGGCGACCTTCGACGCCTTCGCCGCCGTCCCGCTGATCGGGCCCCGGCCCCTGCTCATGCTGGCGGGCACCCGCGCCGTCACCTCCTGGATGAGCGTCGACGCGTTCCAGCGGGCCACCGGGCCCAAGCGGCTCCACTGGATCGACGGTGCGAGCCATGTCGACCTCTACGACAGGAAGCAGTACGTGGACCCCGCCGTCGACCTCCTCGCGGACTTCTTCACCGAACACCTCGGCCAGTCGTCCTAGTTCGCTCAGGATCACCGTCTCCCGCACCCGGGCGCAGCGGATCGGTCGCGAAGCGGATGGCCGGGCCCAGGGCGAGGCCGGCCCGAGGTCGTGCACCGGGTCGGTCCGGTCCGTTCACACCGTCCGCACAGAACGTGTTTGCCTTGGACGCGAGCGGCAACGCGAAGTTCATGAGTCAATCGAACAGCGGCACGAACCAAGGTTCCGCAGCGAAGCGGAGTGCATCTTCCAAGGCCCGGCGGGCCACGTCGAAGGCGACCGCCCCCGCGTCAGAGGCGGCGAACAAGGCCGCCGAGAAGTCCGATGACGTGGCGTCAGCGGCTGCTGACAAGGCCGGACGTACGGCCGAGGCGACCTCGGCGGTCGTGCACGGCGCGGCCGAGCGTGTGCAGGCCGGTCGCGAGGCCGTCGTCGCCGCCTCCGGCCAGGCCGCGGCCCTCGCCAAGACGGCGTGGACGGTGATCGCCCAGCGCAAGCTCATCGCCGCCGGCGTGGGCGCAGGGGTGTCGGCGCTGGGTGCCACCTCGTACCTGGCAGGCCGACGGGCGGGACGTCGTACGCACGGTCCGATCACGCGGATGACCGGCGGCCGGATCTGAGGCGGCAGGCGGACCCCGCCATCCGCCCGTGGCGGGGTCGCCGCGGCGCGTCCAGGAGCGTGGCCGCCCGCCCGGCATGGTGGCAGGGCGGGCGAGGCTACGCTGCTCCGTCATGCAGGAGACGCGTCTCGACACCGCTCGGATTCGGGCGGCACGCCGGATGATCGACCCGGTGTTCCGCGACACCCCGCTCTACCGGTGCGAGGCGCTGGAGCCCGATCTCGGGTGTGCGGTGAGCATCAAGCTCGAAACGGCGAACCCGGTCCGCAGTTTCAAGGGCCGCGGCACGGAGGTGGTCACGAGCCTGCTCGCCGGCAACGGCTCGCGGGCCGCCGTGTGCGCGAGCGCCGGAAATCTCGGCCAGGCCCTCGCCTGGTCCGGGCGCGGGCGGGGGATCGACGTCACCGTCGTGGCATCGCGCCATGCGACCGCGGCCAAGCTCGACCGCATCCGCGCCCTGGGCGCCAGTCTGGAACTGGTGGACGGGGATCATGAGTTGGCCCGTGAGCGGGCGGCGGAGATCGCGCGGCACGACGGCATCCGGCTGGTCGAGGACAGCCTCGACATCGAGACCTGCGAGGGCGCGGCGACCATCGGCCTCGAGCTGGTGGACGCCCTGCCGTCGGCCGGGTTCGACACCGTCCTGGTCGCCCTCGGCGGCGGCGCGCTGGCCACCGGTGTCGGACACGTCCTGAAGACCTTGGCGCCCGGCGTCGAGGTGATCTGCGTCCAGCCGCTGGGCGCACCGGCGATGACCCGGTCGTACCACCAACGGCGCGTCGTGGTCACCGAGTTCGCCGAGTCCATCGCCGACGGCGTCGTCGGCCGGCGTCCCATCCCGGTCGTCCTGGACGATCTTCTCCAGGTCGCCGACGACGCCGTACTGGTGCGGGAGTCGTCGATCGTCGCGGGTGTGCGGTTGCTCCACGACCGCGCCGGCCTCGTGGTCGAACCGTCGGCCGCGCTCGGCGTCGCCGCGCTCCTCGAAGACCCCGAACGCTTCGCCGGCCGCCATGTCGTGACCATCGTGTGCGGCAGCAATGTCGACGTGGACGCCTATCACCGCTGGGTCGGCGCGGCAGGCGGCGGCGCTCCCGTCAGCGCCCCCTGATCATCGCTCCCACCCCGGTTCAGGACCCTCTGACCCTCGCTCCCTCTCCGCTTCAGGCGCTCTTGCCGCCCGTGTGGAACAGGGCGGCCGCACGGCCCGCCGTCTTGGCGGCGTCCACGACGGCACGGTCCTGCAGCAGGCGTCCCGAGGCGAGGGCGCCGTCGATCAAGAGCCCGAGGTGCGCGGCCAGTTCGGCGGGCTCGCCGGCACCGGCCGCGGCGGCGAGACCCCGCAGCCACTCCTGCCTGCGCTGGGTGTGGGCGATGGCGGCGGCGTGTGCCTTGGAATCCGGCTCGGCCTCGACGGCGGCGCTGACGAAGGGGCAGCCGAAGAACCCGTGCCGGTCGAAGGACGACAGCAGCGCGTCGAAGAGGCCCGCCATCTGCTCCACCGGTTCGGGACCCGCGGCCTCGGCGGCCGCTCGCAGGCGCTGCATCCAGGATTCGTCCGTGCGGCGCAGGTAGGCCGCGATGAGGTCGTCCTTGGTCCGGAAGTGGGCGTAGAGGGTCGACTTGGCCACTCCGGATTCCGCGATGATCTGGTCGACACCGACCCCGCGCAGCCCGTGCCGGTGGAAGAGGTCGGCTGCGGTGTCGAGGATCTTCTGCTCCGTGTTGGTCTTGCGTACGCGCGTCGCCATACCGGACAGACTAGTTCGTTCGACTGATGACCGGAAACCATGGTTGGCATTTCTTAATCGGACAGACTAGTCTGTTTTATCAGCGCAGGATGAGCTGACGCTGGTGATCGAGAGATGAGGTGCGCGATGCGCGCGGTGGTGGTGGAGGAGTTCGGCGGGCCGCTTCAGCTGAGGGACATCCCGCAGCCGGTGCCCGGACCGGGCCAGGTGCTGGTGGAGGTGCACGCCAGCGGGGTCAATCCGCTGGACACGAAGATCCGGGCGGGCCGGGCCGGACACGCCCGCTCGCAGCTGCCGGC
>JABFWL010000374.1 GCA_013362315.1 Catenulispora sp. | reverse complement strand
AACCCGGTCTGAACGCCGCCTGGGTCCGGTCTGAACCCTCCGCTGGAGCCTCGGCAACCGGCGCCGCTGCTCAATACTGCGCACTAGCCCGGTGCTGACCCTTCCGACTAGGGATACCCCGCATCCCGACCCCCCACCCACCAGCCCACAATCGGTACCGAGCGCGCGGATCACCGCGCCTGGGGATCGGAAACCACAATGATGATCGGGCTCATCGCGGTCGGCGCCGTCGTCGTCCTGTTCCTGCTGTATCTGGTCAGCTTGTACAACCGTCTGGTGAAGCGCCGCAACCAGGTGGAGAACGCCTGGGGGCAGATCGACGTGCAGCTCAAGCGGCGCTACGACCTGATCCCGAACCTGGTGGAGACGGTGAAGGGCTACGCCTCGCACGAGCGGGGGATCTTCGAGGCCGTGTCGCAGGCGCGGGCGCGGGCGGTGGGGGCGGGGAGCCCCCGGGATGCCGCGGAAGCGGACGGGGTGCTGACCGGGACGCTGCGGACGCTGTTCGCCGTCGCCGAGGCGTATCCGGACCTGAAGGCGAACACGAACTTCCTGTCGCTCCAGCAGGAGCTCGCCACCACTGAGGACCGTGCGGCCTACGCGCGCCAGTACTACAACGACGCGGTCCTGGGCTTCAACAACTCGGTCGCCACGTTCCCGACCGTGCTGTTCGCCGCCATGCTCGGCTTCCACCGGCGCGAGTTCTTCCGCGCCGAGGGTGTCGAGACCGCACCTGTCCGCGTGCAGTTCTGACATGCCGGCGGCTCGGGCGCCGCACCGCGCCCACACCATCGGCCCGGCGTGGCACTGGAGTGACCTGAACGTGCCGCTGACGCTGGCGGCCGTCGCGGCGGTGGCGCTGTGGCTGCTGGCGGTCGTGGCGGTGAAGGCGGCCACCCGGCCCCGGATGCCGCAGGCCGGCCCGCGGACCATGGATCTACGGCCCGAGCCCCCGGCCGTCGCCGAGTTCCTGACCGGTGGCTGGGAGGTCGGCGGCAGCGCGGTGCCGGCGACGCTGGTGGATCTGGCCGGGCGCGGGCTGCTCGGGTTCGAGCAGGTGGGGCCGGACCCGCGCGACACGCTGGTGCGGGTGAAGGGCGACGGCTCGTTCCTGTCGAGCCAGCCGGGGTACGCGGGCCCGAGCGCCGTTCCGCAGGCGGCCGCCGCTGCTACAAACGGTGGATTCGACCCGGGTGCGACGATGGCGACCGTCGGCGGACGTCCGTTCTACGTCCCGGCGCGCGGCAACCCGGGTCCGCTGCTTCCTTTCGAGAAGCGCGTTCTGCACCGGGTCACGGCCCTCGCCAGCGGCGGTGTCGTGCCGGCGCGTGCTCTACAGCAGGGGACGAAGGACCAGGACGCCAAATGGCACAAGGCGTTCGATCGCGAGGTCGTGGCCGACGCCCGGGCGCGGGGCCTGTCGCGGGCGCGCTACAGCACCGGCATCAAAGCTCTGTTGGTGCTGCTGGCGCTGGTTCCGGCGGTCCTGGCGGCGGTGGCGTCGGCCAAGAGCCGGGCGAACGGTGACGGCAACGGCGGGTTGTTCGGGGCGGTACTGATCGGTGCGCTGCTGATCGTCGGCTCGCTCGGCGGTGAGCGCGAGACCAAGGCGGGGCAGGAGGTCTGCGCCGAGTGGCTCGGGCTGCGGGACTGGCTGGGCGCCGACGAGCAGTTCCGGCGGCTGCCGCCGGCCGCCGTCGCCATCTGGGACCGGTATCTGGCGTTCGCCGCCGGGTTCGGCATCGCGCGCAAGACGGTCGGGGCGCTGCCGCTCGGCGCCCGGGACGAGCGGCGGGCGTGGTCGACGTACGGCGGCGTCTGGCACGAGGTGCGCCTGGGCTACGACGCCGCGACCGAACGGCGGGTGCGGCATCCGAAGCGGAGCGTGCACATCGCGCTGCGCCGTATCGCGGCGTGTCTGATGCTGGTTCCGGGACTGGTGTGGATCGCCGCGCACAAGCACTGGATGATGCGGCTGCCGCTCGAGCACGGCACCGACGTCAAAGTGTTCACGACGATCGCCATCGCTGTCGCCTGCGTCATCGTGAGTGTGTCGCTCTATAACGTCGGCAACCGTCCGTCGCGAGGCCAGATCATCGCCATCGCCTTCTACATTCTGGCTCCGGGGGCTTTGCTCTGGTACGTCAGCCACAGCCTCACCATGACGAACTACGAGGTCTCCCATACCTACGTCGGCTATGGCTTGATCGCTATGAGCACTCTGCTGGCCCTGGTGACAGCGTGGAACCTCGTTCTGCTGTTCGGGGCGCTCGCCGATCTGGCGCTGCGCGAGCAGATCGCCGGGGAGGTCGTCCGAATCCGTGATCGGTCCGAGGACCGGCACATCGCCGTCGATCCCGGCGGCGTCGAGAAGGTCCGGGCATGGCCGGTCGCCGGCAGCGCGTTCGCCGGCTTGGAGGAGGGCGCGACCGTCACCGTGCAGCGCGGGCGGTGGTTCGGCTACATCTACGACGTCTCCGTCACGACCGCCTCGGCGCGCGGCAGCCTGTTCGCCGAGGCCGTGTGACCGGTGTCGGCGGTGTGAGCTGCTCGAGCCGCGCGCACCGTATGAGGACGCGAAGACGCGCCGAGGCCCTGGACCGGAGGGGATCGGTCCAGGGCCTCGGCTTTCTCACACGGAGCGCCTAGACGGCAGCCACAGCGACAGGACGCTCCGCGGGCTCCAGCGCGAGGCTCAAGACCTCGCGCACATCGGCGACCAGGTGCACGTCCAGCTTCTCCAGCACCTCGGCCGGGACGTCGTCCAGGTCGGGGCCGTTGCGCTTGGGCAGCAGCACGGTCGTGGCGCCGGCTTGGTGCGCGGCCAGCAGCTTCTGCTTCACGCCGCCGATCGGCAGCACGCGGCCGGTCAGCGACACCTCACCGGTCATCGCGATGTCCTTGCGGACCAGCCGCCCGCTCAGCAGCGAGGCCAGGGCGGTGGTCATGGTGACGCCGGCGCTCGGGCCGTCCTTGGGCTGGGCCCCGGCCGGCACGTGGATGTGCACCGCGCGCTTGCTGAGGTCGGCCACCGGCAGCTCCAGCTCGGCGCCGTGCGAGCGCAGGTAGCTCAGCGCGATCTGCGCCGACTCCTTCATCACGTCGCCCAGCTGGCCGGTCAGGGTCACGCCGGTGTTGCCGGTCTCCGGGTCGGCCAGGGAGGCCTCGACGAAGAGCACCTCGCCGCCGGCGCCGGTCACCGCCAGCCCGGTCGCCACGCCCGGCACGGCCAGACGGTCGGCGGTCTCCGGGGTGTGGCGCGGCCGGCCCAGGTAGTCCTTCAGGTTCTCGATCGTCACGACGACCTTGGGCTCGGAGCTCGAAACGGGAGCGGAATCAGGATCCGGGTTCGTGCCCGAGCTCGTCACCCCAGCCTCGACCGCAGTGTCTGCAGCCGGAGTCGCTGCGTCGCCGTCGGATGCGCCTGCACCGTCCGAATCCAGAACCGGCGCCTCGCTTTTGGCGGCGGCTTCAGAGTCGGCCAGCGCGGTCTTCGCGGCGACCTTGCGCAGCACCCGGGAGATGGCGCGCTCCAGGTCGCGCACGCCGGCTTCCCGCGTGTACTGCTGGGCCAGCAGGCGCAGCGCGTCCTCGTCGAACGCGACCTCGTCGGCGGACAGCCCGGCGCGGTCGATCTGCCGCGGCAGCAGGTGGTCGCGGGCGATCAGCACCTTCTCGTCCTCGGTGTAGCCGTCGAGGCGCACCAGCTCCATGCGGTCCAGCAGCGGGCCGGGGATGGCCTCCAGGACGTTGGCCGTGGCCAGGAACACCACGTCCGACAGGTCC
>JABFWL010000705.1 GCA_013362315.1 Catenulispora sp. | reverse complement strand
CGTCGTCGCCCCGGGCCAGGCCGGTGGCCAGGTGCTCGCCGGCGGCGACGCCGCGGGCCAGCCGGTCCAGCAGCTCCTCGGCCAGCCGCCGCGCGGCCTCGATCGCGGCCAGCGGATCGGGCAGGCCCTCGGCGGCGTCCCAGATGGCCCGGCCGGTGCGGCGGCGGACGTGGTCGACGTCCTTGATCCACGGCCGGCAGGAGTTGCGGCGGGTGGCTTCGGCGGTCATGGTCAACCCCCTGATGGTGCGATGGTGCGGACTTGGTCGGTTACCTCTTCGGCTGCTTGTTCAGGCTCTGCTTTGGGCGCTGCTTTGGGCGCTGCTTCAGCTGTCGCTTCGATCTCTGCTTCTGCATCAGCTTCGATCACTGTTTCGATCACCGTAGCGGGCGCCTCCGACAAGTCCGGATCTTCGAGGTCAATCCGCCAGATAGCAGGCACCGTCAGCACCGTCAGATTCGACACGAACTGGAACACCGCTCCGAACGCCAGGACCGCCGTCAGCCCGAACACGGACGCCAGCGGCCCGGCCGCGGCCAGCCCGATCGGCCCCAGGGCGAACGCCCCGACCGTCTGGCAGGCGGTGATCCGCCCCAGCACCGCGACCGGCACCCGCCGCTGGATCACCGTGTTCTCCAACGCCCCGCCGACCGCCGCCGCGGCCCCGGTCCCCGCCGCTCCCGCGCACACCCACGGCAGCGGCAGGTCGCTCGCCAGCAGGGCCGGCGTGAGCACGTATCCGAACATCATCACCACCCCCAGCAGGAACGGCCGGCGCGGCCGCCGTCCGAGCACCGCCAGCCCGCCGAGGATGGAGCCGGCGCTGTTCGCGGCCAGCACCAGGCCCCACGCGCCCGCACCCCCGAGCCGCCGGTCGGCCACGACCGGCCCCAGCACCAGATACGGAGCCCATACCAGCGCATTGAACAAGCAGAACTGGACTGTGGGGGCCACCAGCCAGGTCCGCGACCGGAACTCCTGCCAGCCGTCCCGCAGCTCCCCGAGCACCGACGGCGACTCGCCGGGCTCCGGCTGCGGCACGTGCGCCAGCCGCAGCAGCACCACGACGCTGACGGCGTAGCTGGCGGCGTCGGCGAAAAGCACGGCGGCCGGCCCCGCCGCCCCGGGCAGCGCCGCCGCGACCAGCCCGCCGAGCGCCGGCCCGGTCACCCCGGCGCCGGAGACGGACACGCCGAGCAGCGCGTTGGCGTCGCCGAGCCGGCCGGCCGGCAGCAGCCGGGGAATCAGCGCCTGCAACGACGGCGTGAAGACCCCCTCGCCGATTCCGGCGAGCACCGAGGCGGCGATCATCGCCGGCAGCGTGGCGTGCCCGATGAGCAGCAGGACGGCGAAAGCCGCCTGGGCGCCGCAGCGCAGCAGGTCCGAGCCGATCATCACCTTGCGGCCGCCGAGCCGGTCCGCGAACACCCCGCCGAGCAGCAGGAGCAGGACCACCGGAACGATCCGCGCGGCCATCACCGAGCCCAGGCCGCCGGCCCCGACGCCGGTATGCAGGACCGCGAAGGCGGTGGCGACCGGGGCCATCGCGGTGCCGAGCTTGGAAGTGAGATAGCCGGTGAAGAACCAGCGGAAGTCCCGGTCGGAAAGAACGGGCACCGCGGAGAACATTCGAGTCACGAGGAGGAGCGTTTCTCCGCCGCCCCATCCCGCTCAACGGTTTTCTGCGCCAAAGTTGAGTCTCTTTATCTGAACTTTGCCAAGCCTGGTTTTACCGCAGTAAACAGCAAGGCTTGCTAGGGAGATTAGACTTCATCGGCAGGAATAAGGGGAGGGCTCAAGAGAGTGTTTACTGCGGTAGTGGAATTCGATGGTGAAGCGCCGGCGGCCATAGCCCCGCCGGTCGAGTACGCGGTCGCCGTGGACCGGTTCCTCACCCGCTCCGGACTGAGCCCGGCCTCGCAGCGCGTCTACCGGATCGCGCTCACCACCTGGGCCTGGATGCTGGTCGACCGCCCCTCGCCGGTCGGCGTGTCGCGGCGCGGCGCGGCCGCCCCGGTACTGCCGCTGGGCCTGATCGACAGCGAGTTCGCCGCCGACCGCCTGGCGGCAGGCTTCGCGGCCCGCGAAGCCGCGGTCGGCGCGCGCACCGCGAACCGGGAACTGGCCATCCTCCGCAGCGCCCTGTCCTGGTGGCGGGCCCACGGCTGGATCGCCTCGGACCCGACGACGCAGCTCCACCGCCTCGCGGCCCGACCCGCCAGCACCGCCGAACCGCTCACCGAGGAACAGGCGCGGGCGGTCCTGCGCCTGCGGGCGCCGCTGCGCGAACAAGCACTCTGGCACGCGGTCTACGACACCGGCGGCGGCATCGAACGCATCCTCGCCCTCAACGTCTCCGACCTCGACCCGGCCGGCCGCCGCACCCGCCCCGCGACCCCCGGCCCGGACCTGCACTGGCGAACCGCCACCGGCCATCTGCTGACCCTGCTAGCGGCGGGCCGCACCACCGGGCCGCTGTTCCTGACCGACCGCCGTGCTCCGGCCGCCACGCCCGCGCGCGACCGGTGTCCGCTGACCGGCCGCGGCCGGCTGTCCTACCGCCGCGCGGCCGAGGTTTTCACGGCGGCCACCGGTGAACTCGACCCCACCGGCCGAGGCTGGACCCTGCGTCAACTGCGCCGGAATTAAGAGTTCGTATGCCCCGCGCCGGTGCCGCTGTCGTTTCCGCGCCCGCACAGTCCGCGAGACAGCCCTTGACGACACCGAGCCCCACGC
The DNA here is from genome assembly GCA_013362315.1 of Catenulispora sp. Taxonomy (GTDB): domain Bacteria; phylum Actinomycetota; class Actinomycetes; order Streptomycetales; family Catenulisporaceae; genus Catenulispora. The sequence continues at coordinate 10,975 of JABFWL010000705.1, read as the reverse complement.
CGAAGGATCGGCCTGTGACCGGAGTCACCAAAACAGAACTCATATCAACGCCCATAGTCGCGTCGAACACGGCGTTCCCCGACGATGAGTGCCATCGGCTGCCGTCCACGGACGCCGAGAAACGCATCGTCGAAGCACTGCCGCAGGTCAGCGCTTGTGTAGTCGTCTCAGCGCGACTCGAAGGACGGGTGAAGACCGACGTCCTCCTGCAGCTCCACGCCGACGTGGATCAGCATGCCGACTACGAGCCGGCCGTGCGCGCCGCGCTCGACGACGCCGAAGCGGAAACCTTGCGCCGGGTTTTCGTGATCGGACTGGAGAGGGATTTCCCTGAAGGGTCGCCCGGCGACCGCGACGCCCTCGCCCGCTGGCACTATGCCGAACTGCTCGGTGCCCGGCTGCTCGGCGGCGGGCCGGGCGTGGACCGGGTGCCGGTCGCGACCGAGCGGGTGCCGGTCGACTTCGCCGGACCCGGCTCGGGCGAAGGCGAGCTCTCCTGGGGGCAGCGCGAGATCTGGCAGGCGATGACCCGTCAGGGCAACTGGCTGCCGCTGGGCGGAGTCAAGCCGCTGGATCCCGGCACCACCGTCCAGGACATCGCCGACGAACTCGCCTACGTGTACGGCCGGTTCCCGTCGATGCGGACCCGGCTGCGGTTCGACGAGCGGGCCCGGCCGTACCAGGTGCTTTTCGCCGAGGGCCGGACCCACCTCGAAGTCTTCGACGCCGCCGACGGCGACGCGGCCGCCGACGAGCTGGCCACCGCGGTCGCGGCGCACTACGAGCGCCACCCCTACGACATGCGCGCCGAGTGGCCGGTGCGGATGGCGGTGGTCCGGCAGGGCGGGGCCGCGACCCGCATGGTCGTCATGATGCACCACCTGGCGCTCGACGGCGGGGGAGCCGAGACGATGCTCCGCGACGTCGCGGAGCGCGCCACCGAGCCGCCGACCGGGCTGCAGCAGCTGGAGCTCGCGGCCTGGCAGTACTCGCCGGCCGGCCGGCGGCAGACCGACCGCGCCATGCGCTACTTCGGCGAGCTGCTGCGCGCGATGCCGGTGCCGACGTTCCCGGCCTCGGCCGATCCGCGCCGCCCGCCGTGGTGGACCGCCGAGTACTCCTCGCCCGCCCTGCCCTCGGCGCTGGCGCTGCTCGCCGCGCGCACCGGCGCCGACCTGGCGCGCGTGACGACGGCCGGGTACGCGATCGCGCTGGCCCGGGTCACGGGCGTGAACCCGGTGCTGCTGCGGCCGGTCATCGGCAACCGGTTCCGGCGGCAGCTGGCCGACGTGGTCTGCCACGCCTCCCAAGCCGCGTTCGTACTCTTGGACACCCGCGGCACCGTCGAGGACGTGATCGAGCGCACGGGGCCGGCCTCGATGAACGCGCTCAAGCACAGCTTCTACGACCCCGAGCAGCTGGACGAGCTGGTCCGGCGGATCGGCGAGGAACGCGGCGCCAAACTGGACGTCGCCTCGTTCGTGAACTACCGCCGCGTCGCCCCGGCCACGCCGGAGCCGGTCTCGGCGCCCACCCGCGAGGAGTTCGCCGCGCAGTGCGCGGCGTCGGTGTTCCGCTGGGCCGGGCAGCGCAACGACCCGGTCGAGCGGCTGTTCATCAACTTCGACGACGCCCCCGGCGCGGTCCGGATCACCATCGAGGCCGACACCCGGGCGCTGGCGCCGGCCCAGATCGAGCGGGTGGCGCGCGGCATCGAGGAGGTCGCGGTGGAGGCGGCGCTGCAGGAGGGGCTCGACACGGGGGTGGTGTCCGGGGGATAGCCCCGTCCGCTGCTGCTGCGCGCGTTCGCCTCGGCGTCCCTGTCCCAGGCCGCGTGGTGGACCTCGATTTTGATCGGCACCTTCGCCTCCTGACGGAGAGCGCCGATAGTCTCCCGCCATGACGAACACGCGTTTGGGGATCATGTACGACCGCGCCTGGGACCCGGCCGGCCTGCCGGAGTTCGCCCGGCGGGTCGAGGCGGCGGGCGCCGACGACCTCTGGGTCGTGGAGGACCTGGGCTGGAACGGCGGTCTCACCGCCGCCGCCGTCGCCCTGGCCGCCACCGACCGGCTGCGGGTCGGGCTCGGCATCGCCCCGGCGCCCTACCGGAACCCGGCGCTGTTCGCGATGGAGGCCGCCACCTTGGCCCGGGTGTTCCCGGGCCGGTTCGCCCCGGGCCTGGGCCACGGCGTCGACTTCTGGCTGGCCCAGGTCGGCGCGACGCCGGGCTCGTCGATGGCGCGGTTGGAGGAGACGCTGACCTCGGTCGGCGGCCTGCTGCGCGGGGAGACCGTGACCACCGCCGGGCGCGAGGTCACGCTGGACGGCGTGCGCCTGGTCCACCCGCCGGAGGTGGTGCCGCCGCTGTTCGTCGGCGCCGTGCGCGCCAAGACGCTGGAGCTGTCCGGGCGCTGCGCGCAGGGCACGGTCATCACCGAGGGCCACGGCCCGAAGGACGTGGAGGCGGCGCGCGTCCACATCGGGCGCGGCGGTCCGGGGCCCGACCACGAACTCGCCGTGTTCGCGTTCTGCCACCTCGGCGACGACGGGCCGGACCGCGCCGCCTTCGACGAGGCGGTCACCGGGCAAGCCGGATGGCTGGGCCGCGACCCCGGTGAGCTGTTCACGGTCAGCGGGAGCGTCGCACAGGCCGCCGACCGCGTGCGGGAGCTGTGGGCGGCTGGAGCGACGACGGTCGCGCTGCGGATCTACAACGCCGAGCCGGTGGACCGGCTGGCGGCGGTCGTGGAGGCGCTGCGCGGCTGAGACCGCCAGCGGTTGGAGGTGGAGCGCCGCGGCGGCTTGTCAGGACCGGCCGACGCCGAAGAGCACGCCGAGCCGCGCCGTGCCCGAGTCGGCGTCCGCGTCCGTGTTCACGTCGGGATTGTTGTACGGGGGCGCCGCGGCCTTGCACCGGATCAGCGAGGCCACCAGCTCCGCCTCCCGCTCCTGCGGGGCGTTGTAGGCGGTCCGGCCGAGGACTCGCTGCACCAGGCCGGACGACAGGGTCGGGAACAACTCGGCTGCTGAGCCGGTCTGCAACGGCGCGGCTTGGTCGTGGCCGCACAGCAGGTGCGCCGCTTCGTGCAGGATGATGTGCTCGCGGTGCAGGGCGGCGGTGTCGGCGAAGTACACGATGACGTCGGTGTGTTCCAGGGTCACCAGCAGCCCGCACGGCAGGCGCGGGCGGGAGGTCACCGGCACCAGGTCGATCGGGCGGCCGCGGTCGGCGGCCAGCCGCGCCACGAAGGCCTCGGCGCTGAACGGCTCGGGGAGCTCCAGCCGGTCGGCGATGGCGCGGCACCGGCGCAAGAGCATGCTCCGGCTTCGTGAGAACTGCATCCGCCCCCGCCCCTTCGCCGCCCCCGCGGCCCTCCCCGACCCTCGGCCACCAGCCTACGGGCCTACGAGCCGTCGTGTCTGCCGCGCCCTTCGCGGTCGGTCGCAGCGTTCGACTTCCCCTCGCGCCGGGCGAGGACATCGATCATATCGCTGATGGTGTCGATCGACTCCGGCGACAGGTTCACCGCGCGCAGCGCCACGCTGCGCACCCCGGCGTCGCGCAGCGCGCCGAGCAGTTCCAGGTCGCGGGTGATGGCGGCGGCCTGCTCGTCGTCGAAGAAGTAGGTGGACGGGACCTCGAAGAACTGCGCCAGCGCCTCGACGTGCCGCACGGTCGGGTTCAGCCGCCGTCCGGTCCGCAGCTGCCACAGGTAGGTCGCCGAGAACGTCTCCCCGGTCGCCTCCCGGCAGGCGCGCGCCACGTCCTCGTTGCTGAACGGTTCGCCGTCAGGGCGCCGGACGACCCGGAACAGGGTCTCGATCCGCTCGGCGAGGGCCGGGCGCGCGGACGGAGGCGGGTCCGCCAGTGCGTCGGCGGGGTGGTCAGTCCCGTTGTCAGTCGAGCTGACAGTCCCGTTGTCAGTTGGGCTGTCAGTCGAGCTGCCAGTCAGGTCGTCAGTCCGGTCGTTCGACTGCCCGGACGTCTGCTCTGCCACCGCGTCCCTCCCTTCGAATCCGTCGTCAGTAGCTTAACGACTCGGCTCCAGAGTCAGCACCGACGGCACCTTCTCGGGGAAAGCCACGCGCAGCAGTCCGTAGCCCACCCCGGCCAAGCCGTGCAGGAAGCCCGGCGTCGGCACCGCGCCGGGCGTGCCGCTGTACGCGGCGCCGCTGGCGACCGGGTCCGGCAGGCGGGCCGCGCGGCGGTGCAAGGTGGCCCGCGCTTGGTCGTCGCCACCGTCCGCCAGGATCACCAGCGCCTCCAGTACACCGAACTCGCCGTGGCAGACGGTCAGATCCGCCAGCGGCGGCGTGGTCGCCAAGCGGGCCAGCCACAGCATGCGGTCGGTGGCGTCCAGGGCGCCGCCGGCGGCGAGGCTCGCCACGCCGCTGCACCAGCTGTCGTTGAACAAGCCGGGTTCGAACAGGCCGGGGGGAGTGGCGGCGCGTTGCCCGAGCACCTCGCGGCGGCCGGCCAGCTCGGCGGCCAGGTCTGCCGTACGGCGCAGCTCCGGCGACGCCAGCAGCACACTGAGCTGCCCCAGCGCGTACGCGACCCCGTCCAGGCCCGCGAAGCCGCCGCCGATCGCCGCCAGCTGCCCGGGCTGCTCGGCCAGTGCGGCGACCCGCGCCGGGGCCCCGGTCAGCGCGGCCGCCGCGAGCTCCAGGTGGTGCGAGCGGCCGGTGAGCGCACCGAGCCGGGCCAGGAACAGGGCGATGCCGCTGTAGCCGTGGCCCAGGCTCAGGCCGCTGGGCAGCACGGTCCAGCGGCCGTCCGCCAGCGGTTCCAGCCCCAGCCAGTTCACCCGCGGCCCGTCCCGGTGGGCGAGGGCGCCGAGCTCCCGCGCCACCGCTTCGGCCTGGTCGAGCGCGCGCTGCGGATCGGGCACGCCGGCGTCGGCGGCGGAACCGGTCGCCAGGCACCAGTGCCGCACGGTGGTGCTCCCGGCCGCGAACGCCGCCTCGATCATCCACTCCTGCCGCCGCCGATCCCGCGGCCCCATGGCGCGGACCGTCGCCAGCGCCGAGTCCAGGCCGCAGACCGGGACCACGTCGTCGAGCCGGTCGCCGCGGCTGGTCCAGACGGCGCGGGATCCGGGCCTGGTGAAGAAGACCGGCAGGTCGCCCTCGGCCAGATCGCGGAGCTCGGCGTCGAGGAGCGCGTCGGCGCCGTCGAAGGCCGGTTCGAGGTCTGACACGCCGGCGAGGTAGGCGCGGTATCGGTTCGGCGGCCGGGCCACGAACCGGGTGACGATGTCCGCTCCGGCCGCCAGCTCGCCGCAGAACGAGTCCGCCTCGCGGCAGATCGCGTCGTAGGCCAGGACGAAGCCGCGCAGCAGATCGTCGAGGTGCTCGGCCGGACTCGGGGCGAGATCAGGGATCAGATCCGGGACCAGGGTCCTGAGCACCGACCGCTCGTGCGCGGTGCCGGCCGGATCACGGCCGACGAGGGCTTTCCGCTCGATGACGGGATGGAGCAGCGTCTCGGGGTCGCCGGTGGCGGCGTTCGTGGCGTACAACAGCGCGAGCCGCGCTCCTTGGCGCCGAGCGAACTGCCGCGCCGGCGGTTCGGCGCCCGGCGGCGTCCGCGCGGCGAGCCAGGTCAGCAACCTGCTGTGCAGCTGAGCCACCTGCGTCACGTCATTCATCTCAGCTAGTATGCCGCGGAAGCTGATCAAATTTGGAGTCTGAGATGAATGACAAGCGATCCTGATGCCGCTGTGCTCCGCCACTGCCACCGAATACCCCTTGTCGGTGGACGACGAGGCCGAACCGCGCGCCGCGTCACGTGCTGGATCACGCGGACGGCGCCGTGAAGTTGCCCGCCGTGCCGGGCCTGCGAACCTGGGCCCATGACCGACCAGACCGCCGGGCCGGCCGCGGACGCCCGGGCCCGCGTCCTGTTCATCGTCAGCCGGGCACACCAGCTGACGATGAAGGACGGCACCCTGCACACCACCGGGTTCTGGGCCGAGGAGCTGCTCGTGCCCTACCACGCCTTCACCGAGGCCGGCTGCGACGTCGAGTTCGCCACCCCGGTCGGCCTGGCTCCGCGGGCCGACCCGCGCAGCCTGTCCGCGCACGACGACGCCGACCTGCGGCGGATCGCCGGCCTGCGGAACCCGCTGGTACTGGACGACGTCGAGGCCGACGGCTACGAGGCGGTGTTCGTCCCCGGCGGCCACGCCCCGCTGGAGGACCTGGCCACCGACAAGGTGGCCGGCGACCTGATCAGCGCGGCGCTCGCGGCCGGCACCCCGGTCGGCGCGGTCTGCCACGGCCCGGCCGCGCTCCTGGCCGCCCGCCGCCCCGACGGCACCCCCGCAGTCGCCGGGTTCCGCCTCACCGGCTTCACCGACGAGGAGGAGAAGCAGGCCGGGCTCGCGGCGAACCTGCGCTATCTGCTGCAGGACGAGCTGATCGGCCTCGGCGCCGACTTCGTGGCCGGCCCGCCGTTCCAGCCGCACACCGAGACCGACCGGAACCTGCACACCGGTCAGAACCCGCAGTCGTCGGCGCAGATCGCCGCCGACATGCTCGAGGCGCTGGGAAAGTGACGGCTTCCGTCAGGTGATCAGACCGCTGAACCTTGACCCTCATCCTCAGGGTGAGGGTCATTCGTCGTCTGATAGGACACTCGATCGGACGTCGAGGGAGTCCGAGTACGCGATCACCGTGCCTTAGGGTGGCCCTGATACGCGACGATCACGGGTGCCGGTGTGTACGCGAACCAGACAAGGGGCTGTGATGAGGCAGGTCGTGCTGCGTCCCGGCTGGCGCCGTGAGGCGCTGCGCACCAGCCTGTGGTGGGTCCCCACGCTCGAAGTCGCCGCCGCCGGACTGCTGTTCTGGGCGGTGAACGCCGTGGACCGGGCCGCCTACGAGGGCGACATCACGCTGCCGAGCTGGGTGATCAACGGCAACGCCGACGCCTCGCGGCAGATCCTCACCGCGCTGGCCGCCGCCCTGATCACGGTGGTCGGCGTGGTGTTCTCGGTGATCCTGGTGGCGCTGACGCTGGCCGCCAACCAGCTCGGCCCGCGCATGCTGCGCAACTTCATGCGCGACCGCGGCACCCAGTGGACGCTGGGCACCTTCGTGGCCACCTTCACCTTCGCCATCCTGGTCCTGATCTCCATCGGCCCCGGGGCGCACGGCGACTTCGTGCCGCACGCCTCGATCAGCCTGGCGCTGGCGCTGGCCCTGCTCGACGTCCTGGTGCTGATCTACTTCATCCACCACATCGCGATCCAGATCCAGCTCCCCTACGTCATCGCCTCGATAGCCGCCGACGTCGCCAAGGCGATCGCCGAGGAGACCGCCGCACCGCCCGGCGGCCCGCAGGCCGGCCCGGATCCGGAGGAACTGCTGCGGGCCATGGCCGAGGAGCACGGCGTCGTGACCGCCGCCGAGAGCGGCTACCTGCAGTACGTCTCGCACCGCAAGCTGGTCCGGATCGCCACCGAGGCCGGCGCGGTGATCCACCTGCTCCACCGGCCCGGGCACTTCGTGGTCGCCGGGCGCACGCTGGCCACCGTCACCCCGCCGCAGGCCGCCCCGCAGGTCGTCGAGGCGCTGCGGCGCGCGCACCTGAGCGGGCCGTACCGGTCGATGACGCAGGACATCTCCTTCGGCATCGACCAGCTCGTGGAGATCGCCACCCGCGCGCTGTCCGCCGCGATCAACGACACCTTCACCGCGCTGACCTGCGTGGACTGGATCGGCGACTGCCTGCGCGAGGTCGCGCTGAGCTGGCGGCCGCAGGTCGTGCACCGGGACAAGGACGGATATGTGCGCCTGATCCGCACCCAGGCCGGCTACGACCGGCTGGTGCAGCGCGGCTTCGAGAAGGTGCGGCAGTCCAGCCTGGGCATGCCCTCGGTGATGATCCGCGAGCTGCAGGCGCTGTCCGACATCCTGGCGCAGGCTCCGCGGCCGGAGCAGTACGCGGTGCTGCGGCAGCAGGCCGACATGATCCGGCGGGCCGCCGAGCAGTCCATCTCCGAGCCCGACGACCTGGCCGACGTGCTCAGCCGCTACGACGCGCTGGTGGCGCTGCACGAGCGGCTGCTGCGCGAGAAGCACGGGCAGCACGACCGGGGTAGCGGCGGCGTCTAGCGGCGGCGTCTAGCGGCGACCGGTGGCGGTCACCGGCAGTGGCAGTCCCCGATTGACCCGCGAGGCCGGGCCTCGCGGGTCTGGTGTGCCTGGTCTGTCTCGGGCGTCCGGGCGGGCGTCCGGAGGTTCGCTCCTACTCGCTCTGCCAGGTGAACGTGGCCTTGTCGAACGCGCGGGCCGCCAGGTCCTCGCGCCGGATCAGCCAGTACAGCCGCCCCGTGTCGCCCCACTCCATCGCCGCCCGCGCGTCGCTGTCGATCTGGATCAGCATCACCAGGTCCTTGAGCAGGTCCCGGCGCGCCTGCCTGGCGGCGTCGTCGTCGCCGGGGAACACCGCGTGCGCGGCCTCCTTCTCCACCGACCCGGCCTTGGGCAGCGAGTAGCCGCCGACCCGGTGGTGCGGGGAGTGGTCGCGGCGGAAGGTGGTCAGCGCGTCGTAGAAGCCGTCGCCGTCGGCGTCCCCGACTGTCGGGTACTCGGTGTAGTCGTCGTCGGCGGCCGGGTCCTCGTTCGGGTCGCCGAACGCCGCGACCAGCGCCGCGTTCTCGTTGTCGGGCGCGGTCGCTATCAGCTCGCCGGTCAGCATGACCCGCGGGAACGGCTCCAGCCCGTCAGGGGCCTGGCGCGGGGCGACGTCGTCGGCGGTCTCCGGCACGTAGATCACCCGGGTACCGCCGGTGACGCTCTCCGGGTCCAGGTACTGCACCGAGTCCTCGCCGACGCCGTTGAAGTAGAAGAACAGGATCATGCCCGCCTCCGGCAGCGGGATGTCCAGCTGCCCCGGCGGCACCTCCTCGCAGTCGAACGCCGCGACGAACGACAACGGCCCGTGTCCCTCCCACACCGGCCACTCCATGTCGGCCGGCAGCATCGGGTCCCCGCCGAGGTAGGCGACCAGCGGCTCGCCCTCCTGCTGCTCCCGCAGGTGGTAGCCGGGGCGCAGCAGCCCGATCCAGGTCTTGGCGTTCTCGGGGCTGAAGAAACGGCGGCCGGCCTCGGCCAGCGGCGACTCACTGATGTCCATGGCCGGTATGTTTCCAGGCCGCAGGGTACGGCGACAGCTGTTCGAAGAAGTCGTCGGGCTGCGCCGGAACCGGGCACACTGATGCCGTGACGATCTACCACATAGCGTTCCGGGCCGATTGGGAGGCCGCCGAGGCGGCGGGGGAGTACCGCGTCTCCACGCGCGGCCGCACGCTGGAGCAGCAGGGCTTCATCCATGCCGCGACCGCGGGCCAGGTCGCCGGCGTCGCCGAGGCCTACTACGCCGACGCCACAGACCTGATCGTGCTGGCGATCGATCCGGGCCGGCTCGCCGCGCCGCTGCGGTATGAGCCCGTACCCGGCGCTGCCGACCCGTTTCCGCATATTTACGGATCTTTGAACGTCGATGCGGTAATAGGGATGTTCGATCTGGGTAGGGACGCTCAGGGGCGGTATCTGTTCGAAGGCTGAGGTCTGGGGTCGAGCTGTGATCGACCTGTGGTCGAGGTGTGCCGAGCTGTGGTCGTGCTGTGCGGCGGGTCGCCGTCCGGCCGGATCGCCGGCCGCCGCAGGCGTGGAACGTAGGATCCTGCGATCGCACGGGGTGCGGGCCCGGTCACTGGCCACGGTGTTCACCGGGGGGCAGTCTGCCGGTCCGCCCGCATGCACTATGATCCGACGATTCACCACCTCGGAAGGCGGCACCAGTTGTACTCGATCATCCTGGCCGGCGGGAGCGGCACCCGGCTGTGGCCCCTGTCGCGGGCCGCGAGTCCGAAGTTCCTGCACCGCCTCGGCGGCACCGACCAGTCCCTGCTCCAGGCCACCGCGGCGCGGGTGGCCGCGCTGTCGGACCCCGGGCGGATCTACGTGGTCACCGGCGTCGCGCACGTGGCCGCGGTGGCCCGCCAGCTGTCGCACGTGCCGGAGGCCAACATCCTGGTCGAGCCCGAGCCCCGGGACTCGCTGGCCGCGGTCGCGCTGGCCGCCGCGGTGGTCGCCGAGCGAGACCCGGGCGCGGTGATGGCCGTCTACTCCGCCGACCACCTGATCGGCCGCCAGGAGCGCTTCGAGGAGCTGATCGGCGTCGCGGCGCGCGCCGCCGAGGCCGGCGCGCTGGTCACCGTCGGCATCCGGCCCACGCGTCCGGAGACCGGCTTCGGCTACCTGCACCTGGCCGAGGAGACATCTCCCGGGGTGCACCGGATAGCCGCGTTCCGCGAGAAGCCGGACGCCGAGACGGCCGCCGGCTATCTGGCCACCGGCGAGTACCTGTGGAACGCGGGCATGTTCGTCTTCCAGGCCGAGGCGTTCCTGGCCGAGCTCGAACGGCAGCGGCCGCGACTGCGCGCCGGCATCGCCACCATCGCCGCCGCCTGGGACGGCCCCGAGCAGGAGACCGTGTTCGCCGCCACCTGGCCCACCCTGGAGAAGATCTCGGTCGACTACGGCGTCATGGAGGGCGCGGCCGCCGCCGGCCTGGTCGCCACGGTCCCGGCCGACTTCCCGTGGAGCGACATCGGGGACTTCCACTCCCTCGGGGAGTCCCTGGACGGCGACGCCGCCGGGAACGTCGTGCTCGCCGACACCGGGCTGGCGACGCTGCGCTCGGTCGAGGACTCGGTGGTGGTCTCGACCACCGGCCGCGTGGTCGCCGTGGTGGGCCTGCGGGACGTGGTGGTCGTGGACACCGACGACGCGCTGCTGGTGTGCCCGCGTTCGCGGGCGCACGAGGTGAAGCAGGTGGTGGACGTGCTGAAGGAGCAGGGGTTCCACAAGCACGTGTGAGGCGCGGCGGGGCTGGTCGGGGCGCTGGCTGGCGCGCCGGCCCGTCCCGACCGGCCTGAGACTGGCCCCGGCCGGCGGC